>DASYXF010000001.1:0-4594 GCA_035935335.1 Candidatus Acidiferrum sp.
AGCAGCGCGCCCATTTCGGACTTTGCCAGCAGTGCTTTCGCTCGCGCCAGCCTTTCCTTGCGCAAGCGGTCAAAATCGATGCGGTTTTCCCAATCCACCGCCATCGGGCCGTATGTCTTCAGTGCCAAGTCAACCTCCCGCATTCAACAACAACTGAAACCAAATTAAGAGAGAGAGCTGTCATCCTGAGACCCGGCGTTTCTGCCGGGCCGAAGGATCTCAACTTTTCATTCTGCGAAGCTCAGGGAATCCAATGCCCAATCTTATCCCTTCCCGCACATCACGCGCGCCGCTTCAAAAACCGTCTGTTCCGTCGGCACGGTCACGTCTTCGAGCGGCGGCGAGAAGGGAATCGGCACGTGCATCGCCCCCATCCGCTTCACCGGTGCCTCCAGATTGAAAAACGCACCCTCGGCAATCACCGAAGCGATCTCTCCTGTCACCCCGTACCGCCCGTAGCCTTCATCAATCACAATCGCCCGCGAAGTTTTCTTCGCCGACTCCACCAGCGTCTTCTCGTCCAGCGGCCACATCGTCCGCGGATCAATCACTTCCGCGCTGACGCCCACACCCTCAAGTAGTTTCGCCGCTCCCAGCGCCACTTCCACCATACTGCTCGTCGCCACCAGCGTGATGTCTTCACCCTCGCGCTTCACATCGGCCACTCCAAAAGGAATCGTGTACTCCTCCGCCGGCACCGCGCCCTTCTGCTTGTACATCATCTTGTCTTCCAGAAAAATCACCGGGTTATCGTCCCGAATCGCGGTCTTCAACAAACCCTTCGCATCGTACGGAGTCGAAGGCATCGCCACCTTCAGTCCGGGCACATGGCAAAGCCACGCGTGCAAAGATTGCGAATGCTGCGCCGCCGACCGCCGCGTCGCGCCCAGCGTAGTTCGCAGCACCATCGGCACTTTCCATGTTCCACCCGACATGTAATGCACTTTCGCTGCCTGGTTCACCAGCTGATCCATCGTCAGCGTCAAAAAATCCCCGAACATGATGTCCACAACCGGCCGCAAACCCGTCATCGCCGCGCCCACTCCCATTCCCGTAAATCCCGCCTCCGAAATCGGCGTGTCCAGCACCCGCTCTGACCCAAACTCTTCCACCAGACCCGACAGCACCTTGAACGGTGTCCCCGCCTCCGCTACATCTTCCCCAAAGATGCACACGCGCGGATCGCGCCGCATCTCTTCCGCAAGCGCTTCGCGGACCGCTTGCGCAAATGTCAGTTCCCGGATCGCGGTCTCAGGCATAAACGTCCTGGTCGACCTCCTCGACTCCCGGATACGGAGCGGCGATCGCAAACTCCACCGCGGCCTTCATCTCTTCGCGCGCTTCGTTCTCAATCTTCTGCAGCGCGCCCGCATCGGCAATCTTCTGCCCGGCCAGCCACGCTCCCATGTTCTTGATAGGATCCCGATTCGTCTTCCACTCCTGCTCTTCTTGTTTCGAACGGTAGTATTCGCGGTTGATGTCGCCGACGTGATGCCCGGTGTAGCGATACGTGTTGCAAAGCAGCAAAGAAGGTCCCTCGCCCTTGCGCGCCCGGCTCACCAATTTCTGTGCCACGGCATGCACGGCGCGCACGTCCTGCCCGTCCACACTCTCCGAGTGCACTCCAAACGCGGTTCCCCGCGCCAGAATGTCTCCCGCCGTCGTCTCCGAAAAATGGGTGTACTCGGTATAGAGATTGTTCTCGCAAACATAAATCACCGGCAGCTTGTACAGCGCCGCCAGATTCATCACTTCATACAGCACGCCTTGGCCCAGCGCGCCCTCCCCAAAAAAACAAACCGCCACTTGATCGGTCTTCAATCGCTTCGCCGTCAGCGCCGCGCCAGTGGCAATTCCCGCGCTCCCGCCCACGATGGCATTTGCGCCCAAATTCCCGGTCGCAGGATCCGCAATGTGCATCGAGCCGCCCTTGCCCCGGCAATAGCCCGCTTCCTTGCCCAAAAGCTCCGCAAACATCCTATCCGGCGTCGCCCCCTTCGCCAGGCAATGCCCGTGCCCGCGATGCGTGCTGGTCACGTAATCCGTGTTCTTCAGCGCCTCGCAGATTCCCACCGCAACCGCTTCCTCGCCGATGTACAAATGCGCCAGTCCCGGCATCAGAGCCCGCGTATAAAGCTCGTTCACCTGCTCTTCAAACAACCGGATGCGCACCATCTGCCGGTATAGCCGCAGCCCGACTTCCGCCGCCACGCCGTTTTCCGTCTTCGCAGGATCCGTGACCGTTTTCATGCTTTCACCCCGGACATCTGTGCTAACACGTCGAACACAATCGCAAAATCCTTCTCCACCAGCCCCATCCCGCGTGCAGCCGTCAGGAATTCATTCGTCACCGCCGTCGTCGGCATTGGCACGTCCAGTTGCCGCCCCAGTTCCAGCGCCAGCAGCATGTCCTTCTGCATCATGTTGACGTTGAACCACGCCTCCGCCGGCTGCTTCAGCACAAACGGCCCGCGATATTGCACCATCGGCGATGCAATCACGCTATGCGTCAGGACATCCACCGCCACTTCGCGCGCAATCCCGCTCTTTTCCGCCAGCAGCACACCCTCGCAAAACGCCAGCATCTGCACGGCCAGGCTCAAGTTCGTCCCAATCTTCATCACCAGCGCCAGGCCGTTGTCGCCCACATGCGTCACCTTTGGCCCGATGTCCAGCAGCAGCGGCTTTACCTTTTCGAACGTTTCCTTGCGCCCTCCCACCATCACGGAGAGTTTCCCCTCCTGCAGCGTAATCACGCTTCCGGACACGGGCGCGTCCACCATATCGCCGCCCTTTTCCCGTATCTTTCCTGCGATCTCGCGGCTGAACGCGGGGCTCACCGTGCTGATGTCAACGAACAATTTCCCCGGCGTCACCGCGGCAACCATTCCCTCGGGCCCGTTCATCACCGCGCCCAGCGCCGCCGAATTCGTCACCATGGAAAAAATCACATCGGATTCGCCAACCACCGCTCGCGGCGAGTCCGCCCACTTCATTCCCTTCTTGATCAGCCACTCCGCCTTTGAACGCGTCCGGTTATACCCGGTAACGGTGTGCCCCTTGCCGAGCAGCCGGTTCACCATTTCGCTGCCCATCACTCCCAGGCCCACAAACCCTAATTTAGCCAAGACCTCACCTCTCTCGAATCACTTCCGCCGTCAAATCTTATTCGAATTATTCGCTGGGTGCGTTCCGCGAATCCTCTCGCACTTGTTTCAAATGCGCCTTCATCGCTTCGCGCGCTCCGGCGGAATCCCGGTGCTCGATCGCTTCCAGGATCTTCTTGTGGTGATACTGACCGCGCTCCGCCCCGCCCTTCACTTGGAATATTCCAATTCGCTGTTCGCGTAACAGTCCTACGATCGAATCGATCAGCGAAAGTATGATCGGATTCCCCGCCGCCTCCGCCAGCGCCAGGTGAAAATCCAGGTCCGCTTCGATGAACGCATCCGGATCCGTCTTCGACGCGTCCATCACCTCCACCTGTTCTCTCATCGCCTTCAGATCCTCTTGATCAGCGCGCGTCGTTGCCAGCGCCGCAATCTCCGGTTCCAGAATCGCCCGCACCTCTGCTAGAAACGCAAAGCCCTCATTTCCAGAGCGCATCATCCGGTGCAGCGACTGTTTGATCGTGTTCGAACTTCCGTCCGTGATGAACGTCCCGCGCCCCGGATACGCTTCCACCAATCCCTTTTCCCGCAGTGTCTTCACCGCTTCGCGCACCGCCGTCCGGCTCACCCCAAACTGCTCCGCAAGTTCTCGCTCCGGAGGCAGTTGATCCCCCGGCTTCAGCGCACCCTTGTGGATCGATTCTTCCACCTGCTGGACGATTTGTTCGTAAAGGCGGGAAGCGCGAATGATTTTGTACATCTCAACCTCCGAAGCCGCACACAGTCCGTCGACGCATTGATCTGAACCCCGCGCGGTAGGGGACATCGTGTGCGGCGAGCCAGGGAGATCGAAATATGGTCGAGTTGTCGGACCAAACTACCATTCCCGTCCCTCCTCCGCAACCCCCTTCTTAGCCCTGTCAGCCCTGCTCCACCCATACTGTCTTGATATTCGTGAACTCCCGGATTCCCCAGACTCCCAGCTCCCGCCCGTGGCCTGACCACTTGACCCCCCCGAACGGGATCCGCGGGTCCGATGCCACCATTTTGTTGATGAACACCATCCCCGCATCCAGTTCATCGATGAATTTCCGCTGCTCGGCGGCATCGTTCGTCCAGGCGCTCGCTCCCAGCCCAAACCGGCTGTCGTTCGCGATTCGAATCGCCTCGCTGATGTTCTTTGCGCGAAACACGCTTGCCACCGGACCGAACATCTCTTCCTTGTAAGCCGGCGAGTCCTTTGGAATGTTCACCAGAACCGTTGGCGCGTAATAATTCCCTGGCCGGTCCAGCGGCTTCCCGCCCGTCAGAATCTTTGCCCCTGCCTCCACGGACTTCCGCACATCGCGAACCAGATCTTCCACCCCTTGCGGCGTCGAAAGCGGCCCCAGTTCCGTGCTTGCTTCAAACGGGTCGCCCACTTTCAGCGCCGCCATTTTCTGTGCAAACAGGCTCTCGAATTTTTCCGCGATGCTCTCTGCCAC
>DASYXF010000002.1:0-18922 GCA_035935335.1 Candidatus Acidiferrum sp.
GAGAACTATGTGGGGCAGTATGCCCAAACAAGCGCGGCGACGAACAACATCGCCGGTGTGGCGGACTACGCGCAGTTGGGGTTGAACATCATCAATACGAATGGTGTGACCCTGAACGCGGGAATTTCCGGGACACTGACAGTGGGCGGGGACGGAACGCAGAGCAATACGTACAAGATTGCGATTGGAGGGCGTACGGCCTTTACCGTGAACTTTGTGGCTTATTTTGCCGATGGCGGGACGGTCATGATGGTTTGTTCGGATGGGAACCGGACTACTGCCGGCATTGCTTTGCCGCAGACACAGTAAGCCGCCCCCACAATTTGAGTCAGAGTTTCTGTTCCTGAAGGAGTTTCTCTACCCGGGCGACGTCTTCGGGCACGTCCACGCTGACGGCGTCGTGCGGCACCTCCGCGACGCGGATTTTCCAGCCGTTTTCCAGCCACCGGAGTTGTTCGAGCTGCTCGATTTTTTCAAGCTCGCCCTGCGGAAGTGTCGGATATTCCAGCAGAGCATCGCGCTGGAAAACGTAAAGCCCCAGGTGCTTCCAGTATTTGACGTGGATTTTCTGCTGGGTATCGCGGATCCAGGGGATCGGCGCGCGCGAAAAATAAAGCCCGTTGCCTTCGAAGTCGAGAACCGTCTTCACCACGTTGGGATCCATGATGTCGCCGGCATGGCGGATAGGAGTGGCGACGGTGGCGATCTGGGCGGCCGGCTCTTCGAGCAGTGCGGCGACCGCGGCATCAATCGCGGCGGGATCGACAAGCGGTTCGTCACCCTGCACGTTGACGAAGACGTCGCCTTGCTCGTGGATGGCGACTTCGGCGATGCGTTCGGTACCGGTGCGGTGGTCGGCGCGAGTCATCCGGGCTTCGCCGCCGAAGGCCCGAACGGCATCCATAATACGCTGGTCGTCGGTGGCTACCACAACATGATGAACCGTTTGGGCTTGTTTGGCGCGTTCGTAAACGCGCTGCACCATGGGCTTGCCACCCAGGGAGACGAGCGGCTTGCCCGGCAGGCGCGTGGAGGCATAACGCGCGGGAATGACCACTACGACTTTTGGTTCGTCTGCACTCATCGCGATTTTCCTGAAATTTGAGCCACGACGCCGATGCTAACACAGTCGTTCGGCTCGCGTGGGCGTGCCCGCAACGGTTCCCGGACACCCTGCACGGACTATTGCCTTCCAACTGTCGGGTGTTTATGATGAATCATCCGCGCGGCCTTCCTGGGGAACCGGGGGGATGGGGGAAGCCGTGAAACGCGATTGGTGCAGGACTCGCGTAATGAACGTAGTGGCTGCCGCCCGCCTGTGCGCCTGCCTTTGTCTGCTGGTAAGCATGACCCTGCTCCGGGCCCAGGAGCCAACTCCAGGAACGAATCCCGTACCGCCGCCTGCGCCTTCCAAAATTTCCGGTATCTCCCACAACACTCCGGCTGTGCCGATTCACCCCGGGAAGGTAATCCGTTCGGATGTAGACCTTGCACTGGTCAACGTCACCGTTACAGATCCATTCAATCGCCTGGTCACTGGTCTGGAGCAGGATAACTTCCGGGTGTTTGAGGACAACATCGAGCAGGAAATCGTGACGTTTTCTTCCGAGGACGTTCCCATTTCCATCGGCGTGATTTTCGATTTCAGCGGCAGCATGTCCAACAAAATCGATAAAGCGCGGGAAGCGGCGCTGGATTTTTTCAAAACCGCTAACCCGCTGGATGAATTTTTCCTGGTTACCTTCAATGAGCGGGCAGAACTGACGAGTGCATTTACGAACAGCGTGGAGGACCTGCAAAGCCGCATGTTGGTGACCGCGCCGAGGGGGCGCACGGCGCTGCTGGACGCCATCTACCTGGGCCTAAGCCAGATGAGGGGTGCACATAACGCCAAACGCGCCTTGCTGATTCTTTCCGATGGAGGGGATAATCATAGCAGGTACAACGAGAACGACATCAAGCGGCTGGTCAAGGAGGCCGATACCCAGCTCTATGCCATCGGTATCTACGACCCGCTTGGTTATCGGAACCGCACCCCGGAGGAGCTGAACGGCCCAACGCTGCTCTCCGAAGTAACAGAATTAACGGGTGGCCGCGTTTTCGCTGTCGAGCATCTAAATGAATTGCCGGATATTGCGTCGAAAATCGGCATGGAGCTGCGCAATCAATATGTGTTGGGATACAAACCAAGCAATCACATTCACGACGCGCGGTGGCGAAAGATCAAGGTCAAGCTGCGCGCCCCCAAGGGACTCCCACCCCTCTCTACTTACTCAAAGACCGGCTATTACGCGCCGGCTCACTGAAACGTTTACCCGCCTTCAACAATTCGGGCTGGTAGCGGTCTGCCTGCTGCTTGCGGTGTTCTTCACAGCGAGCGGAGCGTTCGCGCAAATCCCCGTCGCTGCTCCTCCGCCTCCCCCGCCACCGGGGCAGGAAGGCGGCACTTCTCCCCAAGGCGGACGCATCAAGGTGGATGTCAACCTGGTGGTCCTGCACACAACGGTGAACGACGACCGCGGCAAGTTTGTGGACGGGCTGACGCAGGACAATTTTCGCGTGTATGAGGATAAGGTCGAGCAGAAGCTTTCGATCTTCAAGCGTGAAGACATTCCCGTCAGCATGGGGCTGGTGATCGACAACAGCGGCAGCATGCGCGACAAGCGCCCCCGGGTGAACGAGGCGGCTTTGACGCTGGTGCAGAGCAGCAACCCGCAGGACGAAGCGTTCGTCGTTAATTTCAACGACGACTTCTACCTGGACCTGGACAAGGATTTTTCCAGCAGCATTCCGGAATTGAAGGAAGCGTTGGAACGGATCGATTCGCGGGGCAGCACGGCGCTTTATGACGCCATCATCGGCTCCCTGGATCACCTGAAGAAGGGCGTGAAAGAAAAGAAGGTGCTGCTGATCGTTACGGACGGCGAGGACAACACCAGCCGGAACTCGCTGGAGAAGACCCTGCGTGAAATTCAGAAAACGTCCACGGTGATCTATACGATTGGCTTGCTGGGCCAGGAGAACAAGAAAAGCGCGAAGAACGCGAAGAGAGCCCTGACGGAGATCGCACAGGCTTCCGGCGGGCTGTCGTTTTTCCCGGAGAATGTAGACGACGTGCACGCGATTTGCGAGCAGGTGGCCCACGACATCCGGCACCAGTACACCCTGGCGTATTATCCCTCGAACGGGGCCAAGGACGGCACCTTTCGAACCGTTCACGTGGACGTGATTCCGCCGCGCGGGCGTGGGAAGCTGGTGGCGCGAACCAGGAACGGATATTACGCGCCTACAGCAAGCAGCGGAGTTTCCGGAAAATAAATCCTAAAATATCGCTACGACAATTCAGGCAAGAAACTGGCGCCGTGAGAAATCACGGCGTCAAAATTTTGCGCGATGGTCTGCCCCATATCCGCGAGGGTCGCTCTGGTGCCAAGATTTGTGCCGGTTTTCTGCGCGGGTGTATAGGCCAGGATGGGAACATACTCGCGGGAGTGGTCCGTGGTTTCCCAACGAGGGTCGGGGTCACAACCGTGGTCGGCAGTGATGATCAGAAGATCTTTCGCGCTAAGTAGTTTCAGATATGGCGCTAGCTGCGCGTCGAACTCTTCCAGCGACCGTGCGAACCCTTCCATGTCCTTGCGATGGCCGTAAAGCATATCGAAATCCACGAGATTGCAGAAGATCAGTCCCTTGGGGCGCTGCTGAAGCGCGGCGGTTAGTTTCTCCATGCCATCGGTGTTCGACTTCGTCGTGACGTAGTCGTCTACACCTCGCCCGTTGTAGATATCGTGGATTTTGCCAACCCCGAACACCGGCACCTTCTTTTCCGCGAGCACGTCCATCAACATCGGTTTTGGCGGATCGACCGCGTAATCGTGGCGCCGGGAAGTGCGGATGAACTTGCCGGGCGCGCCTTCGAACGGTCGGGCGATGACGCGTCCCACGCGATGCTTGCCGTCCAGAAGTTTTCGCGCAATTTCGCACATTTTATAAAGTTCGGGGACTGGGATGACGCCCTCGTGTGCGGCAATCTGGAAGACGCTGTCGCCCGACGTATAGACGATGGGCTTGCCCGTGCGGACATGTTCTTCGCCGAGCTCTTTCAGGATTTCGGTACCGGAGGCGGGCTTGTTGCCGAGCGTTTTACGGCCGATCTGTTTTTCGAACGGCTCGATGATTTCCGGCGGGAAACCGCGCTTGTAAACGGGGAATGCCTGATCGAGCCAGACCCCGGCCATTTCCCAGTGCCCGGTTGTTGTGTCTTTGCCCGGAGAATGTGTCGCGCCTTTGCCGTATGCAGCTTTGGGAGACGCGGCGGGAGATAGATGCCGGAGCGGTGCGATGTTCGCGAGGCCGAGTTCGACGAGGGTCGGAATCCGCAGAGCGCGATACTCCGCGATGTGGCCGAGCGTGGTGCGGCCGGTGTCGCCATAGTCGGCGGCGTCGGGCAAGGGGCCGATGCCGACGCTGTCGAGCACGATCCAGATGATGCGGTCGAACTTCGCCATGATTGCTGTCCCTTGGCTGCTTTAGCGAACTCTAGCACAGGGATTTGGGGAGTTGCGAATTGACGTGGTGGCGGTGGGGACATACGATGCGGATAATAAGGCGCCCGCGTCCCTTGTAGCGGCCGCCTTCTGAGGCGGGCCTCCTGCCTGTCTCGGATATTTTTGCGATACGGGCGGCCTTGTCCTGCCCCGAGCAGAGTGGAACATTTTGGCAGGAATTGCGTAGTAATGGGTAGAGAGGTCGGAAATGCCGGAAAATCGCGGGGTTCGAAGCGGCTCGGTTGTATTTCCGATGCTGCTGATTGCATTTGGCTTGTTGATCCTGATTTCGCGTGAGTTTCCCAATCTGGATCCGTGGCCGGTGGTAGGGAAGTATTGGCCGTTAATCCTGATTTTCGCGGGGGCGGGGATGTTCTGGGACCGCTCCCGCCGTCTGCACAACCCGGAGGCAACATCTGCTTTTCCCGTGGGCGTCACGCTGGGAACGGCTGTTTTTCTGCTGGTGCTCCTGGGATTGATCCTACGAGGACACACGTATGCCTCGCGCGAGTGGCCGAGCCACTCCACAAGCAAGTCGCACAAGGTGGAATCCATCGACAAGAAGGACGCAAAATCGGTGCGCATGTCCGTGAAGATGCCCGCCGGAGATCTGTCCATGAGCGGCGGCGCGGAGTCGCTCTTGAACGCTGACTTTTCGTTTGGAAGTTCCTGGCACGCGCCGAAAATTGAATATTCCGTGAGCAGCGGTCAGGGCGACCTGAGCATTGAGCAGGATGGCGGCGGGACGCTGGTGACCAATTCCGACAACACTTGGAATCTGAAAGTGAACGATTCGATTCCCCTGGATCTGGAGATTGATATTGGTGCGGGCCGCGGTGTATTGCGATTCGCAAAGGTGGACCTGACGCGGCTGGAGTTGAACATCGGCGCGGGGCAGGCGGACGTGGATCTGACCGGCGAGCGCGCGAAGGATCTGGAAGCGGAGATTCAAGGCGGCGTGGGCGAGGCGACGATTCGTTTGCCGAAAGATGTGGGAGTCGTGGCCGTCGTACACGGCGGGCTGGGGTCGATCGACACGCACGGCTTGAAGGAAGAAGACGGGCAATACGTCAATGCCGCTTACGGCAAATCTCCCACCACAATTCATCTTTCGGTCAACGGCGGGATTGGCAGCATCCGGCTGCAGCAGCAATAATTCCACGCGGCTTTCTCCACCAGAAAGGCCGATTTGCGGGCATTCCGCCAGAGTCGTATACTTTGAAGTTTAGGCAGTGTGCGGAAAGCGCGCTGTCTGGGCTTCCCTTTGGCCACCAGCGAAACCATACCCCCCATCCTCGAGCAGCAGGAGGTTTTGCGCATTCGCGGAGCGCGTGTGCACAACCTCAAGAACGTCAGCGTGGATATTCCGCACAATGCGCTGACGGTGGTTACGGGTGTGAGCGGATCCGGAAAATCGTCGCTGGCGTTTGACACGGTGTATGCAGAAGGGCAGAGGCGGTACGTGGAATCGCTCTCCGCCTACGCGCGGCAGTTTCTGGAGCGCATGGAAAAGCCGGAGGTGGACGAGATTTCCGGCATCGCGCCGGCCGTGGCGATCCGGCAGAAAAACTCGACGCGGAACCCGCGTTCCACGGTGGCCACTTCCACGGAAATTTACGATTACCTGCGGCTGCTCTTTGCCCGGTGCGGGCAGACTTTCTGCATCAAGTGCGGCAGCGAAGTGCGGCGCGACTCCCCCGATGAGATTGCCACTCGTGTATTGACGCTGAAGGCGGGCCGGCGCTTTTACATTTTGTATCAATTACGCATGCCCTCGGCCGAACCAGTCGCCGCGGGGAAGAAGGCCGCGCGCAAGAAGGCGGCGCCTCCAACGCCCGAGGCAATTCGATCGGTACTTGTGGAGTTGCAGAAACGCGGATTCAACCGTTTGTATCAGGACGGCCGCGTTCATGAGTTTTCTTCGCCCGAATCATTGCTGGATGTGAATTTCGCGAAACCGGTCTGGGTTCTGGTGGACCGGCTTGCCGTGAACCCGGAATCGCGGTCACGGCTGGTGGACTCGATCGAAATTTGCTACCGCGAGGGCGGAGAAGCGATTCTGGAATTCGTGGCGGACGGCGACGGGAACCCGGCCGAGCGGCTGACGTTCAACGAGCGCTTCGAATGCAAGAACGATGGCACTTTGTATCAGGAGCCGGAGCCGCGGCTGTTTTCGTTCAACAATCCGTATGGCGCGTGCCCGCGATGCCAGGGATTTGGCAACACTATCGACTTTGATTTGAATCTGGTGGTGCCGGACCCCAGCAAATCGCTGGATGACGGCGCGATCGAGCCATGGACCAAGCCGAAGTACCGCGTGCTGTTGCAGGAAGCAAAGAAATGGGCCAAGACCCGCGGCGTTCCGACGAACGTGGCCTGGCGCCAACTTACGGCGGAGCAGCGTCGGCTGATTCTGGAAGGCGATCCGGAAAACGATTTCGAAGGCGTGAAGGGGTTTTTCACGTGGCTGGAGCGGAAAAAGTACAAGCTGCACGTGCGCGTGTTTCTGAGCCGGTATCGCGGCTATGCAACCTGTCCGGAGTGCGGCGGCACGCGGTTGCGGGCGGAAGCGCGCGCGGTGCGGATTACGGGGCAATCGATTACCGATCTTTGCAAGCTGACGGTCAAGGATGCGCGCGTATTTTTTGCCGAGCTTAAGCTGACGGATGCGCAGCGGAAGATCGCCGACAAGATTCTGGAGGAGATCCGCGCGCGCCTGCAATTCCTGGATGAAGTCGGGTTGGATTACCTGACGCTCGACCGGCTTACGTCGACTCTTTCTGGCGGGGAGTCCCAGCGGATTCAACTTGCAACGTCGCTCGGCTCGCATCTGGTGGGGGCGATGTACGTGCTGGATGAGCCGTCGATTGGATTGCACCCGCGCGACACGCAACGCTTGATCGATATCCTCAAGTCCCTGCGAGATCTGGGCAACACGGTTCTGGTGGTGGAGCACGACCCGGACACGATTCAGGCTGCGGACCGGGTAATCGATCTCGGGCCGGGCGCGGGCGAACTGGGCGGCAAGCTGCTCTTCTCGGGAACCTACGCTGAGATTCTCAAGGACTCCAAATCTGTTACCGGAAAATATCTCAGCGGAGAAACGCGAATTCCCGTTCCGGCCACACGGCACAAGCCGGCCGGGAAATTCCTGCGGTTGTATGGAGCGACGCTGCACAATCTGCAGAATGTGGACTTAATGCTCCCGCTGGGCACGCTGGCCGTGGTGACCGGGGTCAGCGGTTCCGGAAAATCCACGCTGGTGCACAACGTGCTATACCGGGCGCTGCTCGCGAAACGCAACAGCGCCAGCATCAAGGAATTCTGCGACCGGCTGGAAGGCGACGAGCAGATCAAGGAAGTAATCATCGTGGACCAATCGCCGGTGGGGCGCACTCCGCGGTCCAATCCGGCTACATACATGAAGGCCTTCGACGCCATCCGCGACGTCTTTGCGGAGACGCCCGATGCCAAGCGGCGCGGGTATTCCGCGGGACATTTTTCATTTAACGTGCCGGGTGGACGCTGCGAAACCTGCCAGGGCGACGGCACGGTGACCGTCGAGATGCAGTTTCTGGCGGACGTGGAACTCATTTGCGAGGAATGCCGCGGACAACGATTCAAGTCCAGCATTCTGGAAGTGCGCTACCACGGGAAAAACGTGCACGATGTGCTGGAAATGACCGTGCGCGAAGCCCTGGCGTTTTTTGTGAATGTTCCGAAAGTGGTTTCGAAACTCCGTGTGTTGAACGAAATTGGGCTTGGATACTTGCGGCTGGGCCAGTCGGCCACGACGCTTTCCGGCGGAGAGGCGCAGCGTTTGAAGCTCGCGGCGCATCTTACCCGTTCGGAGAATCAAGGCGTGCTTTACATTCTGGATGAACCGACGACGGGACTGCATTTTGATGACATCGCGAAATTGCTGGGGGCGTTCCGCCGGTTGCTGGATTCGGGCGCGTCACTCCTGGTGATCGAGCATAATCTGGATGTGATCAAGTCCGCCGACTGGTTGATTGATATGGGACCCGAAGGCGGCGATCAGGGTGGAAAAATCATCGCCACGGGCACGCCCGAGCAGGTGGCGCGAAACGCCCAGTCGCACACGGGGCGCTTCCTGGCGAAGGCGCTGGCGAACGGAAACGGCGCGGCGAAGCGTCCGGGCAACGGAGCCGCAGTCGCGGATAGTGTGGCTAACGCGCGCAACCAAAACGGCAAGCCGGCTTCGCGGGAGCCGTGATGCTGAAACATTTGCAACGAAGGTTGTTGGCCGCGTTTGTGGTATCGTTTGGCGGAATTCTGGCCGCCGCTACTCCTTCTTTACCCCCTCAGCAGGGACAGAATCCCCCCAAAAAGTCTTCGCAAACTAAAACCCAGAAAGTTCAGAATCCGCTGAACGACCTGCTGGACGAAGCACAGGCCGCGCTCGACAAAAACAATTTCGAGGCTGCCATTCCCCCTCTGCAGAAATTTCTGGCCGATAAGCCCGATGTGGCGTTCGCTCATTTTCAGCTTGCTTACGCATACACAGGGCTGAATCGCGTGGACGAAGCTCGTGCCGAGTACGAGCGCTGCATCGCGCTCGATCCGAAAATGGCGGAGGCGCACTTGAACCTCGGAATCTTGCTGCTGGAGAAAGACGCCTCTGCCGCCGTGCCGCCGCTGCGCCGGGCGGTGGATCTCCTTCCCAGCCAGAGCCGCCCGCGTTTTCTTTTGGGCGTCGCGCTGGAGCGGTCGGGCGACCTCACCGGGGCGGCTGAATCCTTTGAATCCGCCGCGCATTTGGATTCCGCCGACACGGAAGCGCTCACGCACCTCGGCGATGTCTACCTCCAGCTGAAAAAACCTGCCGACGCGGAGAAAAAGTTTCGCGCGGTTCTCGAACGCCAGCCCAAGTCTCCGCTGGCTCTGCGCGGGCTGGCTCTGAGCCTTGACGGCCAGGACAAGCCGGAAGCCGTGGATGCCTACCGGAATTATCTGGCCGCCGGCCCGAAAGACACCGCGATGCGGGCGCGCTTCGTGCAACTTCTGGTTGCGAACAAGCAGTTCGCCGAAGCCCTGGCGGAAACGGAGAAATCGGAAAGCGGGCAGGCGCCCTCGCTCGACGCGCTTCGCCTGCGCGCGGATATCCTGATCGGGCAAAATAAATTGGATCAGGCAATCGACGCGCTGAAACAAGCGGTTGCTCTTGCGCCACAGAATGCACAGCTCCATGGCGGGCTAGGGCGCCTTTACCTGCAGAAACGGGAATTTCCGGACGCCGAGCGCGAACTGAAGACCGCGATTCAACTGGACAAGGGCAATGTCGTTTACTGGAAGGATCTGACCGCCACATTTTACCAAGGGGGAAATTATGCGGCGGCTCTGGCGGGCTACGACGTTGTGGACAAGTTGGAAAAGCCCGGCGCGGGCGTGTGGTTTATTCGCGCGCTTTGTTACGATAAACTCAATCAGGTTCAACCCGCCCTGGACGCTTATCGGAAATTTCTGGACCTGGATCTGAACCAGCATCCGGACCAGGTTTGGCAGGCGAACCAGCGGATTCATGTCCTCGAAAAACGGGCGGAGAAGAAGAAATGACCGGCGCGCCGGGTGGGGCGCCCGGTTGGTTGTTCTAGTGGGTGCGGCGCTGCTTGCTTGCGGCGTTGCGTTTGCCGCTGCAGACAAGCTGAAAGAATTGCAAACCCATTTCGATCGGGAAAATCACGCCGGCGCAAAAATCAAGGACCTTCAGAAGCTCGGAACGCTGGAGTTTGACGCGGCGACGCAAGCGAGCAAGGCTAACGACTTCGTTTCCGTTGGATTGATTTTCGAAAAGTACCGGGACAACGTCCGGCAGGCGTTTGAGCTTCTGAGGAAACAGGAGCCGGATGCGGACCGGCATCCGGGGGGTTACCGGCAGTTGGAACTGGAAGTGCGGCAAGGCATCCGCGAGGTGGAGGACACGCTGCTCGTCGCGCCGGAAGATGTGCGGCCGCCATTGGAAATCGTGCGCAAGGATTTGATCGACATGGACGACGCGTTAATCCGGCATCTGTTTCCCCGGCGAACGAAGGATCCGGAGAAAGCGCCTCCCGCAGCCGAGGCGAAACCATGAAAAGAAGATTGTTACTTGCTGTGTTGAGTGTGGCCTCGGCGATCGGCGCTTGCGGTATTCTCCCCGGACGCGCTTTCGCCCAGCGCGCCGACAAGGATTACCTTTCTTCCGTCGAGGCAGAGAAAATCCGCGACGCGGAGACGACCAACGACCGCATCAAACTCTTCCTGACGTTTGCGGAAGACCGCCTGACGAAATTCCAGTACGAGCTTGACCACCCGTCGTCCAATAAACATGGGGAAATGCTGAATTATCTGATGAATTCCTATATCGGCTGCGTGGACGACGCCGCGGATCTCATTCAGCTTGGTCTGGAGAAACAGGACAACATCCGGCAGGGAATCGATCTTATGGCGGCAAAGTCCAAGGACTTTCTCGAAATCTTGAGAAAGTATGCTTCTGGTGGACCGGAGATGGAAACTTATAAGGACAATCTCGACGATGCTGTCGAAGGAACCGAGGACGCGTTGCGAGAGGCCGAGAAAGCCAGGAAGAAGGCGGCGCCGCCACCGATCCGGAGAAAGAATTGAGGCCTAGTCATTGAGTCCGCGCGGCAAAGTTGGGTCCCGTGTTCCAGGCGGTGAGGCGCTGTTTCAACGGATGTTTACCCGGATCGGTTGCGAAGGGCGGCCGCCGCATTTTCACGTCGAGTTTTACGCCTACAGCAGCCTGGTGATTACGCTGCGCCGGCGCGGCGACGTCTACTACGTTCGCTTCTCGGATCTTTTGCGCCGCGCGCCGTTGGTCGTGCTGGAAGGCGCTGCGGCGTTGCTGCTGGCGCGGGTGTTCCGCCGGAGGCCTCCGCGAGCGCTGGTGCGGCCGTATCTGGAGTACGCCCGTTCGGACCGGACGCGCAGCCGCATCAATCATCTTCGGCGAAGGCGGGTGCGGCCGGCGCAGGCTTCGCCGCACGGAGAGCATCACGATCTCGCCGCAATTTTCGAGCAACTCAACGAAAAATATTTCATGCGGCAGTTGGAACGCCCGCACATTGCATGGAGTGGCCGCGCATGGCGCAGGCAGTTTGGCTGCTACGACCCCGGTCCGAACCAAATCGTGTTGAACAGGCGGATGGACCGGCCGGGCGTGCCGCAATTTGTCGTGGAATACGTCCTCTACCACGAGATGCTGCATGTGAAGCATCCGACGCGGCGGTCGGGTTGCAGCCTGATTTCCCATTCACCGGAATTTCGCGCGGAAGAAAAACGCTACGAGCATTTCCGCGCAGCCAGGAAGTTTCTGGATCACCTGGCGCGGTAAAATTTGTTTCTGCTCGGCTGAACCCCTGGCCACCTGAAGGTGGCGGCTACATCTTGTTTTTGTCTTTGTCGATTTCTTTGTTTAATTTTTCGATTTTCTTGCGGATCTTGTCGCCGTCTTCCGCGTGGGGATAAAGGTCCAGATAGCGCTGGTAGGCCTTTACTGCAGGTTTTTTCTTGCCCTTCTTTTCGTAGGCTTCCCCAAGATAAAGGAAGGGAATAGCGTAGCCGGGTTTCGCGATCGTGGCGTCTTCGAAGCGGTCGATCGCCGCGTCAATATCGCCTTTCCTCATGTAGTATTTCCCGACGTCCAGGTCCTTTTCAGCGCGCAGGGGGTCCCATTGTGGCTGGTCGGGCGCAGAACTCACGGCGGAATCCACGTTCTTCTTCCCCTTGGGTTGCGGCTGGCTGGGTGGTGGCGGTGCGCTGGCGGGCGGATCTTGCGCTCGCACACAAGCGGGGCATAGAGCGACTATGGAAAACGTCAGACTCACCAATCTTCGCTGAACGCGCATCTGCCTCAACGGGATTGCTCCCTCCTGTCTGATTCAGTTTATTCCAGGTTGAGTTGCCAGACCAAGACGTTAACGGCTAGCAACCGGCTTTGTAACGCGAGTCCTGTTGGGCAAAGCCTTTTTGGCGGGCCTCGTCGCCCGCGAGGAGGAAGGCCGCGTGGTAATTGCCGTAGGGCACCACATGCGCGTGGCCATCGATCAACTCCTGCTTCAGGCGCTGATGAAGTTCGGGGAGTTCCGACCAGTGAACGCGGGGATAGTCGTGATGCTCGGAGTGAAAGCCGATATTAAACATCGTAAGGTTGAAGAAGTCAGACACAAATACGGTGGAGTGGCTGACCGGTTTGGCGGAAGTTTTTGGAACGCAGCCCGCGTGTTGAACGTACATTCCCGAATTCATCACGAAAGCGTTGGCGATCCAGTGCGGCAGCGCCCAAAGGAATACGGCCATGACCGGGTCGATCCAGAAAGGAATTGACCACAGAACAAGAAAGATGACGAGTTCGTGGAACGATCGCCGGCGCAGGGACTGGCGCGTGGTGAAATCCTTCCACAGATGCCGCGAAAGGCGCCACGGCCAGTGCGTGAACAGGTAACGTTGAAAGTTTTCGAATTTTCCGTCAGGCGAATGCTTCGGCAATGTCCAGTCTTCGACGGACAGCAGATTGGCGTGATGAATCGTAACGTGGCAGTACTCCCAGAAGAACGACGGCCAGCCGCCGGAGAATGTCCATATTCTCCCAAACCAGCGATTCATGAATTGCGAGGTGAAAATGGGCCGGTGGGAATGGTTGTGGAAGTTTACACCCACATCGATGCCGGAAATCCAGCCAAGGACCAGCGCCGAGGCCAGAACAAAGGCCGTGCGAGACCACGGGCCGGTGATGCCCGCGAGTTTCGGGTGCAAGTAGAGCCAGAACGCGGAGACATACGCTGCGAGGCAAATGAAATGAAAAATAATGCAGTGCCAGTCTTGCGGATTGGACAGAATTCGCCCGGGCCTCGATGCTGCCAGGGCCGGGGCGGTGCGCGCTTCTGGGTTCACAACGACCTCAAGGCGGCGGCTATCGCGACGGCTGTGATTCCCAGGCTTACCCAGGGTCCCCAAAGCGCCGCACCGAGAATCATTGCAATTGCAAACAGTGGGAAAAAGGATCGGCCGAAAATCTTGCCGGTTCGCGAAAGAAGCGGGCTCCACAGACGCTTCATGTTAGCTCATTTCCACTGAGGCCCCGATTGGCGCAAAACCTTTCCATTATTCGCAGTGTAATGGAGGCCGTTCGAGCCCGTATGTCTTAAATTGCACACCCGGACGGTGTGCGGGGAAGGTTTCTCTTTCGAACGGAATTCACCGTAATATGAATCAGGCGGATGGAAGTCATAGCCGCGCCGTTTCGACTCCATGGACCCACGCGAAAAAGCAGCAGCGCTCCCTGAATCGCCAGGGGTGTATTTGTTCAAGGATGTTGCGAGCAAAGTGGTGTACGTCGGGAAGGCTCGCTCGCTGCGGAGCCGCGTCCGATCGTATTTTCTGGAATCGCGCTGGGTGGATGCAAAAACGGGTTCCCTGGCGAGGGAAATCGCTGACCTGGAAACCATTCTAGTGGAAAACGAGCGCGAGGCGCTGGCGCTCGAGAACAATCTCATCAAGCAGTACAAGCCGAAGTTCAACGTCATGCTGCGGGATGACAAGACGTACCCGTATATCAAGCTGACGCTTTACGAAAAACATCCGCGCGTCTATTTCACGCGGCGGGTAAAGAAAGACGGTTCGCTTTATTTCGGGCCGTATTTTCCCGCGAGCCTGGCGCGGCGCATTTTGCACTTCATTCACAAACGGTTTCTTGTGCCTTCTTGCTACGTGGACCTGACCAAGGTTCACCCGCGGCCGTGTCTGCAGTATTACATCCACCGCTGCCTGGGGCCGTGCGCGAGTGGGCTGACCACGGATGAACGATACGCGGAAGCGGTGCGCGACGCACGGATGTTTCTGGAGGGCCGGCGCCAGGACCTGATGAGGAGCATCGAGGAGCGGATGCTGGCCGCCGCGGAAGGCGAGCGTTTCGAAGAGGCAGCATCCTATCGCGATCTGCTGCGCACTCTGGACGACATTGAGGAGCGGCAGCGAATCGCTTCCGCGCAAGGCGACGATACGGATGTACTGGCGTACTACGCCGAGCCGCCCTTGGTTGCCGCGAATCTGTTTCACCTGCGGGCGGGGCGTGTCGTGGACCGCCGCGAATTCTACTGGGAAGACCTGGAAGAATTCGATCCCCACGAATTCGTGCCTTCCTTGCTGAAACAGCTTTATCTGGAAGCGGAATACCTGCCGAAGATGATTCATGTGCCAATCGATTTCGAGGACCACGCGTTGCTGGGAGAATTGCTGAGCGAGCGCGCAGGCCACAGAGTTGAGATTTTCACGCCGCAACGGGGGAGCAAACGCGCCTTTCTGGATCTGGCGGAAAATAACGCCAAGCATATTTTCGAGCAGAGGTTCCGCGTGCTGAAGCCGACTTCAAGGGCGATTGGCGAGGCGCTGCAGTCCACGCTGAATCTTCCTGAAGAAGTGAAGCGGATCGAGAGCTTCGACATTTCGCACATTCAGGGGACGGACACGGTCGCGTCCATGGTCGTATGGGAAAATGGGCGGATGAAGAAATCGGACTATCGCAAATTCATTATTCGGGGCGATGAGGCGCCGGGAGGCCGCGAGCGCGCGCAGAACGACGATTTCGCCAGCATGTATGAAGCGGTGGTGCGGCGATACCGCCGTCTGCAGGAGGAGAAGAAGTCTTTGCCCGGCCTGATCCTGATCGATGGAGGCCTGGGGCAGTTGCACGCCGCGGCGCAGGCGCTGGAGTCGTTGCAGATCATTAACCAGCCGATGGCCAGCATCGCAAAAAAGGAAGAGATTCTGTATGTCCTTGGGCAGGAGGATGAGCCAGTGATCCTGGAGCGGCACTCGCCCGTGCTCCACCTGATCCAACAGGTTCGCGACGAAACGCACCGGTTTGCCGTCGGCTTCCACCGCCAGCGTCGCGGCGCCCGCCAGACACATACCACGCTGTTGGATATTCCAGGGATCGGGCCGCGCACCTCGCAAAGGCTGCTGCAGCGGTACGGCAGCGTGGCCAACCTCAAGAAGGCCAGCGCGGAAGAATTGAGCCGGATGCTGCCGCGGAAGATGGCGGAAAAGATTGTGCAACATTTGTCGCTGCACCAAGATACGCCATAACCTCTATTTGGCTTAAATGGGGGTTATCGCGTATTGCGACCTACCGATGCCTATGCTACGTTCGTTGCGTGGAGGCTTTTATGGCTGACAATGTTGGAAGCAAGGTGAGCTACTTTTTGGTGGGTCTCGGAGTGGGCGCGTTGATGGGCGTCCTGTTCGCGCCGAAGTCCGGTGAAGACACCCGCGAGTATCTGGCGAAGCGCGCGGATGATGGGCGGGAATTCGCGCAGAAGAAGGCGAAAGAGCTTCGCGAGCGCGCCGACGAATTGATTGAGCGGGGCAAAGACGTGGCTTCGCGCAAGCGGGAATCGCTGTCCGCAGCCGTGGACGCCGGCCGCGAGGCGTTTCTGCGCGAATCGAAGTCCTGAAGTTTCCCGGGGTGGCTTGGGTTTTTCCGCTGAGGTTGCGGGAAGGGTCGGGTGTGTATGCAAATAACGATGCAAGTTTTCATCCTTGCGGCCGCGATTGCGTTGCTGGTGCAGACCAGCATCCTGATCGTGCTGTTCCTGCAATTGAGGAAGACCACCGAATCGGTCAACAAGATGGTGGGCGACATGCACTCCCGCGTCGGGCCGATTCTCACGCGCACGCAGATTCTCCTGGATGACACGCAACCGAAAATCTCCGCGCTTGTGGAGGACGCGGCGCACATCGTCTACCTGACGCGTTCGCAGGCCCAGAAGTTCGACAAGATCGCCACGGAGGCGTCGGACCGGCTGCGCGGGCAACTGGTCGCCGTGGACCGTATCCTCACCGGAACGCTTGAGGCGGTGGAGGACGCGGGTTCCCAGGTCCGGCGGAGTTTCTGGGCGCCGGTGCAGAAAGCGTCGGCAATCGTGCAGGGAATCAAGATCGGCCTCGACGTGCTGCGCTCGCGGCGGGCTGCTTCCCCGGCGAGGGAAACTTCGGTGGAGCAGGAAGACGAGCTGTTTATCTGAATTGCGAAGGTTTACGCGGATCGCTTTGCTTTCGAGTAGATTGAGTCTCCTTCCATGAGCGGTTCGCGCGCCCTCCTTGTTTTTGCAAAAATCCCCAAGCCAGGAAAAGTGAAGACCCGATTGTTGCCCGCAGTATCCGCGAGGGCGCCGGTGTTAGCGGCGGCTGTGAGGAGACTTCGTAGCGCCGGCATCTTGCCGGCGAGGTTGGCCGCCAGGATGGCGGCGCTACCAAGGCTTACTTGATCCAGCCGCCTGCTAGAACAACATCCGCCTGATAGAAGACCGCGGCTTGGCCCGGGGTGATGGCGCGCTGGGGTGTTTCAAAGGTAATGCGGGCGCGATTCCCCGGAAGCGCTTCAATCGTGGCCGGAGCGGGGTCGTGCTTGTGCCGGATTTTCGCCTGGCCCTGGATCGGGGCAGCTGGCTCCGCAATCGAAATCCAGTTCACATTTTCAATTTCAAAAGTTGAGGTTCGCAAGGCATCGTCTTCGCCAACGATGATGTGATTCTTTTCCGTGTCGATGGAAAGGACGTAGACCGGTTTGCCGGCGGCGAACCCGAGGCCTTTCCGCTGGCCGACGGTGTAATTGTGCACGCCGGTGTGGCGGCCGATGACCGCGCCGTCTTCGGTTACGATGTCCCCTTCCTGATTATTCACGGCGATTCCCTCGGCGCGGGAATACGCGTGAATGAACTGAACGTAGTTCCCGTTGGGGACGAAGCAGAGTTCCATGCTCTCCGGCTTTTCCGCAACCGGAAGATTCACCTGCCGCGCAACATTTCGCACTTCTTCCTTGCTGAGCTCGCCAAGAGGAAAGTCGCTGCGCGAAAGCTGCTCCTGCGTCAGACCCCACAGGAAATAAGACTGATCCTTCGAATCATCGCGCGCGCGGAGAAGTTCGAAGCGCCCGGTGTCTTCGTTCTTGCGGATGCGGGCGTAGTGTCCGGTGGCCAGCCGCTCGGCGCCGATCTGGCGCGCCATGCGAAGCAACGGCTCGAACTTCACATCGGTATTGCAGTTGGTGCAGGCGATGGGCGTGCGGCCGGATAGATACTGTTCGACGAACGGACGCACGACCCGGGCTTCGAACTGCTCTTCGAAATTGACGACGTAATGCGGAAAATTAAGGTGCTGCGCCACGCGCTTGGCGTCGTAGACGTCATCCAGCGAGCAGCAACGGTGCTGCGCAGGACCTTCGCCCTGCAGTTCCGGCAGGCGGCGTTGATTCCAGAGCTGCATCGTGAGGCCGACGATCGGGCGATTTTGCTGGAGAAGTACAGCGGCGACGGTAGAAGAGTCGACGCCACCAGACATGGCCACCGCGACAAGACCGGGCGTCGGTTCTTGAACGGCGGTCGCCGGAAGGGGGTCGAGTTGGACCTGCGTGGACATGCCTTTTCTATTTTAGCTTGAATGGGGAAATGGTGCTCGGAGAAGCTGGGCAGGCGGCAAATTTGGAGCGCGCCAGCGAAGTTGCCGCTTTTGAGGAGATAAGTGCGCCGCTAAGTCGTCTTTTCTTTTCTCGGTTGAAGCCGGAAAAGCGGAAGCTCCGCTTCCGCGCTCCAAAGGCAGAGAGCCCGCCAGGGAAGGCCCCACTACGCCGGGTGGTAGGTGGGAGAGAGCTTGCGGAGTTGGGCCACGGCGGCTGGAATGAGTTCGAGCCCGCGGGCGATTTCGGCTTCGGTGGTATGCCGTCCGAGGCTGAAGCGGATGCTGGCGCGGGCTTCGGATGCGGGAAGGCCGGTGGCAATGAGCACATGCGAGGGCTCGACGGCGCCGGAGGAACACGCGGCTCCGGTGGAGCAGGCGAGGCCCTTGAGATCCAAAGCGATGACCAGGGCTTCGCCTTCGAGGCCGGGAAAAAGAATGTTCGTCGTGTTCGGAGTGCGCGGAGCGTTGGCGGAGTTGACGCGGCAATCGCGTACACGCGCAAGAATGCCTTGTTCGAGCTTGTCGCGCAGCCGGGAAATGCGCGAGGCGTCCTGTTCCAGTGAGACCCGGGCAAGCTCGGCCGCTTTGCCGAGGCCCACAATGCCGGCGACATTCTCGGTGCCGGGGCGGAAGCCGCGCTGGTGGTGGCCGCCATAGAGAAACTGCCGAAGACGCGTGCCGCTCTTGATGAATAGCGCGCCGATGCCTTTGGGTGCGTAAAGCTTGTGGCCGGAGATGGAAAGCAAATCCACTTGCAGGGATTTGACGTCAATGGGAATCTTCCCGGCTGATTGCACGGCGTCGGTATGGAAATAAGCATCCGCTTCGGCGGCGATGCGGCCGATTTCGGCGAGCGGCTGAATCGCGCCAAGCTCGTTGTTTGCGTGCATCACTGTGAT
>DASYXF010000003.1:0-4366 GCA_035935335.1 Candidatus Acidiferrum sp.
ACGACGTTGGCGGTGTTCGCAGGCGCATCGGTGACTTTATTTTGCACGTTGATATGGAGGCGAACGGTTTTGCCGTGGGCGATGAGACGTTCGAGGATTTCCTGATCTTCGGCGGCGATGCTGACAACGGGAATGTCGTAAAAGGTGTTGAAGCCGAGCGCGCCAGTATGCGTGAGATGCATGCCCTGGGATTTTCCGCCGCCCTGTCCGCCGATGACGGCGACAGCGCCCGCGTCATGGGCCTTTTTCAGGAAGGGGCCGAACTGGGCGAAGGCGGCCATGCCGTTTTCCGGTCGCGGGCCCTGCTGCACGGCCATGATTACTTTGCCGCGCCAGTTGCTGGAATTTTGCTCTTCTTCCTGCTGGAGATTGTAAACGTTGACGGTGACAAGATCCGCGTCGACGCCACCGGCGGGAGTGGAGCCGACCCAGCCCATGGAATCGACCATTAATTTGTGCGGAGCGGGCGAGATGATTTCAGCGTCTGCGGAAATGCGCGTCCAGGCGCGAAAAATTTGCCAAGGCTCGGCGTGGACGTTTTGCAAGCCGATTTTTTTCATGGTGTCGAGACCCCACTGAATGGCGGCGTTGCATTGCGGCGAGCCGGTGACGCGCGCGCCAACGTCGTCGCTCAAATCCTCGAGTTCGGGATAGGCGTGAATGTCCAACATGCCGTGGCCGGCGATGGAGGAGAGCGCGGGAAGTAAAGCGTCGTTTGCGGAGGGAGGAGGCGCGGGCCGATTACCTGCGGTGGCGGCGAAGGCGATACCGACGAAGAAAAAGAAAGCGACGACGAGCGCGGGAGCGGAAACTTTACGAATCATTTTTCGAGGTCCTCGACTTTCGTGATTGCGGTTAAGCGGCGGCCATTCTGTCAAATCGCAGAGCGAGGCGCAAGCGGCTGACGCGAAGGCGCAAAAGTGCATCTAATTTTACGTAGGTTTTTTACGTAGTTCGCTGGCGGGAAAATTTCAGGAATTTTAAGTTGAGGTGCGAGAATCCGGCAGTAAAATATAGGACTTGTGGGCTGAGAAAACGGCTTGAAGTGGTGTTGCAGGACGTCCACCGCAAATGAAACCGGCAAATATTTATTCTGCAAGCTGGAAGCCAGCAACACGAGGCCTATTCGTTCAGCCGCAATTTATCGGAAACACTTTTGCATTTTTGAAGCGTCTAATCAATTGGGGCATTGCGCCCGTGAGAGAGTGAAAAAAGGAGATGAAGTCACATGAGTAATGAAGTGTATCAAGTACGGCGGTGGGTGGGGGTAGGCGTACTGATGGTCGCGCTGGTCGCCGGAGCGTTTTTGGGCACATGGGCGGTGCGGTGGGCCGGGCAGAAAGTGCTGGGCGCGCCGAAAGTTCCGCTGACGCTGGCGGGGAATGTGGATCCGATCCGTCTGGGAAGTTTCACCAATGGATTTGCTTCGGTGGTGCGACCGGCGCTGCCTGCGGTGGTCAACATATCCACGACGAAAGTGATCAAGGTGCAACAGAACATGCCGGGGTTCTTCAACGATCCATTTTTCCAACAATTTTTCGGGAATCAGTTCGGCGGACCGGCGAGGCCGCAAACGGAGCGGGAGACGAGCCTGGGTTCGGGGGTGATCGTCAATTCGGATGGTTACATACTGACGAACAATCACGTGGTGGCGCACGGCGGGAACATCAAGGTTGTGTGGAACAACAAGAATTACGCGGGTAAAGTGGTGGGCACGGATCCGTTAACGGATATTGCGGTGGTGAAAATTGACGCGACGGGGCTGCCGACGATTGCTCTCGGCGATTCCTCGAAATTGCAGGTGGGCGATGTGGTGTTCGCGATTGGCGACCCATTTGGAATCGGGGAGACGGCGACGATGGGAATCGTGAGCGCCACTGGCCGCAGCATCGGACTCGAGACACAGGAACAGGGCAAGCAGGCTTACGAGGACTTCATTCAAACCGACGCAGCGATCAACCCGGGAAATTCCGGTGGAGCGATGATCGATTTGCACGGCGATCTGGTGGGAATCAATACGGCGATCATTTCGAGCGGATCTTCGATGAATGGAGAAGGCGGAAATGAAGGAATTGGCTTTGCGATTCCGATCAACATGGCACGGAATATCATGCAGCAGATTATCGAGCACGGGAAAGTGGAGCGCGGATACATGGGCGTTTACATCCGCGATCTTTCGCCCGAGTTTGCGAAAGAGTTCAACTATAACGGGGGAGGGGCGGGCGCGCTGGTGAGCGACGTGACGGCTGGCAGCCCAGCGGCGAAAGCCGGAATCAAGCGAGGGGATATCATACTGGGTTTGAACGGCGAAGCGCTCAACGGCTCAGGAGATCTGACGGCGCGCATTGCGAGCACAGCGCCGGGCACGCCTGTTCAGTTGAAGGTTTTCCGTGACGGGAAAACATTTCAAGTGCCGGTGACTCTGGGCGAATTGCCGGAGCAGGGCGGGACATCCACTGCTGCATTGGGGGAGGGTGGCTCTGGGGAAAACAGCAGCAAGGCGCTGGAAGGCGTGCAGGTTGAGAATCTTACGCCGGAGATTGCACAACAACTGAACCTGCCCGCATCGGCGCATGGTGTGGTGGTGGACTCGGTGGATCAGTCGAGTGCGGCGGCGCAGGCTGGACTGCAGAGAGGCGACGTGATAGTGGAGGTTAACCATAAAACTGTCAACAACATGGCGGACTTCCGCGCGACCATGGCGGGAACGGGCAACCAGCCTGTGCTATTGCTGGTGAGACCAAGAGCCCAGAGCAATGTGACGGAGTACATACTGGTAGAACCTCAATCTTAATCAAAACTGCCGGCAGAAGCGGGCTCAAATCAGGAGGGCTGGAAAATGCAGAATTGGCACCCGGCCCTCCTCTTTTTTTGCTCGGAATAGGTAACCTTTTTCAGCCAAAAAGGGCGGGAGAAGGAATTGGCGGATATTATGAAAACTTTACCCGCTGGATTGGTGGTTATTACCCTCAGCACCCCATGGGTAATGCAGAGTTTTTCGGGCGGCAATACCCTTGCCCCCTTATTGACAATGAAGTAGAAGCGTATTCAGATGAGTTGGCAAAGGTGACTTGGGAAATGTGCGACAAAAGAGGGGTATGGAGCAATTCTTGCAGAGAGATAATTGGACGAAACTGCGCGCGCAGTTACGTGTTGTATAGGTTTGTGTAAAAGAGGCAGTAAACCATCACAGGGGGAACAACTAGGGCACGGCTTACGGTATCATTTAAGGCAACCAAGTTTCAGACTGGTACAATCGTACTATTCACCGGGCTGCCGGCCCCAGTACTACAATGTCCATCGCGCCGATTAGTGTCGTAAGGTCAACGGGAAGCGCGCCAATTCGGGGGAAGGCACCGATGTCGTCGAACGGAAACGGACGTTATCCAGACTATGAAGCGCCTTTCACGCTGCTGACAGCGGGGAGGCCGCGATGGCGATCTTTTACGGCCGGATTCGGGGTTGAATTTTTGGTGCTGGCCTGTGCGCTATGGGTTCCGCTGTTGTTCCCCAAACAAATGGACGTTGCGAAGCAATACATGATCACAGAAATTACCGCACCGCCAGTCCGTGCATGGAAGCCGCAACCGAAAGTGCGGCCGAAGTTGCAGCCAGTGAAGCGGGTGGAAGTAGCGAAGCTCGAACCAGTACCTGTGCCAGTGCCGCCGAAACCGAAAATGATCGAGCCGGTATTCGAAAAGCCGATTGTGTCGAAGCCGGTGATCCGCAAGAATCTGACAAAGGCGCCGCAGATAAACGTGTTTGCGCGCGCCGTACCGGACAAGCCGACGACATCGCTGGGAAGTTCGGCGATACCGGATTTGAAGCGCCCGAAGGCTCCGGTACAGACAGGTGGATTCGGCGACCCGGACGGATTGCCTTCGAAGACCAAGGTGACGCAGCCGGTGAACATCGCGCCGGCGGGCGGATTTGATATGCCAGTTGGACCTGGAAAAGGAAACGGAACTGGGGGCGCGAAAGGCGTTCAGGGCGTTGTTGCGAGCGCGGGATTTGGCAACGGCACGGCGATCGCGGGCGGAGTTCGAAACGGCGGGAAAGTGCAACAGGGAGTGTTTGCCGACGATCGAGCAACGACTGGGCCGCACGTGCAGAAAACCAGTGGGGTGCCGCATCAGGAAGGGCCCGTAATTTTGTTTAAGCCGAAACCGGAGTACACAGCAGAAGGAAGGCAGTTGAAGATTCAGGGGGATGTGTTGTTGCAGGTTGTTTTCAAGGCTTCGGGGGAAGTCCAAGTAGTGCGCGTATTGCAAGGCCTGGGCCACGGACTGGATCAGAACGCGGAGGCTGCCGCGACGAGGATCCGGTTTAAACCAGCTCGTGAAAATGGGCAGCCAGTCGACTTTCC
>DASYXF010000004.1:0-9505 GCA_035935335.1 Candidatus Acidiferrum sp.
GCGGTGGCGTAGGAGATAAACCGCAATTGCGGCTTCAGCCCCAATTGCGCGGCCTTCGCATCACTCATCAATACAACCGCCGCGGCGCCATCGCTCATTGGCGAACTATTTCCCGCCGTTACAGTGCCCTTCACGTGAAACGCCGGCTTCAGTCCGGCAAGCACTTCCATGGAAGTTTCCGGACGTGGGAGTTCGTCTCTGTCGAAGGAAAAAGTCTGTGTCGCTGCTTTCGCCGGTCCTTTGCTCTTGGCACCGTTGCCATTCGGCAGGGAAGTGATCTTCACTTCAACCGCCACGGTTTCATCCTTGAATTTGCCTTCCGCCAGTGCCGCAACCGCTTTCCGGTGCGAATCCACAGCGAACTGATCCGCCTGTTCGCGCGAAATCCCGAACTTCCGCGCGATGTTCTCGGTTCCCAGCCCCATGTTGATGTATGCGTCCGGGTAATGATCCACCAGCCACGGATTCGGTGAAATTTTGTTGCCGCCCATCGGCACCAGCGACATCGATTCCGTGCCGCCCGCAACAATCACCTGCGCCCCGCCGCCGCGAATGCGCTCCGCTCCCAGGGCAATGGCCTGCAGGCCGCTGGAGCAAAAGCGGTTTATGGTCATCGCGGATGTCTCGACCGGAAGCCCCGCGCGCAACGCCGCGATGCGCGCCACATTCATACCCTGCTCGCCTTCGGGCATGGCGCAGCCAAGAATTACGTCGTCAATCTCTTTGGGATCGAGCCCCGGCACGCGAGCCAGCGCTTCCTTGATCACCAGCGCGGCAAGATCGTCCGGCCGCGTCGTGCGCAGCGACCCCTTGTAACCGCGCCCCACGGGAGTTCGAACGGAAGAAACGATAACGGCTTCAGCCATGGCCAGCCTCTTTCCTGCGTAATTCTCCCGATTGTCGGCCGCTGCGCCCGAAAAAGCAAATCGGCATTTTCCTCTGCGAAGCTGCTCAAAAAACTTGTCATCCTGAGGCTATCCGATGAGGATAGCCGAAGGATCTCAGCGTCAAATTCCGGCACGCAGTTCAGTTGAGATCCTTCGGGGCGAAAATGGCTCGCCCGTCAATATGACATTTTACTTTCTTGCGTAGTGAAGTTAGCTACCGTGTCAATCAAAAGACGCTGGAGCTCGTTAGAACTGCAGCCTCAGCCCGAACTGTATGACGCGCGGCCCGCCGCCGCCCAGCCCGGGATTCCCCTGCGCCACGTCCGGCGTTTGCGACACAATTCCCGCTGGCCCATTGCCCGGCCCTGGAGTAATGAATGCGCTGGGCAGTGCAAAGTTCGGGTGATTCACGATGTTGAACAGTTCCGCACGGAACTGCAGCATCGCGTTCTCCCATAGCTTCGTGTTCTTCGAAACGGAGAAATCCACGTTCCAGAATCCGGGCCCAAACACGCGATCCCGTCCCAGGTTTCCGAAATCCCCAGCTGGTGTGGCGAACGCAGCAGGATTCAGATACCCCGTGGACGGATTCCAGTTCGGCAGAACAAATGGTTGTCCAGCCACCACATCCGGCCGTTGATTGCCGAAGAAGCTGGTGCTCCCTCCCACAATGTCGATCGGCCGACCACTCTGCACGGTAACAATAGAATTCAGCTGCCAACCGCTTCCGAACCGCTCGCCAATCTTTGCGATCGTAGGAACCTGGTAGTTCATCGCTGTCGTCCAACGATGGCGTGTATCAAAGCTGGATGGCCCTTTCTCCGCCCGCAAATTCGTCGAATCCTGCGGCAGCGCGACGAACGCGAAATCATAGTTGATTCCGTCTGACGCCCCATCCAGCGATTTCGCGTATGTGTACGTGGAAAAGCCGGAGAACCGATGCCAGTTCTGCAGTTTCGCGGTGAATTGCCCCGCGTGGTACGTCGAACTGGTTCCCGTCGAAAGATTGTCGATCGACGAGTAGTTTGGATTGATACCGTTTTGGTTCAAATCGTACAGCCGCACCAACCGCGTTCCCTTGCTGCCAACGTACCCAGCTTCAAACGCGAGCGCCGAACCCACTTCTCGTTGTATGTTCAGATTCCAACTCTGCACATAGGGCGTGCGCAAGTTATGGTCGGTGACAAAAATGCTTGGTTGGACCGGTGGCCCGGCAACCGTCGTAAAGACGGGCCCCGCCGCTGTCCCGTTGTAAGCGTCCTGGTTGTAATTCAACGGCACGATGGCCTGCGGCCCGACGGGATTGGCGCCGATACCCGCCGAGTTCGTGAAGTTTGCCTGCATCAGATGCATCGGAATGTAATCGTAATAAATCCCGTAAGCGAAACGCACCACGGTTTTCGGCAAGGCATTCCAGGCGAAACCCAGCCGCGGCCCGAAATTATTCAGGTCCCGATTGTAAGGGCGCGGCAATCCTGGCGTTCCAACCATCTGCAGCGTCCCCGTCGGGTTCAGAAGATTCGACAGCAGATTGTGCGCCTCGCTGACCGGCCCGAAATATTCCCAACGCAACCCCGCATTCACCGTAAGTTTGGAACTCACGCGGATATCGTCTTGCCCGAAGAAGCTGAGGCCATTCGTGGCCAGGCTCCGCGCCGTGTTACCCGTCAACGCAGTCCCACTCTCGATTCCCAGAAAATAATTGGCCAGGGTATGCACAATGGGATCGGTCGTATCCAGTGAGTTTGGTGGTGGCGTGGCATCGAAGGAGAAGAAACCACGCGCAAAGTTGTCGTTCGTGAAATCCACGAGCGCCCGGCGATATTCCCCGCCAAATTTCCACGTGTGGCGGCCCCGAACAAGGGTAACGTTGTCCAGGATTTGGTAGGTCTGGCTGGTGCGGCCGCGCGGAATACCAAAGGTCGTGGCTCCCAGGTTTTCAATGGGCCCGTTGAAATCGATTTCCGGCAAGCCGGTCAGCCCGGTTCCAAAATCGATTCCGAACGCGCTCTGGGTGTTCAGATTCCCGTCCGACGAATCAAAGTGGTTTCGAAATCTCGAGTAGCCAAATCGTACCTCGTTGTAAAACGTTGGGCTGAACACAGACAGCCAGCTGCCAGACACCACCTGCGCCCGCGTCGGTGAAATCTGGGTGAACGGTCCCAATCGTGAGCCGCTTCCGAATCCCCCAAGCGACCCCAACGGAAATATCTGATCGTCGTTGCCAAAGGCGTAGCGTACCGCAATGGAATGCACCTCATTAATTCGGTGGTCCACTTTCACGATGAAGTTGTCATTATCGTTCTTGTCCAGGTCGGTCGCCGGGAGGGTGTTCGTGGGACTTGTCGGCATGTAGGTGTCCAGAATCTTCACCAGTGCCGTGCTCAGTCCGTTCGGAATGACCGCGGGGTTCAGAAGGGCTTCCTGTTTGGCCTGCGCGATTTCATCCGCTGTTGGCACCTGGAGCGCAAAGTCAGAACCAACCCGCTCTCTCTGTCCCTCGTAGGCCAGGAAAAAGAAGGTCTTGTCCTTGAAAATCGGGCCGCCCAAAGAGCCGCCAAAATTATTGTTGTTGAAATGCGACTGTGGATTGGGCCCGCCCGTCGAAGGATCGAGCTTCGTATTAAAGTAGTTTCTCGCGTCAAATGCCGAATTCCGGTTGTACTCATACAGCGAACCGTGAAAGGAGTTCGAACCGGAGCGCGTCACGATATTCACGATCGAGCCCGAATTTCTCCCGTATTCCGCGCTGAATTGCGACTGCAGGTTGAACTCCTGGATGGCATCCAGCGGCAAGAGCGTCGCCGGCGCTCCGGTGATTCCCACCTGGTTCAACGCCGAATTGTTGAACCACGGGTCGTTGTTGTCCGTTCCGTCCAGTGTGTAGTTGTTGGAGCGGTCCCGATTGCCGTTTATATTGAACTGTCCGAAGCCCTTTTCCGTACCGGCCACTCCCGAACCTTCCACGGTCACTCCCGGAGTCAGTGCTACGAGCTTGCCGAAATCCCGCCCGTTCAGCGGCAACTCCTGCACCAACTGCCGGTCCACCACCTGCGAAAGTGTCGTGCTCGAAGTTTCCACCAGCGGCACTGTCTCCACAACGTTCACAACTTCCGAACCGCCCTTTACCTTGCTGAGAGAAACGTTCGCTATAGTCTCCACTCCAACGCTTACTCGCACGTTGCCTACATGCGCTTCCTCCAGGCCCGGCGCCATTGCCGACACCTCGTATTCGCCGGCCGGCAATTCCACAAATCGATATTCGCCATCCGCATCCGTGGTTACTTCGCGCGTTTCGCTGGTGCCCAGATTCCGCGCCGTCACTTTCGCCCCCGGCACCGCCAATCCGTGCCCATCCGTAATTTCACCCCGGATCGCGCCGCGAAAAGATTGCGCCGCCACATTCGTGAAATTTGCGTTGATCAAAAGTACGGATAGAAACACCAAACCCAACCGCAACCCTGAAACAACCGCTCTCCGTAAGTTCATGACCTGTTCCTTTATCTTTCGGGATCCATCATTGGAATGATGGAATCCATGCAGAGGCAGCCCCCCTGCAGCTTGAATTGCCCCATGATAATTTCCCCCGCCGGCGGAAGGATTCAGCCGGTACAACCCCTGCGGCGACACCACCGCATCCCACTACATCGCCCGTATAGACGAATACTACGCTCGACCGGCAGCAAAAGCCGGAGGCACCTGTGCCAGCTCTCGCTCATTACTTTCCTCCGAGCGGCGCGCCCTTTTTTGGAATGAAAATGGGCACAGGAGGCGTAATTTTGTTCACCGCGGAAAAACTACGTTCGTTCAACGCCAGCCCGACCCGCCCGCGCGAATCAACGTACAACAGAGGATCGCCGACGGGCACGTCCATAAACGTTTTCGTGTAGGGCACGGTGAAGGGTCTCTTGTTCAACAGGATCGTTACCCGGTCACCCACTTTGTACCCAAGATTCTTGAACTCCTCGCCGGGGATGTCTGTGATCAGCGAGCCGAATGGATCATCCAGTGCGATTACCTCGCCTTCGATGCCTTTCTCGGTGACGGTGGCAGTCTTTGGAGTCAGCCGCACCAGTTGCTGCACTTCCGGCCCGACCAAGGTGTAATCCCAACCGGCCGCCAGATGCGCCCCAACCGGCGAAAAAATATCCCGCCCGTGGAAGGTGGAAGATATGGAGTTCCCAATCATCCAACTGGTGTTCGTAATTTCCCTCGCCGATTCCAGGCCGTCACGGTCGATTACCGGCGAAACCAGCCCGTTGTCCGGTACAACAAAATACTGGCCCTTCTTTGATTTCACCACCACCGCTTTGCGGTTCGTTCCGACACCCGGATCAATCACGCCGACAAACACTGTTCCCGGCGGGTAGTAAGGCGTCACGCCCGCGAGAAACCGCGCCCCCTCCTCAATCGAAAACGGCGTTACCTGATGAGATATGTCCATAATCCGGACGTCCGGCGCGATTCCCAACATCACGGCTTTGCAAATGGCTACAGCATCGTTTGCGGTCCCAAAATCCGTCATGAACACCAGCACGGGGCGAGAGCCAACCCGTTGCCCAGGTGCCGCGGAACCTGTGGCGGCTGGTTCCGTTTTGGAACAACCACCTCCCATCACCAACCCGCAGGAAAGCATCAGAACCAGAAGTCTCTGGGTTATTCCCGATTGCCAAGGCATCATCAAAGAAATCTCCGTATCTGGAATACCGCAGCGGCCGGAAATATTCCGGACTCACTCATTTAGTTGGAGTTGGGAAGGCCGCGTCCCCCGGACGTTGAAGCCAATCTCGCGCACGCGGAATGCGCGCCCCAGGCTCACCCCGTTACATAAATTAGTATACGGGATACCTCAAACCGCTGGCCAGCATTCCTTTCTCCATCAACGAATTGCAGGCTTCCCGCAATTTCATTAGACTTTCAGCCCCCACCCGGAGTTTGAACAAGAAGAGCGCTTTCCGCCGCCCACGTGAAGCAGCCGGTTCTTCGTAAATGCTTTGTTCAGGAGGACGCCGATGCGTCGCATTCTGCTTAGTCTCATTTGGCTGCTATTGGTAGCCTTCGCAGCACGCGCGGATCAAGTCGTATTGAAAAATGGCGACCGCCTAACCGGGAAAATTGTATCCGGGGACGGCAAAACGCTCCTGTTGAAGTCCGAGTTCGCCGGCGACGTCACCATCCGGTGGGACGCTATCACCGATATCGAATCTTCCGACAACATCAACATCACGCTCAAGGACGGCACCCGACTCTCCGGCAAAGTCACCACCCAGGACGGAAAGTTCGTTGTAGCGGGAGCTCCCACCGCTCCCACGCCCGCGATTGCTGCCAAAGAAGCCGTCGTGGCGGTCCGCAACGACGCCGAGCAGCACACCTTCGACGTCCAGACCGAAAGGATGGCCCATCCTCGCTTCACTTATTTTTGGAACGGCACAGTGGACACCGGGCTGGCCCTCACCCGCGGCAACTCGGAAACCGCCAGCTTCACCCTCGCCGCCAAGGCCATCCGCGAAACACCCCGCGACAAGCTGACCGTATACGGTGATTACATCTTTGCGAACAACAGCTCGGTGCCGCCGAGCGTAACTACCGCCAACGCCCTCGATGCCGGTGTTCGCGGCGACTTGAACATCCATTCGGGGCGCCTCTTCGTGTTTGCCTTGGGCGATTTCCAGACCAACCAACTGCAGCACCTCGATCTGCGCAGCGTCTTCGGTGGCGGTTTCGGCTACCACTTCATCAAAACGGCCAACACGACCTTCGATCTCTTCGGCGGCATCACCTACGACCGCGACTCTTTTGGCGCTTACAATACGACCAACCCGGCCCCTCCGCCGGTTTTGCTTCTGGTGCCCTCCTCCGTCCAGAACAGCGCCGAAGCCGTCCTGGGCGAGGAGTTTGACACCAAGCTTTCGAAGCGCACCGCTCTCACCGAGCGCTTTTCCTTCTATCCGAACCTCTCCCACACCGGCGACTACCGCTTCCAGCTGGATTCCACCGTCAGCACCCAGATGAAGAAATGGCTGAGCTGGCAATCCACATTCAGCGACCGCTATATCAGCTATCCTCCGGTCGGGTTGAAAGCAAACGATTTGTTGCTCTCCACCGGTTTGCGTGTTATCTGGGGTAAGGGAAAACAGTAGCAATCCGGCCCTGGGGTCATTGGCGTCGCTCCTTTTGGAGCCAAGGAGGAACTTCGTATGGGCTTTCTCGCATGGATTGTGACGGGCCTTATTGCCGGCTGGTTGGCCGGCAAAGTAATGAAGGGCGGTGGCTATGGCGTAATCGTGGACATCATCCTGGGCTTACTCGGCGGATTGATCGGCGGCTGGTTGTTCGGGATGATCGGAATTTGGCCCGGCGGCGGGATGATTGGAGCGATCATTGTCGCCTTCGTCGGCGCGGTCATCCTCGTATGGATCACCCGCCTCATCAAGAAGGCCTAGGTCGACATAGATTGGCATTTATCCGACCCCGGCGGCCCCGACTTGGGCATCCAGGGTCTTTTTTTATGCTTTCCGACAGCCTATTCTGAGGGAGCGAACCGGGCCGAATTGGGTCAGGACCTCACCTGTCCCCTGTCCCTTGGGTCAGGTTTTTCCACAGGGCAGTACCCGAATCTAAGACGAAAATTATGCCCTTCCCGCTGATTCCGGTAACACACCTGCAATCTATAAGTTACAGCAATTCCTGAGCCGTTCTGGGCGTACTAGAATTTTCGTTTCCCTCCATTTTTGATGCTACTGTACCATTTCCCTCTAGGCCCCCCTCCTGTCTAATGGGACAGGTACGCAGCTTGGACCCTTTGGTCAGGGACAGTCATCCAAGTAGCGTCGGTCGTTTCAGAGCCGTGGTCCAACTTTCACCGGCTGTGTAAGGAAGAGGGGCGGGTCAGGATGAGCAAACGGGACAAGGGTCGTAAATGGATCTGGTGGTTTCTGGGGATTATCGCGGCGATGCAGCTCTATTTCGTCCGTGAGCTGCTGGCGGCTTTCGCGATTTTCATTCTTGGTTTTGCTGTGATTGGTATCTGCATCGCGACGCTGTATATGGCGCAGAAGACTTGGGAAGCGGGCGTTGCGCAACTGGCTGCCAGCCGGAACCCGGTGCTTTTGGCGGTGCGCCGCAGCGTTGCTTCGGTTGAGGATCTGGCGCGCCGGCCGATTCGGCGTCCCGATTCACAGCCGGTTTCCTGACAAGTTGCTCCTGCTTCTGTTTCGCTGAGCACACAGATTTGGGAACTGCATCTTGACCTGGGTGGTTCCCCAATCTGTATCGTGAAGCAAAGGGCCAGCCGTCCTGAGAGAGCGGCTGGCCCGTCTCCTTTTTAAGCGACATCTTCTTCGCTCATTTTCCAAGCGCTCGCCTTTTTTCCCGCCTGCAATTCTGTTATCGTTGCCGCGCCCTGGAGGCCGGAATGAACTCCTTTTACTCGCGGCTCGTCCGTTGCACGTTTGTCGCTTTTGTTTTTTGCGCTTCGCTTGGCCAAGCACAGGAGAAACCCGCGCCCGCGCCGAAAAAACTGGCCATCCGCGCCGGCCGCTTGATTGACGGTAAGAGTGACATGCCCATTGCCAACGCGCTCATCCTCGTTGAAGGCGACAAAATTGTCAGTGTCACTCCCGGTGGAGCTCCTCCTCCCGGAATGGAAGTCATCGATCTTTCAAAAGCCACCGTGCTGCCGGGATTCGTTGATGCCCACACTCACGTGCTGCTGCAGGGCGACATCACTCAGGAAGAGTACGACGCGCAACTCCTGAAGCAATCCATTCCGTATCGCGCGATTCTGGGCGCACGCAACGCTCAGATCGCGTTGTCGCATGGCTTCACCACCATGCGCGATCTCGAAACCGAAGGCGCCATGTACGCCGACGTGGACGTGAAGCACGCCATCAACAACGGTGAAATCCCCGGCCCGCACATGCAGGTCTCCACGCGCGCCATGACGCCCACCGGAATGTATGGCCCCAGCGGTTATTCGTGGGAAATCACCATCCCTCAGGGCGTGCAATACGTGGATGGAGTCGACGAAGCGCGCAAAGCCGTGCGCGAGCAGATCCGCTTCGGCGCCGACTGGATCAAGTATTACTCCGACCACGGTTATTTCTATGGCCCGGACGGCGTCGTCCTCCACAGCCACGTGAATTTCACCGACGAAGAAGCCAAAGCCATCGTGGACGAAACCCATCGCCTGGGCCACAAAGTTGCCGCCCACGCCATCGGCAGCGACGGCATCGCCGCTGCGCTGAAAGCCGGCGTGGACTCGATCGAGCACGGCGACGGCCTCACCGAGCCGCAAATGGAAGAGATGGCTCGCCGCGGGATTTATTGGGTGCCCACGATCATGGTCGGCGCATACGTCGCTCCGGGCCGGGCAGGGAACTGGACGAAAATGGTGAATACCGAAAAGGCCGCGTTCCAATTGGCGTTGAAAAAAGGCGTAAAGATCGTCCTCGGCACCGATGCCGGAGGCTTCGACTGGCGCGGCCTCAACCAGGCCCTCGAATTCGACTACTACGTCAAATACGGCATGACCCCGATGCAGGCCATCCGCACCTCAACCACCACCGCCGCCGAACTATTGGGCTGGTCCGACAAAATGGGCACCATCGAACCCGGCA
>DASYXF010000005.1:0-14784 GCA_035935335.1 Candidatus Acidiferrum sp.
ATCCGGAGTTTCCCGCCATTCCTTACGTCATTGCTTCTTTCCCTTCATCCATTCTTCTCTCAGCGGGCTCTTCGGGTTCGGTTCAGCCCGGCCCCCTTGCCCCAGCACGTATGGGAACCCTTCGGGATCCACCGGTTGCTCCGACAACAGCCCCGCGTCTGCCAGCTCCTTCATGCGGGTGGCGCGTCGCTTTGTTTGCCGTTCGTAGTTATCCTCAATCTGATCCAGCGCGCGCACATCCATTTCAAGTTTCACCTGCCGCATGTGATCATCGGCGTTTTTCCGTATATCCCTGTTCGTGGCCGTCTGATAAATGTTCAGCCACAACGCGTAGGACGTTTCCAGCGACTCGCCTTCCGCGGCTATTTTCGCCGCCATGATTTTCATAAACACCGGGGTCCCCGGCAGCCGGCTTCCCGCCTCAAACGCCTGTGAGGCCTTCAGGTAATCCTTTTTGTCGAAGTAGTAGACGTTCCCGAGATCCTGGTAAAACCTCCAGTGGTCGGGATTAGCTGCTAAGCCGCGCTCCAGAAGAGCCACCGCTCGATCGGGTTGCCCCGCGCCACGCGGCGGGGCGTCGCTCAAAAACGTCGCGCCGAAGTGATACGCGATGATCAGATTGGGATCGAGGGTCGTGGCAATGTCCAATAACGGCCACAACTCGCCCAGATTCGAATCGTTCGCGGCGTGTTTCTCGCCGAAGTATTGCACCGCCCGCGTCCAGTAAATCGCTCCCATCAGCGGCGCGTATTCCAGGCTCAACCGCTTCATTGCCGCGGGCGAACGCATCGCCAATTCATCGCTGTCAAAATTCAACTCTCTCCGTTCGGTGTCGATTCTTTCCTGCAGTTGCCACGCGCACACAAAGCCCGCAAGCAGCGTCGCCCCCAGGATGGTTCCGGTAATCGCTCCCCGTCTCATTTCAGATTGCGCCGCGAAAACACAATGGCGGCCCCCGTCAGCACGATCGCCGTGTACAGGACGGCGTACAGCGTCGCCTGCCAGACAAACGTGCCCGGAACCCCGCGCCCATGCACCACCGCGCCCATCACGTTGAAATTCTCGAAATTCGGCAGCACGTAGGAAATGCCGCGCATCCACCGCAGTGCGCTAGGGTCAAGCTCTACCCCGTGAACGGTGCGCAAATCGCCGGCCAGCAATCCCGCCACGTACATTCCCGCTGTGAACAGGACGGCCAGAAACGGGGTGGTAAAACACGAAAACAGCAATGCCAGCGCCACAATCAGCGCCAGCTTCAGCAGAATCAGGTACACCGCGGTCAAGATGTAGATGTCGCTTGCCAACCAGGCGCGCTCCACGCTCCACAAGGCAATGTATAACCCCGCCGCCATCGCCGCGGTATTCACCGTCAGCGTCATCACCAGGCCGAAGAATTTGCCCAGCAGAAATTCCCACCGTTTTACCGGCTTCGCCAGCAACGCATACAGTGTGCGTTTGTCCATCTCTTTCGAAACCAGCGCCACGCCCAGAAACATCGCGATGAAAATGCCAACCACGGAAATCGCGGAGAGCCCCAGGCTTATGATTACGTCGCGCTCGATGCCGATGGAAACTTGCCCCACCAGAATGGCCGTGCCGATCATCAGCAGCGCGAAGAAAACCAGGTTGTAGAGCACGCGGTCGCGCACCGCTTCCCGAAAAGTGTTTGCCGCCACCGTCTGGACGTTTCTCATTTGCCGCTCACCTCAACGGCGTTCGCCTGCGCCCGGTCGGCTTCCACAAGGTGCATGAAATATTCCTCCAGTGTCGGCTTGATCTGTGTAACGGCCAGAATTCGCGCGCCGGTTCCTTTCAGCGCGTCAAGCGCTGGATACAAATCCGCTTCTGGCAGTTGCACCCGGTACCGGTCGCCGGTCCGCGTCGCGCTTGCCAACAGCGGCAGGCTCGCCGCCGCGCTTGAAAGCTCAAACAGGATTTCCATCCCTTGCGCCTTCATATCCACCAATTCGCCAGGCGCACCGATGCCGCGCAGCTTTCCGCCCACAATCACGCCCACGCGGTCGCAGAGCATTTCCGCGTCGGAAAGTACGTGCGTGGAAAAAAGAATGGTGCGGCCCTCGCGCTTCAATTCCAGGATGATGTCGCGCACTTCCCGCCGGCCCAGTGGATCGAGCCCCGACATCGGCTCATCCAGCACCACCACTTGCGGGTCGTGCAGAATCGCCTGCGCCAGACCCACCCGCTGCAGCATGCCCTTCGAATACTTTCGCAGCTGAATTTTCTTCGCGGTGTCGAGACCCACTTTCTTCAGCATCGCCTCCACCCGCGCGGCCCGGTCGCCACCCTTCAAGTTGTGAAATCGGGCGAAATAGTCCAACACCTCGTGCGCGGTCAGATAGTCGTAAAAATATGGCTGCTCCGGCAGATACCCGATCGAGCCGTGCATCGAAACATCATCGATCGGTTTCCCCAGGATCCGCGCCGTTCCTCCGGTCGGAAAAATTAGCCCCATCAGCAGTTTAATCGTCGTCGACTTCCCCGCCCCGTTCGGCCCCAGGAAGCCGAAGACCTCGCCGTCCTCGACGCTCATGGTCAGGTCTTCCAGTGACTTCTTTTTTTTCAGATGCAGGAACCCGTACGGGTATTCCATCGACAGATTCTCGATCTCGATCGCACACTTTGGCATACCCATATTCTTGAAAAGACACCGCGCATCGTCAACCGGTGCCGGTTCGCCGTGTTCGCAGCCAGCAACTCCTAAAAACAAAAAGGGCGCCCCAATCAGTGGAGCGCCCTTTCCAAATTCCTGCTTCCGCCTACTTCGCGATCTGCACCAGATCGCTCTTCGCCGGCGCCACTGCCGGCATCGGCTGCAGCGTTTGCGGCGAACGCCAGTTGTCCAGAATCCCCACCTGTTGCACGCAACTCACCGTGCACCTCGGCGCGCATCCCTTGTGCGTCAGGTACTCCCGGTGGCGCATCTCCGCCGTGTATTGCGCCAGCGGTATCCCCGGATAACCGCGCTGCTGCGAGCACCAGTGCACCAACCCGTCCTCGCAGATGTACAAATAGCGCGAACCGGCCCGGCACTTCCAGTCATGCTCCCGGCCCCTGGCCACATTGTGCTGAAACTGGTTGAAGCGCGAATAGGACCGTTTCCCGAGGGTCATAATCTCTTCAAAGATTTCCTGGTCCCGCTCCGCCAGCGGTTTCAACTGCCCGTCGTGGTCATGGATAATGCCGACCGTGCTCGTAAACCCCAGCTCCAGCGCGCGGTGAGCAATCGTCAGCGCGTCCTCCGAATTCTTCACCCCGCTGCCCAGCACCGAATTGATGTTCACCTGGAATTCCGCCCATTCGGACAGCATCTCCAGCCGCCCGTCCAGCGTCTTCAGGCTCTTCTTCGATACCTCGTCCGGCGCGGCGTTATCAATGCTGATCTGCAGGTGCTCCAGCCCGGCGTCGTTCAGCCGCTCGATGCGTTCCTTGTTCAGGAAAAATCCGTTGGTAATCAGGCCGGCAATCATCCCCCGCATCCGGATGTGCCGGATGATCTCGTCCAGGTCGGGATGCATCAGTGGCTCCCCGCCGCTGATGGTAATCACGGAAGTCCCCATGTCCGCCAGGGTATCCAGCCGCCGCTTCATTTCCTCCAGCGGCACCGGCTTCGACACGTCGTCAAACTCGTTGCAATACCCGCAATCCAGGTTGCAGCGCCGCATCGGGATGATGTGCACCAGCACCGGGTGCTTCGTGGACACCAGCGCCTTCCCAATCATCTTCAGCTCGCGCAGCCGCGTACGGTAAAACCGTAGCTTCCGCTTGCGCCGCGTTCCCGCCGACGCTTTCCCTTTTTGCCGTGCCAGGCCCATTCTGTGCTGATTCCCCTGCCGTTAATTATACATGATGCCCTGTTCGCGGCCCCGCAGCGGTCGTAAGGTCCAACACAATACAAAGGAAACAGCCGGAAACTCTTTCGAATCTCCGGCTGCTTGCAGTCTTAAACTAAACTGTGAGTTCCCTATCCAAACTCAGTTCGCTGGACCACGGCGCAAACCGTCGGTCTGGCCTAGTTTGTCGGAAACGGCAGGTACCGCCAGACATCGTTGAGTGCGCCGTAAGGACCTCCGGCCGTAGAGTCGTAACCTTCGCCTCCGAACATGTAAACATACCCGGATGAGTTTGGTAGCCAGCGCGCCGCGCCTCGCCGCGCTCCAATGGCGTTATTGGTGTAGCTCAGCTGAAAGTAGTTGATTGGAGTTGAGATGTAAGTTGAGGGTTGATTCACATCGATTGAACCTTTCCACCAAATCCACTCGCCGGTGCTCAGCTGATACTCCCAGACGTCGTTTAGGAAGCCGGTAGGCACTGTGTTCTGGGAACCGTATCCGAAGCCTCCAACGAGGAACAGATTGCCATCGGGGTTGACCCAGCCCGCTGCTCCCCATCTCGCGCCAGGAACGTTCGTCGCTGCAGCATTGGTTGCGGCGTTCGAAATACCTTGCGTTCCGTATACGCCATTCTGGTTAGCTACGTTGCTGCCGGAAGCCCAGGTCCATTGGCCCGTTCCCGGATCGAAGCTCCACAGATCGTTAAGGACCGATCCAATCTGTCCGGTGCCACCACTGGTGCCCTGGGAATCCAGGCCGAATCCGCCAAAGAGCCAGATCTTTCCGGTGGAATCGACCCACAGGACCGCCGTTTGGCGCCCACCGGGTGTGAAGGCTGCCCCGCCGGTTCCGACCGAAGCGGGGTACGCACCATTTTGGTTGCCTGTCGTGGTGCCGGAAACCAGAGTCCATGTGCCGGCGCTGAATTCCCAGAGATCGTTCAGAAGCCCGACGTTGCCTGTGGAATCAAAGCCCTGCCCACCAAACATCCAAACATTTCCGGCGGAGTCGGTGTAACTGGCTGCGCCCCAGCGTCCACCCGGAAAAGTGCCAATCGTTGCCTGATTCCCAGTGCTTGAGCCTCCCCTCCATATCCACTGGCAGTTCGTAAAAATGCCGGTTCCTGTTCCCGTGTCGAATGAACATGGACCAGATGTGAGGTCGAACTCCCAGATATCGTTAAGAAGGGAAATGCTTCCCGATCCGTCCACACCCTGGCCGCCAAACATCCAGAGATTGCCCGCGCTATCGGTCCAGGTGATGCCACCCCAGCGGGAGCCGGGCCGGGTACAGGAAGAGGTTGAGGCGCATGATACGCCCACACCCAGAGTGCCGTAGTTGGCCCCGAGCCCCTTCAGTTGAAGCGAGGTTGTGTCGGCTGTGTAGGTATTGCCGAGGGCGTTGTGGATGATCGGCAGATTGGCAGGAATCCATCCGCCCGGCAGCCACCAGCCATCATCCCGTCCTGAGCTTGGAATCGTTGGCCAGACCCACATATCGTTCAAATAACCAGGTATGCCATCCGTGCTGGAATGGGTGACTTCAAAGCCCAAACCGCCAAACAGCCAGCGGCTCCCATTCTTGTCGGTCCAAGCCATGGCGAAGTCCCTACCGCCCGGTGTATTCGCGTTCGGGGTTACAAACGGTGGCGCCGGAATGGGAGTTCCACCCGTATAGGTAGGCAGCTGGGCGGTTCCGTAGGTATTGATCTGGGGGGTTGCTGTCCCGGGGAACATCCAGGCCCAATCGTTATGCTGGCAATCCACGAGCACATTGGAAACGATCCCCTTGACCACAGACGTGGCATTGAATACGGTGCACCCTTGCGTCTGGCTCGAGGGGGGCAAAAATAGGTCCACATTGTAGGTTGTGCCAAAGGTGAATTGCGTCGGAAAGGTAAAGACACTGTCGCCAGTGACGAATAGGTTATCACCGGCGTTGTCCTGCAATTCTATGGTATCGCCTGGGCCAACGACTAACCCGACGACGGTGCCGCCAATCGGGAACTTCGGCTGCGGGCACGAAATTTGAACGCTGGTCACGCTGCCGTTCACAGTTCCGGTGCCGTTCGCGACTGTGCAATTCTGCGCGGGGTTTGAGGGCTGGGTCTTGATCGTCACCGTGTACGTAACCCCGCTCGGTTGAGGGGTTGGGAAAGTGAAGTTGACGTTCCCGGTGCCAGCCACCGTAACGCTGTCAGTTCCGTTCAATAACACAAGTCCGCTGCCTTCCAAGCCCGAAACAGTTCCGCCGACGCTGAACACTTGGACGCAGGTAACTTGCACCGTGACGACATTTGCAGCCGCCGTGCCACTCCCATTCGCGACGCTGCAAGTTTGCGCCGGGTTCGAGGGTTGCTGTTGGATGGCCACCAAGTAGTTTCCAGTAACTGCGGTCTTGAAAGTAAAGGTAAAGGTGCCAGTCTGCGTGATGGTCAGCGGGTCGCCGCCGTTGTCCGTGAGAATCAAGCCTGATCCACTCAGGCCGATGATGGTGCCCCCAACGGTAAAAGGTCCGCCGCCAGTGCCGCCGCCTGTGCCCCCGCCGCCAGTGCCGCCACCCGTCCCGCCGGTGGTGGTGCCGCCTTTGATGCCGCTGCAACCGCTGATAAGGAGGGCTGCAATCCCGAGCAGAGACAGTGCCAAGCTTTTCCTAGCCATCGTTTTTCAACCTCTTCATTCTTCTTTGTTGGTCAGGGTGCGCGATCCCCGCCTTGCTCTCTTTGTTCTGCCAGGTCGCTACTCCCGCTCGGGCTCTCGATTCGCGCTCTTGTTCCGACCCATCGCCTGGGATCCACCCCACCAACCCAGGGACAAAATTAGAACCGAGTCTCCGTCAGGTATAGGAGTACTGAACCTGTAATCGTAGTTTGCTGATGGGTTAGTGCGTCCGCAAGATTCGAGCGAGGGGGGTGTGTTGAACTGGCTAATAACCGCGCGCGGTCAGTGTAGTATCAAGTTTTTTACGTTTATAAAATAAAAGCCTCAAAATCGCCCTGTTTTATGCGGTTTTCGCGCACACAATTCCGCGCTCGCGCGGTCGCGCTCCACATCCGGACGTTACCTTTGCGGTTGTTCCGCCTAGTTTGTTCTGCCTAATTCGTCTGCCGGGCCACCACGGGCAAATCCACCGAGCGCACTTCCGCGGTCATTTGCGTGGTCCGCCGCCAGTCAATCTGGTCTGTGTCCACGGCCCCAACTGAGCCATTCAGTTCGTGATAGGTCACCACGCTGCTGTCGATCCGGTACTTGGTTACTTCCAGCACCTGGTTCGACTTCAGCACCAGCGTGGTCACCCGAACCGCCGGTAATTCGGCCGCAGGCGTGGTTGCGTTCAGGGTCATCGCCGCTGGAATGATTTTCTCGTCCGCAACGACCGCGGGCTTTTCCGTTATCGCCGATTCCTGCGTGACACCGGGCTGCGGTACGTTCATATTCCCAAGGGGCTTGGGAATATTAGAGGAGGCGTACGGCGGCCGGTCCGGATGGCTGGCGGCAGCCGACACGTTGCTCGGTGGCGTGAGCAATACCGGCATGTTTCTCGGCGCGGCGATAGACCCCGACAAATTGCGCGGCACCGCCAGGGAAGCCGAGAGATTCCGAGGCACCACGATATCGTCCATCAAGCGCAGTTGCATTGGCTCTTCGCCTTTCAGTGTCGGCCGAGGTCCGCGCGCCGGCAGCATCAGCACCTTCCACGGCCACAGCGGCGGAATCATCCACTCGACGACGTCGCGTTTGGGGTGTCCTTTGCCTTTGATGTCTCCCTGCTTGTCCACTTTGTAGCCCTTCGCTGCGATCACCTTCGCTGGCAGCGGAATATCGCCAGACGGCACGATCACGCGGTCAAACGTGATCTTCAGGTAGCCTTTTCCAATGAAGTGGCCCGGATCCTTTTCCTCTTCCAGATGCCCGGCCAGCATGCTTCCTCGCGGAAACACCGTGCGGCCGAACTCCTGAAAGCTTTTCAGATGGCACAACACCGGATCCCCCACCGACGCCGTCGCCGACGAGAAATTCGGTTCCGACATAGTGCACTGCAACAGCGTCCCAGCCGGCACCAGCAGGTCCTGCGCGTGGACCCCGTTTGCCAACACCAGTAGCGTTACAGCGCTCACCAAAGAAACGATGAGACGTTTCATGACTTCCTCCCAATTGTGGATTTCCGCTAACGGCCTGGCGAGAGAGCCGTGGTCAAAAGGGAGACACCCGTGCGAGCACTCTGGCACACATGGACATCTCCTCAGTCTTGCGCCCCACAACCCCGAATTTCAGGAAAAGTCGCGTGCCCCAGAATCTTTCTTCGTTTTGTCCTGGAATAGCACAGTACTAGAACCCGCCGAACTGTACCCCGGTCTATCCAAGCTATCGCCGCGCCACCGCCGCAATCTAGCGCCGCGCGCTGTGCGCCCGCTCTGCTTGCTCGGAAAATATCCTCTCCAGCGCCCCCGCCAGCTTGTCGGCGGTGGCGGGTTTCTGGATGGTTTCGCAGATGCCGAGGCTTTCGGCCTTCTGCTGGTCGTCTGCCTGCAAATAGCCGGAGGTAAGCAACACAGGGATATCGGCCCGTATCTGATGAATGCCTTGCGTGAACTCGAAGCCGGACATGCCCGGCATCGACAGGTCCGTAACCACCGCGTCAAAGTCCCGTGGATTCTCGCGAAACTGGTTCAGCGCGGTCATGGCGTTGGTGAATCCGCTCACTTGATAACCTCGTCGTTCCAGCAGCCGCGTCGCCAGAAACACCAGGGCCTCTTCGTCGTCCACATATAGGATGTGCTCGCTGCGTGCTCGCGCGGGTTCACTGGGAACTTCCGCGGCCGTTTCCACTGCTTCGGTGGCGATCGGGAAAAATAAATGGAAGGCGGTTCCTTCGCCGGGCTGGCTGGTGACGGCGATGGCGCCATTGTGACTGGTAACGATTCCGTGCACGACAGAGAGGCCGAGGCCCGTGCCTTCTCCCTGTTTCTTGGTGGTGAAGAACGGATCGAAAATGCGGTTCAGCGTGGCGCGCTCCATGCCGCATCCATTGTCGCTCACGAATAAACGCAGGTATTTCCCTTCTTCCAGTTTTCCTGCGGCTTGTCTGTCTTCTGCGCTCACGTTCACCACGTCCAGGCGGATATCTACAATACCGTTCTTCTCTCCGATGGCGTGCGCGGCGTTGGTCGCCAGGTTCACAATCACCTGATGAATTTGGCCGGGGTCCACCTTCGCCGGCGGCAGGTCCGCCGCGAAATACGTCGCAAACTGGACTCGCGCCGGAAGCGTCGCTCGCATCAGTTTCAGGGCCTCTTCAATCACGGGCTGCAGCTGCACAACCTGTTTTTTCTGTTCCTGCGGCCGGCTGAATCCCAGAATGCGTTTCACCAGTTCGCTGGCCCGCGTCCCAGCTTTCAGGATTTCCGCCAGGCTTTGCCGCGCGGCATTGTCCGGCGGAACATCGGCCATCGCCAGCTGTGCGTTCCCGTTGATGGCCAGCAGGATATTGTTGAAATCGTGCGCGATGCCGCCGGCTAGCGTTCCCAGCGCTTCCAGTTTTTGCGAGCGGGTCTGCAACTCTTCGGCGTGCCTCCACGCGGTAATGTCCGCATTTACCTCTAGAACGCGGACGGGCGTGCCTTGAGAGTCGCGATATAACACCCACTGGCTGGCCACGTAGACCAAGCCTCCGTCGCGCGTACGATGCCGCAGTTCCCCTTCCCAGACGCCCCCGGTTCGCAACAGCCGGTCGATCATCCACAACGGTATGGGGTGTTCAGTCTGCAACAGCTCGTGGGAATTGCGCCCCAGCGCTTCTTCCTTGGTGTAGCCGTAAATTTTCTCCGCGCCCCGGCTCCACAGCACGATGCGGCCATCCATGTCGCGGACTACCACCGGCGCCAGGTCCAGAAGGCTGGCCTGTTGCTTTAGTTCTTCCTCTGTCTTTTTCTCGTCGGTCACGTCGCGCAAAATCACCGTGAATATTTTCTTGCCGCCGAATTCCACATGCGAGATCGACGCCTCCACGGGAAATTCCTCTCCGTTCCTCCGCAATCCGAAAATCCCTTCCCTCTGGCCCATTTTTCTTCCCGCAATTTCTGTGGCCCCGAATTTGCGGATGTGTTGCTGGTGGGCGGCGCGGTAGCGTGGCGGAATGAACTGATCCATGGGGCGTCCCAAAGCTTCGGCTTCCGTGCAACCGAAAATCTGCTCCGCTGCCGGATTGAACAGGATGATATTTTGCTGTTCGTCGACCGTGATGACTCCACTCAGCGCGGAATGGATGATCGCCGATAGACGCGCTTCTCCACCCTTGATCTGTTCCTCCGCCGTGTGGCGAACCGTGACGTCCTGCAAAATACCGTGCCACAGCACGCCATCCGGCTGCCGCTGGGGGACAGAACGCCCCTCGACCCAGATCTCACCTCGCTCTGGGTGGTTGACGCGAAACTCACAAGACCACGTTGTGAGATTCGTTGCCGAATCCTCAATCGTTGCGCGAACTCTTTCTACATCCTGCGGGTGAATCAGTTCGAAAATCCCCGACGCATCCCGGCCGAGCGTTTCGGCCGGAAGCGGGAAAATTTGTTGGATCGTGGCGTTGCAGTAGGGAAAATAGCAGGATCCATCCGGCCTCCGGAGGAACGAGCAGATGGCCCCGGGCGCGGTCTCCGCTATCTTTGCCAGTTGTTCCTGCAGCGCGACGCGCTCCTCTAACGCGATCTCTTTCTGTCGTTCCGCCCGGCAATCGCGAAACACCAGCACCACTCCCAGAATGTTTCCTTGCGCGTCGCGGATCGGCGCCCCGCTGTCGGCGATCGGCAACTCATAGCCATCTTTGTTCACCAGCAGCGTGTGGTTGGCCAGCCCGATGACGGTGCCGAGTTCGAGCACTTTTTTTGCCGGGTCCTCCATCGATTCGCGGGATTCCTCGTTCATGATCTGGAATACGGAAACCAACGGTTGGCCTGTTGCCTCCGAGCGTCTCCACCCTGTCAGGCGTTCCGCTTCCCCATTCATAAAAGAGACCCGGCACTTGGCATCGGTCGTGATTACTCCATCGCCGATGCTCGCCAGTGTCACCGCATACTGCTCGCGGCTTTGGACCAATTGTTCGTTGCTTCGTTCGAGATCGATGGTTCTCTCTTGCACCCTCTGCTCCAGGTGCTCCTTCGCCTCCGCTAGAGCGGCACCGGCGCGCCGGGTCCCCGCAAAATCCCGCGCGATCAGATAGAGCGCCGCGCCCACGAGCACGAACGCCAGCGCACTTCCCAGCAGGATAATGCTCCGGCTGTAGAAACTCGTGCGCAGCGCCGTCCGTTCCCGCTCCTGCAACAACCGGTTTTCGCGCTCTTCCATCAACCGCACGGTCTGGCGGATGATGTCGTCGGTTCTCATTCCCTCCAGCGTCAGAATTTCCTGCCCGGCAGCGGAGATTCCCTTGCTTTCCCGAAGAAGCAGCACCTCGCGGAGTTGCGCAATACGTTTGACGGTAGCTTTCTGCAACTCCACCCGGCTGTCCTGTTGAGCGGGATTGTCGGCCGTTAGAGTTCGCAAGGTCGCGAGTTCCCCATCCAGCTCATTCACAGCGTTGGTGTACGGGCTGAGAAACAGCTTGTCCCCGGTGATCACGTAGCCGCGCTGCCCCGTTTCCGCGTCGGCGACCAGCGCCTGTACCCTGCGCAAGGAAGAGATCACCTGGTGGGTGTGGTCCACCCGCGCATCGTTCTCACGGAGTTTTACGACTTCCAGATAGGCCGTGAATCCGACGACCGCAAGCAGCGCCAGCGCCACGCCAAAACCCAACCAGACCTTTCTCTCCATCGGCAAGCGGGAATATTTGGATGCTATCGTCCCGGGTTGCCCCTCTCGATTCCACCATTTAGTCGGCATCCATCTCTCTCCTTATTTAACCCACATGCGGCAGGTGACGGGAGGCCTTACGCGCCGGACCGTCGCGCACGATGAGCCGTAAGCGGGTGGGGACACTTGGGCTGGCGCCCGAAGTTCTTGCGGTCAATCTGGAAAGGGGAAACAAACGAACACAAAGAGAGGAGTCTCCAACCTAAGCAGGGGAAGCACCGGTGTCAATAGAACCCCGGCGCGTTTCGGCGAAAGAATACCCCCCCGGGCCTCAGCGTAGCCGAAGGGTCACCAGCCGCTCCCTTCCTGCTACACTATCCTTCATCGCACTCAAGGAGATCGCCATGAGTGAAGCCACGCAGTTCGCCAAGTCCGTTCCCACCCGCAGCGAATCCGACAGCATGGGCAGCATTGATGTGCCGATGGACCGCTACTACGGCGCGCAGACGGCGCGTTCGCTGATTCATTTCGCAATCGGCAAAGACACCATGCCGCCGGAGTTAATTCGCGCGTTTGGAGTGCTGAAGAAGGCGGCGGCGCTGGTCAATCGCGATCTGGGCAAACTTTCCGAAGAAAAAGCCAACCTGATCACGCAAGCCGCCGACGAAGTGATTTCAGGAAAATTGAACGAGCACTTCCCTCTTCGCATCTGGCAGACCGGCAGCGGCACCCAGACCAACATGAACGTGAACGAAGTGATTTCGAACCGCGCGATTCAGATTGCGCACGGCGAAATGGGCACCAAGAAGCCGATTCACCCGAATGACGACGTGAACATGTCGCAGTCCTCGAACGATACGTTTCCCGCGGCCATGCACATCGCTGCCGCGGCGGAAACTTCCCGGCGTTTGCTGCCGGCCGTGAAGCGACTACGCGACACGATTGATGCCAAGGCCAAAGAATTCAAGGACGTAGTAAAAATCGGGCGCACGCATTTGCAGGACGCCACGCCGCTGACCGTCGGGCAGGAGTTTTCCGGATGGGTCAGCCTGCTGGATCGCGATGGCGCGCGCATCGCCATGGCGATGGACGGATTACTAGATTTGGCGATTGGCGGCACCGCCGTCGGCACCGGACTGAATGCGCATCCCGAATTTGCTGAGCGCGCGGCGAAGAAAATCGCGGAACTAACAGGGTTGCCGTTCCGTTCGCACCCGAATAAATTCGCCAGCCTTTCCGCCCACGACGAAATCGTCTTTGCCAGCGGAGCGCTGAAAACGCTGGCCGCTTCGCTGATGAAAATTGCCAACGATGTGCGCTGGCTGGCCTCCGGGCCACGCTGTGGGCTGGGAGAATTGGTCATTCCTGAAAACGAGCCGGGCTCATCCATCATGCCGGGCAAGGTGAATCCCACGCAGTCCGAAGCCGTGACCATGGTTGCCGTGCAGGTGCTGGGCAACGACGCCGCCATCGGCTTCGCCGGAACGCAGGGAAATTTTGAGTTGAACGTGTTTAAGCCCGTGATGATTTTCAACTACCTGCATTCCGTGGAACTGCTGACCGACGCGATGAACAGTTTCGTGGATCACTGCGTCGCAGGCATCGAACTCAACCGCGAAATCATCGACAGCTACGTGCACAATTCCCTGATGCTCGTCACCGCGCTAGCCCCCAGGATCGGCTACGACAACGCCGCCAAGGTCGCCAAAACCGCCCACAAAGAACACTCCAGCCTCCGAGAAGCCGCCGTTAAGCTCGGCTTCCTCTCCGCCGAAGAGTTCGACGCCCTCGTCAAACCCGAAGACATGACCCACCCGTAGTTTTCGGAACCATGGGCCATCCTATTCAACAGCAAAAACGATTCCGGCAAATGCTTTGGATCGCGGTCAGATTTTTGGCATTTGGTTTAGGCGGGTTTTTGCTCGTCATACAGGCTTGTACCTACCTCCACCCGTACTTGTCACCTCCGCTAGCGTTAGCAGGGGCGCTATCGATGTTGTTCGGCTCCGGGGTTTGGGGACGTTGGGCCTATCTGTTCGTCTTTTTCACAATTCCAGCGATGACTGTAATGTTGGTTGTGGTCCTTTTTTTCTTTCCGCTCGTGGGTTCCCGTTGGCCGTGGAATCTTGTAGACCCTACCGTAGACCTGATACTTATCTTTGCGCTGCCATTCCTAGGTTCGTACGTGCTCGTGCGGCGCCATTATCAAAAACAAGATATCAGCAAAATCGAGCCATCCTCAATCGCTAGATCTACACCGGAAGAGATACACTAAGCACTCTTAGAGGGCATGGAGGCCGGATGAAAAGGCGGATACTGCTCGCGGTACTGTTCGCGGCTTTTCCACTGTCGTTCCAGATTTGGGCTCAGACAACCTACACGCTGAAGCCGACGCCGAAGACTGTGGCGTGGGGATACTACGATGCGAAGGCGGCGCCGGTGTTGCGCGTGAAGTCGGGCGACACGGTGGAGATTCAGACGCTGATTACCAACAGCCCGAAACGGCTGGAAGAGGCGGGCGTGCCGCCGGATCAGGTGGAGCAATCGCTGCGCGATATCACGGACCAGGTGAAGGACAAGGGCCCCGGCGGGCACATTCTTACAGGGCCGGTTTACATCGAAGGGGCGGAACCCGGCGACGTGCTGGAAGTGAAAATCCTGGCGATCAAGCTGGCGATTCCCTACGCTTACAACGCCTTCGGCGCGGGACGCGGCTATCTTCCCGACGATTATCCCTACTCGAAAATCAAAATCATTCCGTTGGATGAAAAGCGCATGGTGGCAGAATTCGCGCCGGGCATTGAGATTCCGCTGCATCCCTTTTTCGGCAGCATGGGCGACGCGCCGCCGGAAAGCGCGGGCCGCTTCAACAGCGCTCCGCCGTGGTTAATGGCGGGAAATCTGGACAACAAGGACCTCGTCGCCGGCACCACGCTCTACATCCCCGTGCACGCGCCCGGCGCGCTTTTTGAAGTGGGCGACGGCCACGCCGGCCAGGGCGACGGCGAAGTGGACATCACCGCTCTCGAAACTTCGCTCGTCGGCACGTTTCAATTCATCGTACGCAAGGACATGCATTTGAAGTGGCCGCGCGCCGAAACGCCCACGCACTACATCACCATGGGCCTGAACGACGATCTGAACGCTTG
>DASYXF010000006.1:0-7329 GCA_035935335.1 Candidatus Acidiferrum sp.
AACCCCGGGAGTGGCCCAGATGCCCGACAAATACGATACGCCCAGCGCGCAATTTTTGGAGCGAAAGCTGTCAACAATTCTTTCCGCGGACGTGGCGGAATTCAGCCGGTTGATGGGCGAGGATGAAGAGCAGACGCTGCGCGTTTTCCGCGGGCACAAGAAAGTCTTCGAGTCGCTGGTGGCCATGCACAACGGGCGGATTTTCAATACTGCCGGCGACGCGATCCTGGCAGAGTTTGCGAGCGCGGTCGAAGCGGTGCGCTGCGCCACGGATATTCAAGCGGCTCTGCGGACGCGAAACGATCAGCTTCCCCCTAACCGGCAGGTGCGATTCCGCATCGGGATCAATCTGGGCGACATCCTGATCCAGGGACAGGACCTGATGGGCGACGGCGTGAACGTGGCGGCGCGGCTGCAGACTGCGGCGGAGCCGGGCGGCGTTTGCATTTCGGGGACGGTGCACGACCAGATTCGCAACAAGCTTTCCATGTCGTTCCAATCGCTGGGCGAAATGAATTTCAAGAATATCGCGCAGCCGGTGCGGACGTTTTCGATTACAGACGCGGAGGGGACGGGGCCGCTGCCTTCGCGGCAGCCGGTGCTGGTGCCGCGGGGGAATACGAAGTGGATCGCAGCGTTGGCGGCGTTGGCGGTAGTGTTAGCGGGCGGGGGATTCTGGGCTTATACGACGCGGCAGCAGAGCGGTGGCGGAAGCGCAAGCGCAAGCGTTGCGGCACCGGCTCCGCAGCCACTGGCCGCGGCCGCGACGATTCCGAGCACAGACAAAACAGAGCCGGCGGCAGTTGCGCCAGAGGTGAAGCCGCCCGCTCCGGCCAAACCCACGCCGGTCAGCAAAGCAAAGGCGCCTGCTGTTCATAGCAACCTGCTGGACGGAATCTATTCGGGGCAGATTTGTTTCGCGGAAACGCGGAAGGAACCGCAGCGATGTTTTCACGGCGAAGGCACGGCGGCCGGCAGCCAGTTGACGGGCAAGTGGCCGATGGGCAAGAACACCGGCGTGGTGATGAATCTGACTGGGCATATCACGCAATCGGGCGAGGTGGAAATCGAAATGCACAGCAAGGCGGCGGATGGAACGGTGCTGAACAATATTTTTTTGACGGGGACGATTCAGGATGGGCTGATGACGGCGAAGGGCGCGTTTCAGATGGGGCGCAAAGTTACGTTGGATTGGCATAAGAATTAGCCGGCGAGGCGTTTTCCAAAATTTATAATTTGGGTTGGTGAGTGTTGGTTTAAATGAAGGGTTTCGTGCGTGTCGCGCCTACGGCACCAGGATTTTTTTGGTGGGGAACCCAGCCGTTGCGGGCTGGGTTAAGGTCTGGCGCGCCTTAGGCGCAAGGGAAGAAGGAGCACTGCGGAAGAAGAGAAGAGCGGCCCGCCTCGGACGGCGGGCCCTACAAAACCAAGAAAGCGGGAGACAAAGCAAGAGCACAGGCTGAAGCCTGTGCTACCGGCGGGGTCAGGAGGTGCGGGAGAGGAGGGAGGCGATTTCGATAATGGGGTTGGGAAGCTGGCGCATGGCGCGGACGAAGGCTTGGACGAGTTGGGGATCGAATTGAGTGCCGGCGCAGCGTTCGAGTTCGTTGAGGGCTTGATCGGCGGTGCGGCCTTTTTTGTAGCTGCGGTCGCTGGTGATGGTGTCGTAGGAATCGGCGATGGTGATGATGCGCGCGCCGAGGGGAATATTTTCCGCGGATAGAGCTTCGGGATAGCCGGAGCCATCGAAAAATTCGTGATGGTGCAAAACCATTTCGCGGATACGGGCGAGCGGCACGAGGGGTTCCAGAAGCTTTCCGCCGAAGGTGACGTGAGTCTTCATGGTGTCCCACTCTTCGAGATTGAGCGGGCCGCTTTTGTTAAGGATGGCTTCGGGTATGCCGACCTTGCCGACGTCGTGGAGTACGGCGCCGAGGCGAATCTCCTCGACCTCGAGTTCATTCATTCCGAGGGCTTCCGCAAGAAGCGCGGCGTAGGCGGAAACTTTTTGCGAGTGGCCCTGCGTGTATTGATCCTTGGCGTCAATGGCGTAGGCGAGCGAGGTGACAGTGTCGAGAATGGATTGGGGGAGGGCGCGCGGGCCGTCGGGCGGCGGCTCTGGCGTGATTTCAGCGTGGGGCAGGGAATCGGTGAACTGGCGGAGGCGGAGATAGATTTCTTCGAAGGCTTCGGGGCCGGTGGTGAAGAGGCGCTTGAGAGTGACGCCGAGATAGGCTTCGAGAACGTCGCGCTTCCAACGGCGGGCTTCGTTGGGATCTACGTGGTCGGCGGTGGAGACGGTGTTGCCGCCCTGATGTTTCGAAAGATACATGGAAGCGTCGGCGACCTGGATGAGTTCCTGCGGCGACGCGCCGTGGAGCGGGTAGCAGGCAATGCCGAAGCTGGCGCTGATGTTTTTTTCGCGGAGAAGCGGATCGGCGGCGACCCATCCGCGAAGTTTTGAGGAGAGCTGGCGGGCCTGCTCCATGGTGGTTTCGGGCATGAGGATGACGAATTCGTCGCCGCCATAGCGGGCGACGACATCGGAGCGGCGGCAATTGGTTTCGAGAATCTGGCCGACGCGCTGGAGAACGAGGTCGCCCTCGAGGTGGCCGTAGAAATCGTTGACGAATTTGAAGCGGTCGAGGTCCATCAGCACCAGGGCAAAGGAACGGCTGGCGCGAGAAGAACGCTTCCATTCCGACGAAAGCGCTTCCATGAAAAAACGGTGAGTCTTTACGCCGGTGAGGCCGTCGGTGATGGCCTGCTCCTGCGCTTTCTGGAAGGTCAGAGCGTTGTGGAGAGCGCCGGAGACGAGGTCGGCGAGGGTGCGGAGAAGCAGCGATTCTTCCTCGGAGAAGTCCACCGGGTGGAGCGTCTCGACGTAGAGGACGCCGTGGAGATGGTCGGCGTAGAAAATGGGCAGGCCCATGGCGGCGGCGGAGTCGGGCAGAACGGGCTTGGCGCCAGTCTGATTATTGGGAAAAGAACGATAAGTGGCGGACTTGCCGGTGCGAGCAACCTGGCCGATGAGGCCGGTGTCGAGCGAGAGGCGGTGGCCGAGCGCGCCGCGACGGGCGCCGCTCTCCGCCTGAATAACCAGTTCGCGCGTGGTGTAATCGAGAAGGGCGATGCCGATGTGGTCGTAGCTGAGGCCGTTTTCAAGCTGCTCGGTGATTTTGGTGAGGACTTCATCGGGATTGAGCGTGGCGATGGCGTCGCGGGAAATAAGATTGAGCAGGCTGAGGTGGCGGGCCTTGGTGCGCTCGTTCTGAAAGAGGCGCGCGTTTTCGATGGCGATGCTGGCTTCGCTGGCTAGGACGCGGAGGAGTTCGAGATGGCCTTCGTCGAAGGCGCGCTCGTGGTCGGAAAAGATGCAGAGGGCGCCGATGGCCTGATCGTAGGCGACGAGAGGCACGCCGCAGAAGGAACCGGCGGTGCGGATGGGCTCTATGCCAAGCTTGCGGATTTCGGTGACGTAATTTTCGCGGATCAGAACCGGCTGGCGGGTGCGGATGATGTATTCGGTGACGTGATTCCCGGCGGGGCGCGAGCGCATCGGCATGCGCGCGCCGCCGATCATCTCTAGCTCAAAATTGATGGCGTCGCGGACCGGGTCGGGGCTGGCCAGATAGAGATTTTCGACGTCGAAGAGGCGGCGAAGTTCTTCCCAGATTTTGCGGAGGAGATCTTCCTTATTGAGCGTGGAGCTTAAGGCGCGGCCGATTTCGTTGAGGACGTGAAGTTCTTCGGAGCGGCGGGAGGTCTGCTGGACAAGGTAACTGTTTTCGACGGCCATGCCGATCTGGTGGCCGAGGGCAAGGAGGAGGCGAAGTTCGGCGGGAGTGAAGCGGCGGTTATCGGGGGTGCCGAGGAGAAGGAGGCCGAAGGCTTGCTCCTTGGCCTGAAGGCTGATGACGACGACGCTGCGGAGGCCGTGTTTGAGGGCGAGTTCGCGGAAGCGGCGAAGAGGCTCGTCATTTTGCAGGGAGGTGAGATTGTCGTCGCGCAAATCGCGGAAGCCGAGGAGGCCGCCGAGACGGGAGACGAGGCCGACGAGGTAGTCGTCGAGGCCTTCTTCCTGGGCGACATTGCAAAAGGCATCGGGGATGCCGGCGGAGACGACGGAAGTGGGGCCCGAGGTGTCGCCGTGATGGAGAAAGAGGGCGCCGGAGGGAAGGCGGACGACGCCGAGGACGCGGTCAAGCGCCTGGGCGAGCATACGCTGAATTTCCCCGCCGACGAAACTGGAGGTGGCGAGATTGAGGTTGGAGAGCGCGAGCATGTTGCGCTCGACACGGCGTTTTTCTTCCTCATAGACGGCCATGACCAGGAGCATGCAGACGAAGGCGACGGGAAGAGCGGAGACGATGAGAATCGAATCACCGATGAATTTTTGCGCGGACTGAAGGAGAAAGAACGCGAGGAAAACGACACCCCAGAGAGAGAAGGCGAGGCCGAGGAGGCGATCCGCGAGGGTTTCGTGGTGGCGGCTCTCGTTCCAGAAAAGATAGCCGACGGCTACGTAGATAAAGGCCGCGGGGATGAACGAAGAGACCTGGAAGATCTGGAAGGCGTTGGCGGCGGACCAGAGAGAAAGTAAAACGGCGAAGACAATGGCGGGCTTCAACCAAAGTTTTTTGTGGGTGTAGAGTTGGGCGCCGAGGAAGAAGCAGAGGCCGGCGAAACCAAAGAGCGCGTGATTCAGGGCGCTGAGAACGACGTTGGTGCCGATCCACGGGGAGAGCGCGGGGCAAAGATAGTGGAGGGCGTAAAGAACCCAACCGACAGTCCAGTAGAGAAGATAGTTCTGGCGCTTGAGCGAATGGATGTAAGCGAAGAACACTCCGACGAGGAGCGTTCCGAGAAGCAAGCCGAGCGCGATCGCGTTTGGTGACATTCAGGCCGAGTCAGGTTGATCCGCAGGGCGCAAAAATTCCCAAGGTAACGGGAAGAAGGAGTGGGTGGGTCACTCGCGAAAATTCAAAGATGTCCGTGAAACGGAGTTACACACACCCGGCTGATTCAACCTGTTGCCCCGAGACCCCGCAGAAAACGAATCACTTAGAATTATGAGGCAGGGGAAAAATGGGAGGCAAGGCTACGGAGGGAATGGTAGCGAAAGAGGTAGTAGGGGTCGGGACACGGGGAGGCTCAGTTGCCGGTTCGCCGCCGATCCGGCGGAAGGTCACTGGATGGAACAGTCCGCCAATCCGGAGGCGTGCCTTCTGGCCGCATTGCTGCCGTTTATCTCTTTTTCGACAAGCTTCCTTAAGGCAATACGCCAGCTCAATGAGATCGAATGCCGCTGGGTCTTACATGCTCGGTGCCGGCGTTCCATCGGACCATTTGGCTACTCCTATTAAGAAGACGGACAGTGGTGGGAAGGATTTGAGTTGTGGGTAGGCTTCGGCGGAGATGTACCAGTAATTCACGCCGAGGACCGGGGAGTTTGTGAGATTTGCGCCCCAGGCGGCGCCGTCTTTTGCGGCGTCATAAAACATCATGTGGGGGCCGTTGTGGCCGCCGTAATCGGTGAGATAAGAATCCTTCGACATCATGTAGGAGACAGTCGCCTGCTCGAGGGCTGGTAATTCTTTTTTGTCTATTGCGGCTTTGATTGCGGCGATGACTTCGGGTTTGGAGTGGCCGGCTAGCAGCAATTCGGTGCGTTTGCAGGCGTGCGGCAGAACAGAGCGGACGGCGGGTGGATTGATGCATTCCGCGGCGCGAACTTTGGGATTCCAAAATTCCGGGTGGTCGAACATGGCCAGCCATCCGCGTCCGACCCAGCAGACCCAGCCGTTTTTGCCTTGGACCGCGGTCTCGTAGCCGTGGCGGGTCAGCACGATGACCGAGGCGTCGTGGGAGATGGCGTCCGGAGCAGCGCTGCGGGCCAGGGCGATTTCGGCGTCGCGATCCATCAGATATTGCTCGATTGGGGCCATCGTGGGATACGGCTCTTTTGTATCTTGTGCTGCGACGGGCCGGGATGCGATCAGAGCGGCCACAACCGCGAACGCGCTCAGCAGCGTAGCGTACGTTTTCTTTCGATTCATCGGGTTTCTCCGTTCTTCGACTTTTCAGCGCGCAGCTTTCCGGCGGCGCTGCTCGCTGGCTTTTCGTATTTCGCTCAGGTCGCCGACCGGGCGAATCTCCCAAACGCTGCCGTATTTCAGGGAGGGATGCTGCGACACGATTTGGTGGGCGTGATTCATGTCGCGCGCTTCGAGGATGCCGAAGCCGCCAAGCTGTTCCTTGGTTTCGATGAAGGGACCGTCCGTCGTGGCGACTTTGCCGTTTTTCCATTGGAGCGTCAGGGCGGTTTCGGCGGGTTGGAGGGCTTCGCCAATGGCCCAGTTGCCGTTGGCGCGGAGATGGTCGTCGTAGGCAAAGCATTCATCGAACATCGCCTCTTGCTCGGCCTGGCTCCTGGCATCGTGTTTGCTCTTGTCGTAGTAACCCAAACAGATGTATTTCATGGTTCTTCTCCGTTTCCTCACGCTTTCGCGTAATGCAGCGCAACGCTGCCTGATTTAAAAAACTTCGAGTCAATCAGTTTTAGCTGCAATTTTCCCGGCAAGTTGACGTGATCGAGCAAACGTCTGCCTTCTCCGACAAGAGCCGGCCCAACGACAAAACGATACTCGTCGACCAAACCAAGTTGTATCAGTTGAGAAGCAACATCCACACCACCGAGCAAAATATGTTTGCCCGGTTCCTGTTTCAGTCTGAGTATTTCGTCGCGAAGGTCTGCGCGAACGATTCTGGTTTTTCTGTCTTCAACGCTGTCTAACGATCGCGAAAAAACGACCTTGCTGGTGGAAACAAATGCATGGGCAAATTCGATATCTGATTTTGTCGCGGACGCATCTTTAAGGACGTCAGGCCAGTAGGGAACCATCAATTGATAGGTTTTGCGCCCAAAGACCTGCAGGCCGGCCTCTCGGAGAGCGCCGGTCCAATACGCGTGGGTTTCTTCGTCGGCGCCTACTTTGGTGTGGTCGACACAGCCATCCAGGGTCGTGTTGATCGCGAAGATTAGCTTTCTCATTTGATTGTCCTGCCTCCTTTTATCTACCGGCGTTCGCGTGCTTCAGTCGGCTGACGGCACGAAGAAAATCTCTCGCAGCTCGATGTGCCCCTGAGTGGCGGCGACGCCTTTGCGCGCCCATGCCACCGCCTCTTCCAGGTCAGCGCATTCCAATATATAAAGGCCGCCGATGTGTTCCTTGGTCTCCAGGTACGGTCCGTCCGTGACCAGGACTTTGCCACCGGGCTGCGGCCGGAACGACTTCGCAGCCCCCAGGCCGCAAGCGAGTTTCAAGA
>DASYXF010000007.1:0-1771 GCA_035935335.1 Candidatus Acidiferrum sp.
CCATCTTTCGCGCATTGCGAGAGGCTGGCGGGGACAAACTGGTTGCTGCGCGCCTTCTCGGCATCGGAAAGACGACTCTCTATCGCAAACTGAAACAATATCAGTGCTTGACGAAGGAGAATCAGACGTAACCGGAATCAGTTATTCCCCCTTCATTAGGTTCGGTCAATCCGAATCCATTGAAGGCGGAGACGCGGTCGTTGCGCCCAGAATTGCACAGGGGAATTGTTTTCTGACCCCCGGGTCAGCGAACGACAAGGTCAGCTTTGCGCCCCTCGACGGGTAACTGGCTGGAGGCAATCGAATCCCTCCCTTTGCTTGTCCTGAGAAGTCCCGCCACCTCCAATAGTGTTCAATTTTGCACACCTAGGTTTTCCTTCAATTCAACTTTGCTCACGGAAATTCCTATACGGGACGTGGAAGTTTCGGAGTGGGAAATTGGGCATGTGCAGTATTGCGCTGACCCACCGTAATTCCTTGAAACGGCATAATTTCCAGAATCGACAGATGGCAATTCTGGTGCAGGTGTGTTCGTGACAACTATGCCAGTGGACTATCTCCAGAGATACCGGCTGCACCGCGCGCTTCGCGCCACGCTCCACATAATTGTTTTTTCCACAGCAGTCTTTCTTTCCTGCTACTGGATTCTCCGTGGTGGGTGGTGACGGGCCATGTCCGGAAAAAGATCGAGATTGTGGTCCGGCATCATGAGGCCATGGGGCAAGACGCTTCGGGCCTCGGTCTTTGATTCTCTCGGCCGGCATTCCGCGGCACTGGCCAAGCTGGCGGAGATATCCCTCCACGAGGAGAGCATCCCCAGGCTTCTGTCCGCCTCCGCTGAAGCGCTTCTGCGACTGAGCCGCGCCGACCGCGCAGGGGTTTGGGTGGAAACCAGCCGCAATGTCACGTCCTGGACCGGCACAGTTGCTCAGAAGTCCGGCGAACCTGCGCCTGCGGCCTGGCTCAGCTTGGACCCCTCAGCCATCTTCCATGAGAAGTCGCCGGCAAACGTCCGTTCCCTCGTTTTCGCGGAGCATGAATTTCCTCCGGAGCCTCCGGGATTCTTCAAAGGCTGCAGGTCCGGCATCTGCCTTCGCCTCGAAATTGAAGGCCATCTTTTCGGCGTCGCGATGCTTGGCTCGAAACGATCGCGCATCTCGGCCCGCAGGGAGATTCTCGAACGCGCGGTGAGCATCATTGCCCTGGCTCTTTCACTCGGCGCTTCGCGTCAGCAGTGCGTCGTTTCGCAACATGCCCTGCAGACTCGCGGGGAAATCGACAGGGCCATCGCCGAAAAATCTTCACCCGAAGAAATACTTCGCTTGATTGGCACCTTCGTAGTCCGCGATACCGGCGCGGAGTTTGCCGGATTCGCGTCCCTGCAAGGCGCGGGGGTGCAGTGGACCGTGCTCTCAGGCTCGGAGAGCCAGGCTGCCGGCGCTTATACTGCACTTCGCGACGTCGCCTCAAGCGTTCTGGGCGACGGCCAGCCCGCCATCCGCGCGTTTCCCGCGGAAGGCATCCCCTCGGTCTGGCTCGCGGGACTTGCGCTGGAGCCCGGCGCTTTGAACTCGCCGCTACTTCTCGCCGGGTACCGCAGCGAGGACGAAGTCCCTCTAGACACCCTCCGCCGCTTCGCCGCCGCGGCCGTTTCCGCCACAGAGGCTGCCCGCTCGCGTTCGGCCTCCGCCTTGCACCCCGGCGACCGTGAGCAGTTTGTCGCGGAAATGCGCGGCCTTCTCGAGACCGTGCAGTGTGGCGTTCTGCTCCT
>DASYXF010000008.1:0-4770 GCA_035935335.1 Candidatus Acidiferrum sp.
GAAAACCACATTTTTCTTACTTGCGTCGGTGCTGGCGCTGGCGAGCGGGTGGCTGCGAACTCCCAAGGTTCCCGCTCTTGCGGCAGATCAGGCTGCATTCGACATCGTGATAACGGGCGGCAGGGTAATGGATCCGGAATCAGGCCTCGATGCGGTGCGCAACGTTGGTATCCGTGACGGCAAGATCGCGGAAATTTCTGAAAAACCTCTTTCGGGTAAGCAAAATATTGATGCGCACGGCCTGGTGGTCGCTCCCGGCTTTATAGACCTGCACGAACACGGTCAGGAGCCGCGCAACTATGAGTTTCAAGCTCACGATGGCGTAACTACCTCGCTGGAACTGGAAGTCGGCACCGATGATGTTCCCGGCTGGTATGCCCGGCGCGAGGGAAAATCCCTGATCAATTTCGGTGTGAGTGTCGGTCACATCCCGATCCGCATGCGGGTGATGAACGATCCCGGAAAATGGCTGCCGACGGGTGCCGCCGCTCACAAGGCTGCTACTCCGGAACAATTGCGATCCATGCAGCAGGCAATGGAAGCCGGGTTGAAGGCCGGCGCACTTGCCGTCGGAATGGGGATCAACTATACGGAGGCAGCGACCCATCAGGAAATCATCGAGATGTTCCGGGTCGCGGCAAACTATCAAGCGCCAGTGCACGTCCACGTGCGATTCGGCGGCACCGGAGAGCCATCGACCGGCATGGCGGCAGTGGAAGAAGTGATCGCCGCGGCGGCGTCAACGGGCGCCCCGCTCCATGTAGTGCACATCACCAGCATCGGCCTAAAGGAAACGCCGCAACTTATCCAGTTGATCGAGGGCGCGCAGCGCAGGGGACTCGACGTGACTACGGAATGCTATCCGTATGTCGCGGCGAGCACGGGCCTGGAATCCGCGCTATTTGATCCCGGCTGGCAAGAGCGAATGGGGATCACCTTCAAGGACATTCAATGGGCGAAAACGGGCGAGCGCCTGACCTCGGAGACGTTCGAAAAATACCGGGCGGAGGGCGGCGCGGTAGTCATTTACGCGATTCCGGAAAGCGCGGCGCTCGCGGCGGTTGGCAATCCCATCGTTATGATTGGCAGTGATGGCATGCCGATTACCGGCGCCAAAGTGCATCCACGTGGGCAAGGCACGTTTTCCAGAGTGCTCGGGCACTATGTCCGCGAGGAAAAAGCGCTCGATCTGATGACCGCGCTGCGCAAAATGACTCTGATGCCGGCGCAACGCCTGGAAAAACGCGCGCCGGCATTCCGCAACAAAGGTCGCATTCGCGTGGGTGCCGATGCCGATATAACTATCTTCGATGCCGCGACGATTATTGATAAGGCCACCTTCGAAGAGCCGTTGCAATATTCCGCCGGCATTTCCTTCGTACTGGTCAACGGCGTGCCGGTGCTCCGGGACGGAAAGCTGGTCGAGAATGTATTTCCGGGGCGTGCCGCGCGGGCTCCCATCACGCAATAATCAGGGAAGCTCGATTCAACAGGGGAAACGAAAACTTTGTCCTTAACCGCACTCGATTGGGCCGCCATCGCAGGCTATCTCCTTATCACATTAATTCTGGGTTTGTATTTCCGGCGAAAGTCCGCGCAGAGCACTGCGGATTATTTTGTATCCGGGCGCCAGGTGAGTTGGTGGCTTGCCGGGACCTCGATGGTGGCCACGACGTTTGCCGCGGATACCCCGCTGGCCGTAACTGGATTGGTCTACACCCAGGGCGTGGCCGGTAACTGGCTGTGGTGGAGCTTTCTGCCGTCGGGAATGATGACGGTTTTTCTCTTTGCGCGATTGTGGCGGCGCTCCGGGCTGATCACCGATGTGCAGTTTGCGGAGTTGCGCTATCACGGAAAGCCGGCGGCATTTCTGCGGGGATTCCGCGCGGTGTACCTGGGATTGCTGATGAACTGCCTGATTCTCGGCTGGGTAACGAAGGCGATGGTGAACATCATCAGCACGTCGCTCGGAATCAATGACGCGAAGGCGCTCGCGATCTGTGTGTTTTTCCTGATGCCGTTCACGGGAATATACGTCTCACTCGGCGGCTTGTGGGGCGTGTTGTGGACGGATCTGTTTCAGTTCGTTCTGAAGATGGCGATTGTGATTGCCGTGGCCTGGTATGGAGTGCATGCCGTGGGCGGGATGCCGCAGTTGCTTGAAAAATTGGCGGCAAAGCGGAGTCTGGCTGGACCTCATGCGAGTGACATCACGGCATTGTTGCCTGATTTTTCGCGCGGGCTGACCGGCGAAGCGTTGTGGACGCTGCCTGTGATCACCTTCGTGGTGCACCTGGCGGTGCAGTGGTGGGCCTTCTGGTATCCCGGAGCGGAGCCGGGCGGCGGCGGCTATGTTGCGCAGCGGATTTTCAGCGCGCGCGATGAACGCCACGGATTGCTTTCGGTGCTCTGGTTCAATCTTGCGCACTATGCCTTGCGCCCCTGGCCGTGGATTCTCACAGCACTGGCCGCGGTGGTGCTTTACCCTGAACTCGCGCAGCCGGAACGCGGCTACATGCTGGTGGCTACGCAGCACACCCCCCACGCGCTGCTCGGGATTTTGTTGGCGGGATTTATGGCGGCATTCATGTCCACGGTAGCGACCCAGCTGAATTGGGGGAGTTCGTATCTGGTGGAGGATTTTTACAGGAGATTTGCGAAGAAAGGCGCAAGTGAATCGCACTACGTCAATGCGTCAAGGCTGGCCACGATTTTCCTGGTGATCGCGGCAGCATGGGTGTCCATGCAACTGCAGTCCGTGAGCGAAGGGTGGAAGATTGTGCTGGAACTGGGCGCGGGCACCGGCGGCGTGTATTTGTTGCGCTGGTATTGGTGGCGGGTGAATGCGTGGAGCGAGATTTCGGCGATGGCCGCGGCGCTGGTGACCACGCTGGCTTTGCACAGCCATTCGCTGTGGGTGGGCCTCGCGGGCCGGCCGGTGCCATTTGCAGGTTCGGATCCTGTTGTGTTCGCGAAGACCACGTTGTGCACGACGGGTGTGACGACCCTGGTGTGGGTTGCCGTCACTCTTTTGACGCCTGCCGAACCGGAGCAAACGTTGTTGGACTTCTACCGTAAGGTGCGCCCGGATGTCCGCGGCTGGGGCCCGGTGGCGCGTGCGAGCGGCAACCTCGACGCAACGCGGGATCTGGGAAAGAATCTTGCGAGCTGGTTGATCGGCTGCATTTTTGTCTACACCGCCCTCTTCAGCATCGGCCAGCTCTGCTTCGGCCGAACGGGGCCGGGACTATTTTTCGCGCTGGTGTGTGGGGGGAGTGGTGTGGCATTGTATCGCCTGATGCCGAAGCCCGCAGACTGGCGAATTTCTTAATATGACCACGCAACTCCCCCAAAAGGGTCGGCACCATGCCTTGCTGGCCGGATTCCTCGGCTGGACGCTGGATGCGTTTGATTTCTTCGTGATCGTGTTTCTTTACGACACTCTTTCCCACCAGTTTGGGGTTTCCAAAAAGGCCATCGTTTTTACCACCACGGCCACGCTGGCGCTGCGTCCCGTAGGCGCATTTATTTTTGGACTGCTGGCCGACCGCTTTGGTCGCCGAATTCCGTTGATGGCCAACGTGATTTATTTTTCGATCATTGAGTTGGCTTGCGGGTTTGCGCCGAATTACACCGTGTTCCTGATTCTTCGCGCGTTGTTTGGCATCGGCATGGGCGGCGAATGGGGTGTTGGGGCATCGCTGGCAATGGAAGCGGCCCCGACCCGCTGGCGCGGGATACTGAGCGGCATTTTGCAGAGCGGCTATTCGATCGGATATCTCCTGGCGGCGATGGCGGCGCGTTTTGTGCTGCCGGCGTGGGGCTGGCGGCCAATGTTCTGGCTGGGAGCGCTGCCGGCGCTGCTGGCTTTGTACATTCGGACCAAAGTGCCAGAGTCGGAAGCCTGGCAGCATCATCGCGCGGGCAGCATGGGCGACGTGCTGCGCGTGGTGGCGCTGAACTACAAACGGTTTCTCTACCTGGTGGTGCTGATGGTGTTCATGATGTTTTTGTCCCACGGCACGCAGGATTTGTATCCGGACTTTTTGAAGGAGATTCACAAGGTAGCGCCATCCAGCGTGGCGAACATCGCCATGATTTACAACGTAGGCGCTGTGATTGGGGCGATTATTTTTGGATCGCTCTCGCAGTCGCTGGGCCGGCGAAAGGGAATGATAGCGGCGCTGGGGCTGTGCCTGCTGGTGATGCCGTTCTGGGCGTTTGGCGGCAGCGTGCCGGTGCTGATCGTGGCAACCGTGTTTATGCAGATGGGCGTGCAGGGGGCCTGGGGCGTAATTCCCGTGCACCTGAACGAACTCGCCGCCGACGCGGCGCGCGGACTGATGCCGGGCATGGCGTATCAACTGGGAATATTGTTTGCCGCGCCGACCAACTCCATCGAGTATGCCTTGCGGGAACGCTTCGGCTACCAATGGGCGCTGGCTGGCTTCGAGATCGTAACGATCGTGGCGCTCGTGCTCCTCCTCTGGCGCGGCGCCGAAGAGCACAGCCGCAGCTTTGTGCACCAACGCCAACCCGCCACCGATCCCGTGTAGGGCCTGCCCGCCGTAGCTTCAGCCGAACGAAGGGGCCTGCCGCGCCGTAGCCGCAGGTTTGCGGCGAAGGCGGGAGGCGGGTCTAGCGTTTTCGCCGGATCAAGTCGCCCATGGCCTGGTTGTTCTGCCGAAGCAGAGCGTTTTGCGTCTGCAGCGTCGCCGTGCACAGCTGCAATTGCTTCACGGCCAGCTCCTCTTCCGCGCTTATCTTGGT
>DASYXF010000009.1:0-15233 GCA_035935335.1 Candidatus Acidiferrum sp.
CTCACCGCGTTCAGCAAATCCTGCACCGGCAACTCCTCCGGCATGAAAAACATCTCGTCGATAGCTTCCCGCGGCCAATTCCCTTTGCGCAGCTTTTCAACCGTCAAAAGATAAACCGTGCAACCAAGCGCTTTGCAGGCCCGCAAAAAGTCCTGCCCCTTCTCATAAGAGGTCACACACAAAATAGAAATCGGATGATCCGAGGTCATGGGCTGATCCGCGCAATCCTCCTGCAACATCACGGCGGGTGCCGTCCAATAAACTGCGCGGATTATACCCGTGTTTAACCGGCGGGAAACAAAAATTGGAGGAAAGGTCCGACTCGCTGCGCCCAGGCAGCTTCGTTGTGCTCCGCCCCCTCAACACGTTCGTAATGCAGATCCCTCTCCAACTGCCAGCCCTTGCCAAGCAGCACGTCCCGGAATCGCTCAACGTCCTCCACCGTGCGCCCGCCCTCGCGTGTACCGGCGTCCAGCCAGACGCGTGGATGTGGATGCACCGGCGCCGCCGCCGCGAAGCGCAGAATCACCCGTTCGTTCCACCACACCGAAGGCGACAGCGCCGCAATCCGGCCAAAAATTTTCGGAAGCTTCAGCCCCAAATATAAGGATACAAGCCCGCCAAGCGACGACCCGCCGATTCCCGTGCGTTCCGTCCCTTCCGCGATGCGATACTGGCTCTGAACAAACGGCCGCACTTCCTCCAGCAAAAACTTCGCGTAACGATTCGCCCGGCCCCCGCCAAGCTTTGGCGCGCGCGTCGGCGTGTACTCCCCCAACCGCTGTTTGCCGGCATTGTAAAGTCCGACGATGATCAGCGGCTCGACGCGGTCTTCGTAAATCAGTTGGTCCGCGGTGTGCCCCACGTGCCAATCCATTCCCGGGATAAAGGAGGTGGCGCCATCGAAAAGGTTTTGCCCGTCGTGCAAATAAAGCACGGGATACGCGCGGTCAGACTGCTCGTGATAACCGGGCGGCAGATACACAATCAGATCCCGGCGGTTGCGCAAAAACCGCGAGGGGAACTGCTCGTGTTTGATAAGGTTCGGCGAATTCAAGGAGCTGTCAAGTCCTAGTGTTTCACCAAGGGCAGGGCATAGCGAATCGGCACCCCGAAGTTCGACCCGCCGAACCCCTTTACAATCGCGAAAGTCACTCCGATTACTCCGCCCTGCCGGTTCAACAGCGGCCCGCCGGAGCCGCCCGAAGTAGTCTGCGCATCGTACACAATTTTATCCGGCAGCACATCGCCGACGTGTCCCTGCGTCACCAGCGGCCGGATCAGTTTCCTTTTCGCCAATTCCACCAGCACCAGCTTTGGATCCCCCGCGCTCGCTTTCACGATTTGCTGCACCACGTCGTCGCCGGCGCGCGCCAGAATCGCGTCCAACCCGGTGGCATAGCCGACACTGATCAGCGCTTCCCCGCTCACAGCCGCTTCCTTGCTCGCGTCAAGTTTCAGAATCGGCCGGTGCAACTCCGAAAGGTCCCCGTGAACCAGGGCCAGGTCCGCTTCCTTCGAAATCTGCGAGATATTCACGGAAATGCCGTTGGACTCGCCGGGAAAATAAGCGGTCATTTCCGCGATCACCGGCTCCAGCCCCTGCTTCATCGCCCCGGCCAGTTCTTCATTCTCCCACCACGGTTGCACCACGTGATGATTGGTCAGGATTTTGCCCTCTCCGACGATAAATCCGGTGCCAAAAAAATCGCCGCGCACTTCCGGTCCGCGGCCTTCCGTCGTGTAAACCGGATTCCCGTCGCTGTCTTTCAACGGCGAACCGTCGCTGTCCATTCCCCCGTAGCGAAGCCGCCGGCCGGACGACTTATCGTTGAAAGCCACGGAAACGTGAAGAAGCCCGACGCTCGGCGCGTACGCACGAATAATGCTCTCTGCGGCCTGCGATTGCCCCTCGATCTTGGCCAGCCTGCTCGTCGTTTCGTCCAGTTGGCGCCGAAGCTCGCTGGATGCGCCGTCATTCTGAGTGGCAAGCTTTTTCTTCAGTTCCTCGCTCTGTTTCTGCAACTGTTCTTTCTGCTGCAGCATGTCCGCGTTGGAGGGATCGTCGCGCAAGCGGCGGGCCGACGCCAGCAACTGCTCCTCGGTCTGAACACTGCGCTCCAGCTGCGCAATTTCTCTGTACGCCCTTCTGGTTTCCTTCTCCGCGCGGTGCGAATAGAGAAAGAAAACGCCGCTGATGATCAGTGCCAGGCCGAACAAAGAAAGCACTCCGATCTTCAGAATCCGCTCCAGCGAAAAAGCGTCGCGCGTCATCTTTTCCGTGACCGCCAGCGCCTGGAACGCCGTCTGCGCCACGCCAAAACTTTCTTCCGCGATGCGCGTCTTCTCTTCCAGCCTGTCCACGGCGCCCTTCTGCCGCAATTGCGTGCGCACCCGCGCCAGCAACTCATTTTCGGTCCAGGGAATCGCCACCACATCATCCGCGCCCAAATCCAGCGCCCGAGCCCGGTCCGCCGCGCTGCCCGCGGATAAAACTACGATCCGCATGTCCGCATTGTGCGACCTGGCCACGGCAATCGCTTCGTTGCAGGAACCGCTTCCCCCAGCCGCAGACAGCAGCAAAATATCGGGTGGTGCGCCTTGCATCTTCTGAAAGGCATCTTCGTTGGAATCAGCGGTGGCTAATACATAGCCGGCGGCGGCCAGAATCTGGGCGAGCGCATCACGGCTGGGGTCGGGTGCTCCGGCCAGGAGAAGGCTGGGGGCTTTTGTGGTCACAAGTAAGCGCGTCCTATGCTTCGAGGCTTCGCTCCTCGAAGGAGTTAGCAGTCTACCCTACTCGGCGCGCACTTTCACGCTGGCGGGCAGCCCTGAACTCGTTGGATGCGCGGGCGCGGCGCCTGGCTCCATCTCTTTCAACGATTCCAGTTCTGCCTGCACGCGATCCCACGTCTTTTTGTCCTGCTTGCCGTCATAAGGGGCATCCGCGTTCGCAAAAAAACCCAATATCTCTTCCCGCAAGTCGGGTGAAACGCAGCCGAATTTCTTCCCGGCCAACCGGTGCAGCAGTTGCGCGTGCGCATCGTCGTTCAGGCGGTACTTGCCGCCCGATGTCTCGCTGCCCACGTCGAAATTCAGGTTGGCCAGGCGCAGCGTCCCCTTCCGTTCATCGTTCAATAACTTTTGGTAATCCTGGACCGCGGCGTTAAAACTCTCCTCAAACAGCTTCTCTGTCTCGGGCGTCGGGGTCTTCAGCTGCAGCACTTTCAGCGGCCCAATTTTTGGCAGCAGTTTGTAAAGAAAAGCGTAAAACCGTTCTTTCCGGCTGGGCCGCTGGTAATCCTTGCCCCACTGCTTCTCGTAGTTCGATCGCGAAAGGTTGTAGAGAAATTTCCGGTGCGTGACCCCCGGTTGATCGGCCTTGATTTCCTTGCTCTTCAGGCTCCAGGCGATCCTCGTCGCTTGGGGGATCAGCTTACTAACATCGCGGCGGTAGGAGTTCAGCGCCTTGTCCTCGTCGTCAAGAACCGAAACCAATTCCACTCCATAAACCTGCTGAAATGCCTGGTCCAGCAGCGGACGGGAAACCTCGAACCCGATGAAGTCGTGGTAACTCTCGGAAGCGTATTGCCCCCTGGCCACCTGCAGCACGTCAAACCCGAATTCCGTTTTCACGTGGGCCAGCGTGTCGTCCTCGTACGTCACGAAATCGCCGAACCTGCTTTTCAGCTTTGGATAAAGAATCGGCACCGCGCGGTTCGTCGCCAACCGGTGCCCCTGATTGTCCGTCGCGTAATGCGATAGCGCCCCCAGGGCGAAGGCGTAGTCGTACACGTTTTGCGCATCCCGCAGCAGGGCCAGCACAAAATCGCCGCTGCGGACATAATGCGTCAGGTCGCTAAAAAAGTGGCTGCCGTGCGGATAGTAACCCAGATCCTGAATGATGGAGCCGCCGTAGGCGTACGCCTGCGCTGCGCTCAACTGCTCTTCCGTTGCCTCGGGAAAACGGGCCTTCAGCAAAGGCTTTAGGTGTGATTCCCACGTAGTATCAATCAAGGCTTGATGGGCAAGAACCGCATAACCGAAGCCGGCTGGAGGCAGAAGAAGTTCCGCAATAAGGAGGAACACGAGCGCCGCGGAACTCGCACGAAACCAACGGCGGAACTTGCCTTTGCGAACCGGGCCGCTCAAAAGGCTTGTCCATGAATGATGAGAGTCGCCAGCATCGCTTCAGTGTAGCCCAGAAGCACCCGGCTTTCCCTCAGGAGATTACCTTAATATTTGCGGAGCACTCCGATGACGCGCCCCTGAATCTTCACGTCCCCGGCGGCAACCATGATCGGCGCCATTTCCGAATTCGCCGGCTGCAATCTCACTTTACCGGATCCTTCACGATAGAAGCGTTTCAGTGTGGCTTCATCCCCCGCCACCAGCGCCACCACAATATCTCCCGCGTTCGCCACCTGGGTCTGCTCGCACACCACAAAATCCCCGTCCATGATGTGGTCCTCGATCATGGAGTTGCCTTTTACCTGCAGCACAAAGGAATTTCCCCCGCGTGCAAAATCGCCCAGGGAAATCGTCTCGCGCTCTTCCACCGCTTCCAACGGCCGGCCCGCCGCGATACGCCCCACCAGCGGCAGTTCCTGGATTCGCCGCTCAATTACCTGCTCCTTCACCGGCTTCGGCAACTGCACGATCTCAATCGAGCGGCTTTGGTTGTAGCCGCGCCGGATGAAGCCTTTCTTTTCCAGCGTGCTGATGTGTTTGTGCACTGTGGCGAGCGACGTCAACTTCAAGCCTTTGCCGATCTCCTCGAAACTCGGCGCGTATCCGTGTTTCGTTTCGAACGAAACCAGGTAATCCAGAACTTCCTTTTGCCGTTTTGTCAGCGCCATCTGTAGCCTCCGCGGCCTGCCGCTCCACTCGCTCGGGCGGCATTTGTACTCAACCTTCTGCCGTAGCAGGACCTGTCCAACTCCGTCACACTCTAGGCGAAAAGAAAGCGAACGTCAAGTGCCGTTTTGCGCAAACCCCACTCTTTCGTACCCTTTCCTCTCCTCTTCCCATGTGTTCTCCTTATTCCCAGTCATGGTTGAATCCGTTTGGAATTCCACGCGCCGTTCCGCCGGCGTTACCTGTGCCGCCGCTCTCGCCATCCTCGGCAGCACTTCCGCCTTGTTTGTCTGGGGAACTTTCTTCCTCGGAGTAATGAATTCCGATCCGGTTTCCCACGGCAAGCGTCTCTACGAACTCTATCCTTTCACGTTATTCCTGATGTTTTCCGTGCCGCTATTCCTGATTGCGTCCGGAATTCGCACCGGCATCGGGCTCTTTCAATTGAAGCCGTGGGCCCGAAGGGCGGCGCTACTGTGGGCCGGCGTTGCCCTCTGTTTCTGCTTTTACATAATTGCGTTCCACCCGTTCGAAACCTTCTTCATTCCCGAACATTTCGTAACTGAGTCGCAATCGTTCAAGCAGTTGCTTGTCGTTTCTCTGGTTGTCGCGCTGTTCCCCGTGAGCGTCTGGTGGATTTTCTTCTTCCGGCTACCGGGGGTGAAGCGCCAATTCGAAGAACCGGCCGAGCAAGCTTCCCCGCACGTCTGAGTCTTTCTCAAAGCAACGAATCGCCCCCGCCGCGTCCGCCGGTCTATCGTCCTGGCCGCGGAAATGGTATATAGCTTGCCCATGAACACCTCCGGCCCTTCGAGTTCGGTCGTTGCCGCGGCTATCGCCGGACTCCTCATAAGCCTGTTTACAATTCTTGGGATGCTCGGCGCAATGGCCGGGCTAACGATGCTTCCGCCGGCTGGTGCAACGGCGATTCCGCTGCCCGCTCGTTCCCTGCTGATCGCGATCATGGGCCTCATCACCGGGGTGGCTATTTTTGGCGTGTTCACCGGTGTCGGCGTGCTGCGTCTGAAAAAGTGGGCGCGTGTCTCCATGCTGGTTTGGGGCGGAGTCATGGCTGCCTTCTCCGGGGTCATGTTGGTGTCTATATCGCTCGCTCCGTTGCCGGAAATGGGCGCCGAATCCGCGGCGGGTCTGCCTTATCTGCGCGTATTGATGTCGGCACTTTACGGAGTTCAGTTTCTTATTGGAATCTGGTGGCTGTGGCTGTTCAACCGGCGCGCTGTGCGCGAGCAGTTTCTCCAGGGAAGCTCGAAGGTCGATCCAGTCGCCGCTCCGCCCCAGCCGCGTTGCCCGCTTCCGCTGGCCATTCTTGCCGGTGTATCCATATTCTCCGCCGGCTTCACCTTGCTCCTGCCGTTCACGAACTTTCCGGTCAACATGATTCTGTTCGGTTACCGTTTTCACGGTGCCGCCGGCGCCGTGCTGTTTTATCTTTCTGCAGGCCTATTGCTTGCAGGGGCAATCGGCCTGCTGCGCTTGAAGCGATGGAGTTATCCCCTGGTGCTGGGGCAGTACTTTTTCTGGATGGTCAGCGGAACCATAACCCTGATCAGCCCAAGCTACGACCGCAACTTGCAGGACATGATGTCGCAGTTGAATCTTCCCGAAGGGACAATGTCTCAAGCATCTTTTGCGCAGACGCGGGCCTTTGGAGCTCTCGCGCTGATCCCGGGAGTATTGATCATCTGGCTGCTGCTTTACTGCCACACGCGTTTCGAAGCTGCCTGCTCGGCAAAGCTGGCCAATGCAAAACGCTCGCCCTCACCCAACTAGCGTGACGCACATCACACTTGCCATGTACCGGTGTGCTATTCTTAGCCTGTCGGCTCCTGGCGGAGGGGCCTCCGCTCCCGCGGACCGCATCCCGCACCGCCCACCGATGATGGACCACTCTCCTTGACTCCAGGGTGGGCAGTCCCGAGGACGGGGGTAACGCAGCATCATGTCTACTTTGATGGATATTCCTTCCGGTAAAACCAAGCGGGAAGTGATTGAACAAGCCGTCATCCGCTTTGCCGGCGATTCCGGCGACGGCATGCAGATCACCGGCAGCCAGTTTACGAACACCGTCGCGCTGTATGGCAACGACATCGCCACGTTTCCCGACTACCCCGCCGAAATCCGCGCGCCTGCGGGCACTGTTCCCGGTGTCAGCGGCTTCCAGTTGAATTTCTCGTCCGGCGAAGTCTACACCCCCGGTGATTCCGTGGATGTGCTGGTGGCCATGAACCCCGCGGCGCTAAAAGTAAACATCGGGGACCTGAAAGCCAACGGCATCCTGATCGTAAATTCCGACAGCTTCGAGGAAGCGGATCTCCGCAAAGCGCACGTCACGTCAAATCCTCTGGAAGACAATTCGCTAGACAAATTCCGCGTCTTTCCGGTTGAGTTGCAAAAACTGACTCGCGCGTCCCTGCAGCATCTCGGCCTCGATGCCAAATCGATGGATCGCTGCAAGAATTTCTTCGCGCTCGGCATGTGCTATTGGCTCTACAACCGCTCGATGGAGCCGACCGTCCGCTGGATTGACGACAAATTCAGCAAGAAGCCGCTGCTCTCCGAGGCCAACAAACTGGCCCTGAAGGCCGGCTATTCCTACTGCGAAGCCACCGAAGCGTTCCAGATCAGCTACGAAATTCCCCCCGCTCAGCTCACCCCTGGCACGTACCGCAACCTTAGCGGCAACCAGGCGCTGGCCATCGGCTTCGTCACCGCCGCGCAAAAAGCGGGTTTGAAATTGTTTCTCGGCAGCTATCCCATCACGCCCGCTTCGGATATCTTGCACGAACTTTCGAAGTACAAGAATTTCGGCGTCCTTACCTTCCAGGCCGAAGACGAAATTGCCGCGGTCACCAGCTCCATCGGCGCCGCGTATTCCGGCGCGCTCGCGATTACCACCACTTCCGGCCCGGGCATGGCGCTGAAGACAGAAGCCATCGGCCTCGCGGTCATGACCGAGCTGCCCATTGTGATTTGTGATATTCAGCGCGGCGGACCTTCCACCGGTTTGCCCACCAAGACCGAGCAGGCCGACCTGTTGCAGGCGATGTTCGGCCGCAATTCGGAAGCTCCCATTCCCGTGCTGGCCGCTTCCACTCCCGGAGACTGCTTCTGGGTCGCTCTGGAAGCCAGCCGCATCGCGCTCAAGTACATGGTTCCCGTTATTATTCTCTCCGATGGCTATCTTGCGAATGGCGCGGAACCCTGGCGCATTCCCACAGCCGACGAGATTCCTCCGATCCCGGTGAAGTTTGAGACCAACCCGGAGGGCTTCCTTCCCTACAAGCGCGACCCGCAAACTCTGGCGCGGCCGTGGGCCATTCCCGGCACGCCGGGTCTGGAACACCGCATCGGCGGCATCGAAAAGCAGGAAAACACCGGCAATGTGAACTACGAGCCATTGAATCACGAAAAAATGGTTCGCATCCGCGCGGCAAAAGTGGAGGCCATCCGCCAGGACATCCCGAACGTAATGCCGGTCGGCGATCCCGAAGGAGACCTGCTGCTTGTTTCCTGGGGCTCCACATTCGGCTCGGTGGCCCAGGCGGTGAAAGAGCAGCGCGAGAAGGGCCGCAAGATCGGCCACCTGCACCTGCGCCACCTAAATCCGTTTCCGGCTAACCTTGGCGATGTTTTGAAACGCTACAAAAAAGTCCTCGTCCCCGAACTCAACATGGGCCAGCTGTCCTGGCTCCTACGCGCGAAGTATTTGGTCGACGCCGTCGGCCTCAACAAAATTCAGGGACGCCCCTTCAAGCAAAATGAACTCGAACAGAAAATCGAAGAGATGCTGGGAGTTTAGGAGATTCTGATGACCACGACCGCCCTACCGCCTCTTACGCGAAAAGATTTCCAGACCGACCAGGAAGTGCGCTGGTGCCCCGGCTGCGGCGACTACGCCATTCTTGCCGCCGTCCAATCCGTCTTTCCGGAACTCGGCGTCCGCCGCGAAAATTTCGTGGTCATCTCCGGCATCGGCTGCTCCAGCCGCTTCCCGTACTACATGAACACCTTTGGGTTTCACACCATCCACGGCCGTGCGCCCGCCGTCGCCACCGGTATCAAGATCGCTCATCCGGAACTCGAAGTCTGGATGGCCACCGGTGACGGCGACGCGCTCGCCATCGGCGGCAACCACACCATCCATATGCTGCGCCGCAACGTCGGCATAAAAGTCCTGCTCTTCAACAATCGCATCTACGGCTTGACCAAAGGCCAATACTCGCCCACTTCCGAATTTCAAAAGGTCACTAAATCCACCCCGTACGGCTCCCCGGACCGCCCCTTCAATCCGATTTCATTGGCCATCGGCGCTGAAGCCACCTTCGTTGCCCGCTCGGTGGACATCTTCCAGGCCCACCTGAAAGACACCCTGCGCGCCGCCGCCGCTCACAAGGGCTCCGCTTTCGTCGAGATCCTCCAGAACTGCAACATCTTCAACGACGGCGCCTGGACCGGCATCACTGAAAAGGACGCCCGCAGCGAGCACGTCATCCAGCTCGAACACGGCAAGCCCCTGGTTTTTGGCAAGGCTCGCGACAAAGGCATCCGCCGCAAGCCCGATGGCGACATCGAAGTCGTCCCGCTCGGCAACGGTTTTTCCGAGTCCGACCTGATCGTCCACGACGCCCACCACCCGCGCCCCTCCTATGCCTTCCTCCTCTCACATATGGAAGGCCGTCCAGGCTTCCCTACTCCCATCGGCGTTTTACGCGCCTGGGACGACCTGCCCCGCTACGAAGACGTGGTCAACGACCAGGTCGCCGGCATCATTCAGCAAAAAGGCCCCGGAAACCTCAATAAGCTCCTCCGCGGAGGCGACGTCTGGGAAGTGAAGTAAAAGCACACGCCACCGCACGGCAAAATATTTCGCATTATTGTGAACAAGAAGTGTCCTTTGGTCTCTCTTCAGACAGAAAACCTTCTCCGGCAGGACAAATTCGGCCCAGAAAGCCTCACCATTTGGTACCTTAGTTGCACATCACCTTTTGGATACTTTTAGGGAAACGGGCCCTCGGTAATCGAATGCACGCAGAGCGGTATCTCGAAAAGAGTAAAACAAGAAAAATCTTACAACTTCTCGCGCTATTTATTCTGGTAGTGGGAATTCCAGCCCTTTGGTACTGGTGGTCCCTATCCTCGAATCGCCTCCCAATATCCCCTGCGTCTTCGCTCCCTTCCGTTTCTGGCGTTTCGGAGATTTCGCTCAACCAGGCATCTTCCGAATCGGAGGGGGCATCTCCTTTCGCTCCATCTCGGGGGCAGAAGGTTTTTCCTTACTCGGTCATTCCGGGCGGCGTTCGTTCCGCACGCGACCTTCGGGAGGCAGTTCGGAACGAGGTGCTCGTGGCCCAGCACTATTCCGGCTTCGATTTGGAATCTGCCCGTGTCATCCACGCGGTAAAAGACAAGGAGGTCTACGTCTCCTACCGAATCGGCAACCGGATTTTTTGGACTCGGCGCAAAGTCACCATCCATGCCGGCGAAACCCTTTTGACCGACGGGCACAACCTCGCGCGAGGGCGCTGCGGCAATCGCATTTCGGAAACGCCAAAATCACCGGCTTCCCCAGATGAACCGTCTGACTTCTCCATGTCCGCTCCTGTGGCCTTCCCGGATCCTGCGCCGCTCGGACTCCTTGCTGGGGACGTTTCCGGCCCGCTCACACTGCCTCCTCCGCAGGCTTACTTCCCGCCGTCCGCCAGCACGCCGCCCGGCGGTTCGCTTCCGCCGATTTTCCCGCCTCTCTTTGTCGGGCCGGGTTCGTCGTCCAATCCCCTTCCACCTCCGGACCCGCCGGTTGTCTCCACTCCCGAGCCTGAGAGCTTGCTTCTCGTTGTGCTGGGTCTCGCTGCCCTGGCCTTTCTGCGCCTCCGCCGCATAATCTGACGTTTATCACCTCATCTTCCAAACGGCGCCGAGCTGTCCCTCCGTTTGCCTGTGGGACTTTTTCTCATTTCATGAAACCATCCGGCGGGCTTATCATCTAAAGTCTTAGTCAGGTTCTCTTCATGGATCAGAAGTCGCCAAATCTAGTTCCCTTCTCGCTCCTCGGCGACGCCGATCCGGCTCCCCCGGCTTTGTACGCTCAGCCCGAGCAGGCCCAGAGCATCGCGCTCCTCTACGAAATCAGCCACGAACTCACCTCCATTCTTGACCGGGAGGAGTTGCTGCGCAGCATCGCCGAACGCGTAAAGAAGCTCGTGAATTACCACGTCTTCACCGTCATGCTTTGGAATGAATCCGCCCAGATACTCGAAAGCGTTTTCGCACAGCGCTATGAAAGCGCTCTGCCTTCACGGTTTCACATGCCCCTGCATCAGGGCATTACCGGCGCCGCCGCTGCCGAACGCCGCACCATCCGCGTTGTGGATGTGCGCCTCGATCCGCGGTACGTCTCCACAAATGAAGACGTCGAGGTGCGCTCCGAGTTGGTCGTGCCGCTCCTGCTGCGTGACCGCCTGGTCGGCTTGCTGGACCTGGAAAGCACGGAGCCCCATGCCTTCAGCGCCGAGCACGAGCGCCTGCTGAACATTCTCGGCTCTTACATCGCGGTCGCCCTCGAAAACTCCCGCCTGTTCGAAGAAGCGCGCGAAAATCAGACCCGGCTGCTCAACGACCTCGAAACGGCCCGCGAAATTCAGCGGCAGCTTCTTCCGAGCGGTGCGAAGGAAATTCCCGGCCTCGACCTGGCTACTGCCTACGTCCCTGCCCGCGAGCTGGGAGGCGACTTCTACGACCTGCTTCCCTACGGTGTTGGCCGCCTGGCCATCGCCAACGGCGACGTCTCCGGCAAAGGCACCGCCGCCGCGCTCTATGGCTCGCTCGCCATTGGCATTCTGCGGGAACTCGTCCACGATAACGAGGCTTCCCCGTCGGAAATGCTCGAGCAGATGAACAGCCGTCTCCTCGCTGCTCGCCTGGACGCGCGCTTCATCGCCATGCAATTCGCCGTTTACGACGCTGCTCTCCGCGAACTTACGATCGCCAATGCCGGCGGTACGCTGCCGCTGCTCATCCGCAACCGCGATGTCACCGAAATTAATGTGGCCGGAATGCCGCTGGGCCTGCTTCCCGAAGCGGAATATGACGAGGTCAGGCTTGCGCTGGTGCCCGGCGATGTCGTTGTATTCGCCTCCGACGGCATCCACGAGTCCATGAACAAGGAACAGGAAGAGTACGGCATTGACCGGCTGAAAGAACTTCTCTCCACCGTTTCCTCCGCCGATCCCGGCTACAAAGTGGCTCAACGCATCGTGAAAGCCACCGACGAGCACACCGGCCCCGGCCGCCAGCCCCACGACGACCGCACCTTGCTCATTCTCCGCGTCACCGAAGACACCGAAGCCGACTTCTCCAAAATGCCCATCATCTATTAACTTTTCAGTGCGGCTTGCCCTGAGCTTGGCGAAGGGGCGAAGCTTCCGCTTTGCGGCTGCAGCTATCGCTAGTCTTACTTTTCCGCCTTCAAGAACGTCCCGCGATCCAGTTCATCAAACGCCTGGCGCAACTCCGCCTGCGAATTCATCACAATCGGCCCATACCATGCCACCGGCTCTTCGAGCGGTTTTCCCGATACCAGTAAGAAGCGCAACCCATCGTCGCCCGCCTGCACCATCACTTCGTCCCCGCGATCAAACAGCACCAGCGAACGATTGTCCGCCTCGGCGGGAGGTTTGGTATCCAACCATCCTACAGACTCCGTCGGCACGGAAAGCGGCTCGGAAGCGTTACAGAACTTCCCCGTTCCCGCAAAGACGTACGCAAAAGCATGCCGCGTCGTCTCCACCGGCAGCACTTTCCTCTTCCCCGGCGGCACGGTCACATCAATGTAGATGGGATCCGTCGCGATCCCGTCCACCGGCCCCCTCTTGCCCCAGAATGTTCCGCAGACAATCCGCACGCTGGTGCCATCGTCGTCCGTCACTTCCGGAATGTCCGGCGAATTCACTTCCTGGTAGCGTGGCGGCGTCATCTTCTGTGAAGCCGGCAGATTCGCCCACAACTGGAATCCGTGCATGCGGCCCACTTCATCGCCCTTGGGCATCTCTTGATGAATAATCCCGCGGCCCGCGGTCATCCACTGCACGTCGCCGGGCGCGATCGCGCCGTGATTCCCCAGGCTGTCTTTGTGCTCCACGGTTCCGGCCAGCACGTAGGTGATCGTCTCGATGCCGCGGTGCGGGTGCCACGGAAACCCCGCCAGGTAATCCTCCGGCACGTCGTTCCGGAAGTCGTCCAGCAGCAGAAACGGATCAAAATCCGATGTGTTCCCGAAACCGAAAGCCCGCCGCAGATGCACACCCGCCCCTTCGCGTGTCGGCTTCGATTTCACGAGTCTCTTTACGGGTCGGATGGACATGGAAGCCTCCCTAGGCATGTGCGGATCTCAACCTCATTCTTAGGTCGGAACCGCCTTGGTTACAGATGTGATGTTACTGCAGGGCGCGCTGATACAGATAATTCCGCGAGAATGGGAGAGTCGGCACAGACCGAGGTAATGATTATCTTGCTTGTACGTTGCCGCTGGCCTGTCCTTGCGCCTGCATCGGAGCGGTCTGCTCCATCACCGGAAGCCACCTCTCGCGCACGCTGGCGAACTCCGCCCAGTCCTTCTTATTTACGGGATCCGACGGCGGCAATCCCAGCGTTTCAAAATTCCGGAACTGGCCCTTTTGCGAAATGCGAAAGTCCAGGTGCGGCCCGGTCGCCAGACCCGTCATTCCGACAAGCCCTATCGTCTTGCCGATCTCCACTCGTTCCCCGGCATGCACAAAGATCCGCGACAGGTGCAGGTAGTACGTCTCGTAGCCGTTGCTGTGCGCCACGTGCACCATGTTCCCGTCTCCGCCCTTGCGCCCTGCGAACATCACCCGCCCGCTGCCGATCGTCTGCACCGGCGTCCCTGTTGGCACCCCGTAATCCGTTCCCAGGTGGGTCCGATAAGTCTTTAGTATGGGGTGAAACCTCGCTTTGCTGAAATGCGAAGTCACCGGTGCTCCAAATTTCAAAGGTGACCGCAAAAACGCCTTCTGCAGCGATTTCCCGTCCGCCGTGTAATATGCCGGCCGCCCCGACGGGTCGTGAAACAGCAGCGCCTGATATTTCCTCGCTCCGTTCACGTACTCAGCGGCAAGAATCCTTCCATAGCCTGCTGTCTCCCCGTGATCGTATTTCTTCTTCTCCACCACCAGACGAAAAGTATCACCTCGTCGCGGATCGGTGTAAAAATCGAGGTCGTAGGCGAAGATCTGCGCCATCCGCATGGCGATTTCCGCGGACTCGCCGGCATCCTCCACGGCATTGAACAACGAATCTTCCAGCCGGCCGCTGACCACCGCCACCTCCGTGTGCGTGGGGATCTCCCTTACTTCCGCGGAAAAACCCTGCGTCTGCGGCACGATATGCAGCATCCGCTCCGCGTCAATCTTGTAGTCAATCTGCCGCAGTGCGCCTTCCACGGAACGCCCGACGCTCATCGAATTGCCCGCCCGAAGTTGCCGCAAATTGTAGGCGCGTTGCGCGGCGGCTGTAGCCTCGTTCACCTCGTTCGCGGACAATCCGAACTGTTGCAGCGCCCCGGCAAAATTCTCTCCCCGAGGCATCCTCTTTGCCTGTGCCAGCACAACCTCGGCACGGATACGCTCGCTCTCGGCCTTCGCCAGTTCCACCTGATTCTGAAATTCGCGCTCCGCCGCCCGCCGCTTCAGTATGGCGCGCCCATCCACAACGGCGCCAGCTACCAGCAACAACCCGACGAGAATCCAAAAAACTCGCTTCACAATTCCCCCCAGACCCGTCAACAAATCCTTCCCTCTGTGACAAGTAAACCGGATGCCTCGATACGGCCCACCAGAATACCGCACGCAAACGTTTTCTCTGATTGCGTCGCCCGCGTCAAACCTTTGTCCGCCGCGTGCGACCTATCCGCAATCCCCTTTGGGAGTGCGGGAGCTCTGCTCCCGCTTTTGAGCAGTGAACCGTTCACTCCGATTTTAATGTCGCAGATGGCGTTTCAAGCTCAAAAGCAGAGGCAGAGCCGCCGCGCTCAAAAACAAAACGCTGCGCATTCCAACATGGTCCCTGCGAAGATTCACGCAGCCGCATCCTGCCGGCCAGCGCTAAGTCCTTTCCCTGCAACCTGAACAAATGCCCCATCTTGGCATCTTGCATGCCCCTATAACTTGGGGGGAGAATTTATGAACACGCTCGAAATCCATCCGGAAATCCACGTCAGGGAACAACGCCAGCGCCCGGCCTACTCCACTTGTTACGAATGCCACCACACCTTCCACCCAAAAAGCGAAGACCAGCTCTGCCTTGAGCTGTGCGACTCCTGTTTCGAAGCCCTGCGCTCC
>DASYXF010000010.1:0-54850 GCA_035935335.1 Candidatus Acidiferrum sp.
GCATGCGCTGCAAGATAGATGAGCTTCCCCGTTACCCTTTCGCCGCATAATCGTTCCAGTACTAAACAATACCGTTGACATTGTAGCTATCTCTTGAGATAATCTCTCATGTTTGCGCGGGCGGCCTTCTCCTTTCACCCTGCGCGTTCCCACACCCCGAGCCGACTACCTTCTAAGTCTTTTCTTTCCCCTACATACGAAAACTTCACCCGCAACTTCTTTGTTTCCCCTACTTACGCAAAAACAGGGGGGTGTACCCCTCCAAAAATGTCGGCTTGTCCCGAGCGCAGTCGAGGGGCGCGCCGACATTTGCTCTCTCTTTTCTCTCAATCTCCAATCTCGACTCTCTTTCTTTTCATTCGCTTGCGCACTCTTTCATTTTTCGTATCACGCCTATCTTCTGTCTCCCCAGCATTTTCCGCACTCTTCCCCAAAAAACCGAGGGTGTACCCCCTCTGGTCATTTCGGATCAGACCTGCAAAACCCGCCCGCCTCGGAAGGCGGCCGCTACAAACTTCCTTTACCTCCTTTACTTCCTCAACCTCCTTCCTGTCCATTCACCGCGCATTCACAAAGCTGTTACCGGGCCTTCACCCATCTTTCTCCCTGGCTTGCCACAATGGAGGGCAGTCAGGGGACCAACGCAAACACCATGTCTACCGTCAAAACGCGGCCTACGGTACACTTCTACCGATGCGATCCGCTCCGCGAGATCCGCTCATGAAGCGCGTACTGATTATTGAAGACGACCGAGACATCGTCGAACTCGTCCGCTACAACCTTGCCAACGAAGGGTTTCAGGTCAACGCCGCGTTCGACGGCTCCAGCGGCCTCTCTACTCTGAAAAAGACGCCGCCGGATCTGCTTCTGCTCGATCTGATGCTCCCGAAAATGTCCGGCCTGGATATTTGCCGCGAAATCCGCAAGGACGAATCGCTGAACCGCCTTCCCGTCCTGATGCTGACCGCGCGGGGCGACGAAGCCGACCGCGTTGTCGGCCTGGAAATGGGCGCGGACGATTACGTCACCAAGCCGTTCAGTCCCCGCGAATTGATCGCCCGCGTCAAAGCGCTGCTGCGCCGGGCCGAGCCTCCCGTCGACTCGCCGCGCGTCATCGAAATTGGCCGCTTGGCGATTGATCCCGCTTCCTATCGCGTCAGTCATTCCGGAAAGCCCGTGCCGCTCAGCACGCTGGAATTTCGCCTGCTCTACTATCTGGCCTCTCGCCCGAACCGCGTCTTCACGCGCGACCAGTTGCTCGACGCCGTCTGGGGCACGGACCGCTTCGTGACGCCCCGCAGCGTGGACGTGTACGTCCGCCGCCTGCGCGAAAAGATTGAATCCGACCCGGAAAATCCCCTGCACCTGAAGACCGTCCGCGGCGCAGGTTATCTGTTCGAGACACGTGCGGCGTAAATTTTTTTGGAAACTCGCGTTCACCTTCCTGGCGCTCCTTTCGAGCGCCCTGCTGGCCGTGGATTTTCTCGCCGAGCGGGCCCTCCGCGCCAGCTATGAGAGTGATGCTTACCGTCAACTGCAGTCTCTCGTTCTGCTCATCCGCGTTCATCCGCTTCCCATCGCTTCTTTGCCCATACAAACTCCCGACGAAATCTCCGTTCTTCACGGCTGGGTTACCGATGCCGCCAAGAGCGGCGCCCGCGTGACGATCATCGCGTCCGACGGCCGCGTCCTTGCCGACTCCGAATCCGAAACCGGCACCATGGAAAACCATGCCGGCCGCCAGGAGGTGAGCGACGCCTTCCAGAAAGGCGAAGGCCGCTCCATCCGCGATAGCGTTTCCGTCAAGCGCCCGCTCATTTATTACGCGGTCCGTGAAACTCTTCCCGACAGCACGCCGATCGTGCTGCGGTTGGCGCTGCCCATGGAGGGAATCGACGAATCGCTGGCCGAGTTTCGCGCCAGCTTGTGGCTCTGGTCGCTGCTGATCTTCCTGATCGCGGGCGGCGTGGCGTTGCTGATGTCGCGTTCTTACACCGACCGAGTCGAGCGGTTGCGCGAATTTTCGATGCGCGTTGCTGAAGGTGATTTCCGGCCGCTTCCCGCGGACGGCACCGGCGACACACTGGAGGCTTTGGGTTCCTCGCTGAACCAGACTGCCGCTCGCCTTGATCGCACCATCCGGACGCTGACCGAAGAGCGCAATCTTTCTTCCGCCATTCTCGGCTCGATGGTGGAAGGAGTTGCGGTCGTAAACGCAGCCGAGCGGCTGGTGTTTACGAATCCCGGCTTCGCCTCGATTCTCGGCCTCGACGTTCCGCCCGTGGCGGGAAGTTCTTTGCTCGAAGTCGTCCGCCAGACCGAACTGATCGGGGCGGTGCGCCGCGTGCTTGCCGGGGAACCTCGCGTGGAGTCGGAAATTTCCACCGGAACATTGCGCCAGCATTTCTTTGCGGCCACGGTCGCCTCTGTTCGCGCCGGGGACAACTCGGGCGCCGTGATCGTGCTGCATGACATTACGGAACTCCGCAAACTCGAGCGCATTCGCCGCGATTTTGTCGCCAACGTTTCCCACGAATTTCGCACCCCGCTGACCGCGATTCAGGGCTTTGCGGAAACATTGATTGCCGGAGCGCTGGACGACCCGCAAAACCGCGGCCGTTTCCTGAACATCATCCTCGAACATGCGCGGCGCCTTGCCCGCCTCACCGAGGATCTCCTGAAGCTTTCCCAGATGGATGCGGACCGCTTGGAAATCGAAATCCAGCCCGTGAAGGTCTCGCAACTCGTGGAATCCTGCTACGAAACCGCTTGCCATCGCGCCGCGGAAAAAGAACTCTCACTGACACTCGCCCCCGATCTCTCCCAGAACTTGCCGGATGTTGCCGGCGACGCCCGCAGGTTGCAGGAAGTTCTGCAAAACCTTCTCGACAACGCGATCCAGTACACCTTGCCCGGCGGCAAAATTGTTCTTAGCGCCGAGCTGAAGAATGACGGCGTCGTGTTCACCGTCTCCGATACCGGCATCGGTATTCCCACCGCCGACCAGCCGCGCATCTTCGAGCGCTTCTACCGCGTGGACGCAGCCCGTTCGCGCGAAGCCGGGGGCACCGGGCTCGGCCTGGCCATCGCCAAACACCTCATCGAAGTGCACGGTGGGCGGATCTGGGTGGAGAGCGAAGTCGGCGAAGGCTCCCGGTTTCATTTTTCCGTTCCACTCTTTGATCCAGAGCGCGCCGTCGCCCGCTCGGCTTCCTCCACCACTGGCGGCCGTGCCAATCGTCCCAATCTTTCGCAAAGCTCCTAGCTGGCGGCTTATCTTCTAATTCATTCCGTTGTTACATCGCTGTAACATTTCCCGCTCAAAATCCTCGCAGGGTGTGCAGTTGCGCTTCACCCAGATTTGCCGCGGAGGTTTTGCATGACCCCAACAGCCGGTTTGACCGAAGCGGTTCTCTACGACACGCTGGTGAACTATCTGATTTCCATGGCCCGCGTGGTCGAAAGCGCCATGAACCGCTCGCTCGACGCCATCATTGCCTTCGACAATCCGCGCACATCCGCTCTTCCCGGCGAAGTCTTTCTCCTGGAACCGCGCATCAACGAGATGGAAATCATGATCGACGAGCACGCGATCCGCTTGCTGCGCCGTGGCTCGTTCAGCGACGACGAAATGCGCCTGGTGGTCGCCGCGCTGAAGATCACCAACGATCTCGAACGCATCGGCGACATCGCCGTGAACCTTGCGGAACGCGTCATCTCCCTGCGCGAAATGACCGATGCCAAGCCGCCCGAAGAATTGGCCCCGATGGCCGAAGCCGTCCGCTCGATGGTTAGCCGCAGCCTGGGCGCGCTCATCTTCCGCAACGCCGAGATGGCGGCGCAGGTCTTGGAGAGCGACGACATTGTTGACCAATATCGCGACCGAATCTTCGAGAACCTGCTTCAACACATGACGCAGAACGTTGCGCTGGTCACTCCCGGCATGCAGTTCGTTCTGGCCACGCGCCATCTGGAACGCATCGCGGACCACGCCACGAACATCGCCGAAGATATCATCTTCTGGGTGCGCGGCCTGGATGTGCGCCATGGCCGCGGGCTGACCGTCCGCCCGGAATCGGAAATGACGACCATGGGGTTGAGTTCCGAGGTTACCGAGAATTCACACGGCCTTCATTCGGATGTGACCCCGGACTGCGATACTCAGCACGTTTGAACTTCACTCAAGGTCCTACCTCGGGGACCGGCGCACCCCTGGCACCGGTCCCCTTCTCCTCCCCCGTGAGGATACAAGACACATGCCTGCAGGCATCCCCTTGACCCCAAGGCAGACTCCAACTACTGTTAAGAGATAGGCAGAAGCAAAATGACAGCGCAGAAGCACCCAATTCGGAGACAGAGTTTGCGTGTGTGGATGTGTGTGCTCCTAGCGGTGTTGATGCTCTACAATCCCTTCGCAGTTCTCTGCTTCTCCCACGGCGCGGTTGAAGTTCACATGCTGCAGCGAAATCGCGCGTCCGTCGGCGCATCGGAACTGCAACACTTCAGCCCGATTCAGGACGATATTCCCCAAGCAGATGTATATTTGGAATCGAATCGCAAAGAAGTCATGGCGTCCGCGGAAACATTTGTGGCCCGAGGTTTCGAGCGAGAAGTCGAAGTACCGCAGTCGGACATTGCTTTTGAAGTCTGGTCGCGGCCCCCACCTCTGGCATAACTCCGATCTGCATGCCGGCCCGGTCTAGAAGGAGCCGGCATATTCCACCCCTATCCAGTTCAGAAGTGTTCCCGGTTCTCTTTTTCCGGACATCCGCGGGGATAAGCCCTTCGCATTGTTCGTGAACGACGGTCGTAACAAGGACAAGCAATGTCAAAAAACAGCAAGTTGGTAATTGCGGGCCTCCTCTTTTTGGGGTTGATCGCGCTGTGGGCCGGATGGCGCCACGGAAAGACGGAGGCGGACGACGCGGAACCCGGAGGGAAGGCCCACGGGGAAATGGTGGCGGCTGTGGTCAAGGTTTCACGCGGCAAATTGGGCGCGCCTTTGACGCTAGCCGGCGCATTCAAGCCCTTCCAGGACGTGGACGTTCACGCCAAGATCGCCGGCTACATCAAGAAGATTTACGTGGATGTGGGCTCCCGCGTGACCGAGGGACAAACCCTGGCGGTGCTGGAAGTGCCCGAACTGGCGGCAGAACTTGCCGGAGCGGATGCCGCGGTGCGGCGCTCGAAGCAGGAGATCTTGCGTTCCCAAGGAGACGTGGAGCGCGCCAAGTCTGCTCACGTGGCGACTCACGCCATGTATGAGCGGCTAAAACAGGCCGCGCAGCAGAAAGCGGGATTAGTGGCGCAGCAGGAAGTGGATAACGCCCAGGCAAAAGATCTGGAAGGAGAAGCGCAGGTGTCCAGCGCGGAAGCGGCCTTGAACGCGGCGCAGCAGGCGCTGGAAGTGGCCGAGGCGAACGCCAAGCAGTATGCGGCGTTATCCGAATACACGCGGATTGTGGCGCCGTTCACGGGCGTGGTGACGGTGCGCTATGCGGACACGGGATCGTTGATCGCCGCAGGCACGGCTTCCAGCACGCAATCGACGCCGGTGGTGCGCATCGCGCAAATCTCCGTGTTGCGGCTGGTGCTGCCGATTCCGGAATCGATCGCCGGGGAAATCCGGCTGAACGATCCGGTGAAAGTACACGTGCAGGCGCTGAACGCGGACTATGTGGGAAAGGTATCCCGGTTCGCCGATGCGCTGGATCCGCAGACGCGGACAATGGAGACGGAAATCGACTTTCAAAATTCCGACGGCCGCCTTCTTCCGGGGATGTACGTGCAGGCCATCGTGGCTCCGCCTGATCAGCGCGACATTCTGACCGTGCCGTTGGAAGCGGTGGAATTGGGCGCGGACGCAAGCGAAGGAAGCGTCCTGGTGTTGAACACCAAAAATATTCTCGAAGAACGGAAAGTGAGTCTGGGTTTGCAAGGAAGCACGCGTGTCGAGGTGCGCAGCGGTTTGACGGAAGGGGATCGCGTCGTTGTCGGAAGCCGGAACGAATTCCGCTCGGGGATGAAGGTCACACCGAAGGAAATCGATCCCAGCCGTCCGGACGGGGCGGAGGCGAAATAATGCCGAGGTTCGCCCTGGCGTATCCGTATTTCATCATCATGATATGCCTGGTGGTGGCGGTGGTCGGCGTGACCACGGTCGCGCGGATGCCCGTGGACTTGTTTCCACAGATCAAGATTCCCGTTGTGGTGGTGGCAACGTTCTATTCCGGAATGCCGCCGCAGCAGATCGAAGCGGATATCACCAACACGTTCGAACGGTTTTTCACGCTGGCGAGCAATTTCGATCACATCGAATCGCGATCGCTGACCGGCGTAAGCCTGATCAAGATCTATTTCAAGCCGGGAACGAATGCCAATGCGGCCCTGAGCAACGTGGCGAATCTGGCGATGGCGGACCTCCGGCGATTGCCGCCGGGAACGCTGCCGCCAGTGGTCCTGAAGTTCGACGCATCGAGCCTGCCTGTTTGCCTGATTACGTTAAAGGGCGAGGGCCTGAACGAAACGGAATTGAAGGATTTAGCGCAATTCCAGGTGCGGAACCAGGTGGCCAACGTGAAGGGCGCGTCCGTACCGCAGCCGTTCGGGGGAACCTACCGGCAGATCCAGGTTTATGTGGATCCCACGAAACTAGAGGCGTATCAGCTCAGTCTGATGGACGTGGTCACTGCCGTTAACAATTCCAATCTGATTTTGCCCGCGGGCGACGTGCGCATCGGCAATCGCGATTACAACATTTACGCCAACAGCCAGGTGCCGACTCCGAATGATGCCAATCAAATTCCTCTAAAATCCGTCGGCCTCGGATCAGTTCTGGTTGCCGATGTCGGAAAGGCGGAAGACTCCGGCGCAATCCAGACCAACATTGTGCGCATCGACGGGCAGAGATCCGTTTACATTCCGATTTTGAAACAGGGCGGCGGAAGCAACACCATCGCCATCGTAAATGGCGTGAAGGAAGCCACAAAACATCTGGTGGATATTCCGGACGTTCTGAAAACGGCGGTAGTGTTCGACCAGTCCATTTTCGTGAAGACCGCGCTGCGAAACCTGGTTAAAGAAGGCGGCATAGGCCTGATTTTGACCGGCTTGATGATTCTCCTTTTTCTAGGAAGCCCGAGAGCGACGTTTGCCGTGCTGCTTTCCATTCCTCTTTCCGCGTTGGCCTGTCTGCTTGTAGTCAACGGAATGGGAGGTTCGATCAACACGATGCTTCTGGGCGGTCTGGCGCTGGCTCTTTCGCGCTTGATCGATAATTCCGTGGTGGTGCTCGAAAACATTTTCCGGTTCATGGAGCAGGGAGCATCGGCGCGGGAGGCCGCGGAAAAAGGCGGGATGGAGATTTCGCTCGCGGTTCTTGCGGCAACCTGCACGACCTCGATCGTATTTTTCCCGGTTACTCTTTTTTACGGAGTGAGCCGCTATCTGTTCACCGATCTGGCGCTTGGCGTGGTCCTCTCCATCTTTGCTTCGTACATCTTCGCGCTAACGGTAGTGCCATTGTATTGCGCGCAATTCATCAAGATAGGGGCCCACGGGGAAGAAGCGCATGAAAAGGCGGGCGGCATACTCTCGCGCACCGTCCACCGGTTTAACGCGTCCTTTCAAAGAATGCTGGAGCGCTACGAAAAGGTTGTGACGCGCGTGCTGGATAGACCCGGGAGAACCGTGGTGTACATCCTCGGAGGAATTGCCCTGGCAGTGGCCGTCAGCTTTCCGTTCGTGGGACGCGCCTATTTCCCGCGCACCGACCCAGGACAATTCGTGATCAACCTGAAAGCCCCGACCGGCACACGTTTGGAGGTGACCGACAAATATATCGCGCGGGTGGAAGAGGACGTCCGCTCTGTCATTCCGCGAAATGACTTGGAAATGATCGTATCCAACATAGGAATTACCCCGGATATCTCCGCGATTTACACCAGCAACTCCGCGATGCATACCGCGTTTGTACAGATCAATTTGAAAGAGGGCCATGCTATCGGGAGTTACGAATACATGGAACGCCTGCGGCGAAAACTGGCGGCCGATCTTCCCGAATTGAGCCTCTATTTCCAGACCGGAGGACTGGTGGATTCGGTGGTGAACCAGGGTTTACCGGCTCCGTTGGACATTCAAGTGAGCGATAACGACATGGAGGAGGGGTATGCGATTGCGCGCAACATTGCGTTGCAGTTGAAGGGATCAAAGCGCGTCAGCGACGTCTTGATTCCCCAAGACATCAATTACCCGGGGCTGGAACTGAATATTGACCGCGAACAAGCCAGCTTGCTCGGTTTGAGCCCCAAGGACGTGGTGAACAACGTGATTACCGCGCTGACGTCGGATGGCATGATCGCGCCGAGTTACTGGATCGATCCGAAGAACGGCAACAATTACATGCTCACGGTGCAGTATTCGAATGAAAAGATCGGTTCGATGACCATGTCCGACTTCCGGAATATCCCCTTAAGGGCGCTCAAGGCTGCGAAATACACGCCGCTGCAATCAGTGGCCAAGATCGAGCCCATCAACACTCCGACGGAAGTGGATCACTACCAGATCCGCAGAGTGATCGACGTCTACGTGATGCCGAAGAGCGAAGATTTGAGCGGCGTGAACGGCGAAGTGGCGCAAATGTTGAGAGGCCTTACGCTGCCGCGAAACGCGCGCGTGCGCGTGCAAGGAGCGGTCGTAGGAATGAACCAATCGTTCACCCGCTTTGGTGTGGGGCTCGTGCTCTCCGTCATCCTGGTGTACCTGATTTTGATGGCGCAATTCCGGTCGTTTGTCGAGCCCTTCATTATCCTTACGGCAATTCCGCCGGGGTTGGCGGGTGCGCTGGTGTTTTTGTGGATGACGCATACGACGCTGAACATCATGTCGCTGATGGGCGTGATCATGATGACCGGGATCGTGGTCTCCAACAGCATTCTGATTGTGGAGTTTTCGGGAATTTTGCAGGAGCGGGGAATGAGCGTAAAGGCGGCTGTGGTGGAAGCGTGCAAAGTGCGGCTGCGGCCGATTTTGATGACGTCGCTGGCCACGCTGCTTGCTTTGGCTCCCATGGCGTTGGGTTTGGAAGCGGGAAGCGAACAGTATGCGCCGCTGGCCCGAGCCATGATCGGCGGCCTGGGGGCTTCGCTTATTCTGACCGTGTTCCTGGTGCCGGCGGTGTATCTGGTGATTCACGGGAAAAAGCACGCGGCGCAGGGGGCGGCGTGAGGCAACTTTGCGTTACCAGCAATAGAGAGTTTTGGCTGGTTAAGAGGATGCGAATGAATCGAATTGCAGACGGCCGCTGCGGCGCCGTGGGAGAAGAGTAATGCCGAAGTTTGCGCTGGCGTATCCATACTTCATCATCATGGTTTGCCTGGTGGTTGCGGTGGTGGGCGTGACCACCGTCGTCCGCATGCCGGTGGACCTGTTCCCGCAGATAAACATTCCCGTGGTTGTGGTAGCAACGTTTTATTCGGGCATGCCGCCGCAGCAGATCGAAGCGGATATTACCAACACCTTCGAGCGATTCTTCACCCTGGCAAGCAATTTCGACCACATTGAATCGCGGTCTTTGACCGGGGTGAGCTTGATCAAGATCTATTTCCAGCCTGGGACTGATCCGAATGCTGCGCTGAGTAATATCGCGAACCTCGCCATGGCGGACCTGCGCCGGCTCCCGCCGGGAACATTGCCGCCCGTGGTGCTGAAATTCGATGCCTCGAGTCTTCCGGTGTGCCTGCTGACACTGAAGGGGCAGGGCTTGAATGAAACGCAGTTGAAGGATCTGGCTCAGTTTCAGGTCAGAAACCAAGTGGCGAATGTGCCGGGCGCGTCCGTGCCCCAGCCGTTCGGAGGAACATACCGGCAGATTCAGGTATTCGTGGACCCGGTGAAACTCGAAGCACACCAGCTGAGCCTGATGGACGTGGTGACCGCGGTCAACAGCTCCAACCTGATTTTGCCCGCAGGCGATGTGCGCATTGGCAATCGCGATTACAACATTTATGCCAACAGCCAGGTGCCGCGCGCGGAGGAGATCAACCAGGTACCGCTGAAAAGTGTGGGGCTCGGCTCCGTGCTGGTGGCCGATGTGGGAAAGGCGGAGGACGCGGGAGCGATCCAGACCAACATCGTGAGGATTGACGGGCAGAAATCCGTGTACATCCCGATTTTGAAGCAGGGCGGGGACAGCAATACGATCGCCATCGTCAGCGGCGTGAAAGAAGCAATCAAAGATCTGGTGGATATTCCGGTGACGTTGAAGACCGCCGTGGTGTTCGACCAGTCCGTGTTCGTCAAGACCGCGGTTAAGAACTTGTTGAAAGAGGGCGGCATCGGATTGGTGCTCACCGGACTGATGATCCTGTTGTTCCTGGGGAGTCCGCGAGCTACATTCGCGGTGCTTCTGTCCATTCCGCTTTCCGCCTTGACGTGCTTCCTGGTGATGAACGGGATGGGAGGTTCCATCAACACCATGCTTTTGGGCGGGCTGGCGCTGGCATTCTCGCGCCTGATTGACGATTCGGTGGTGGTGCTCGAAAACATTTTCCGGTTCATGGAAAACGGGGCGCAACCACGGGAAGCCGCGGAAAAGGGAGGCATGGAAGTCGCCCTGGCGGTGCTGGCGGCGACCTCGACGACTTCGATCGTGTTTTTCCCGGTCACGTTCTTCTATGGAGTGAGCAAATACCTCTTTACCGACCTGGCACTAGGCGTGGTGCTCTCCATTTTCGCGTCGTATATCTTCGCGATGACCGTGGTGCCTCTGTATTGCGCGTATTTTATCCGATTGGATCCCCATCACGGAGAGGGAGCGCATGAAGCTCCAACGGGAATGCTGGCGAAGCTGGTGCACGCATTTAACGAGAAGTTTCAACAACTACTCAGCTTTTATGAAAAGTGGGTGACACGGGCGCTGGTGCAGCCCGGGCGGACGGCACTGTTTATTCTGGGGGGCATCGTGGTGCTGGTCGCCGGCATTTTCCCGTTCGTGGGCAGAGCCTATTTCCCGCGCACGGACCCCGGGCAGTTTGTGATCAACCTGAAAATGCCGACCGGGACGCGGCTGGAAATCTCCGACAAGTACGTGGCCGATGTGGAGCAGGAAATCCGCTCGGTTATCCCCAAAAGCGACCTGGACATGATTGTGTCCAATATCGGCATCACGCCGGACCTGTCGGCGATCTATACCAGCAATTCCGCGATGCACACCGCCTTCGTTCAAGTCAGCTTGAAGGAAGACCACGAAGTGGGCAGTTATGAATACATGGAGCGTGTGAGGCGGAAACTGGCAGAAGATCTGCCGGAGGTGAGCGCGTACTTCCAGGCGGGGGGCCTGGTGGATTCGGTGGTGAACCAAGGTCTGCCGGCACCGCTGGATATTCAGGTAAGCGACAACAATCTCGATGAAGGGAATAGTATTGCGCGGCAGTTGGCTCTACAGCTCAAAGGTTCAAAACTGGTGAGCGATGTGCTGATTCCGCAAGACATAGATTATCCGGGGCTGGAGCTGAACATTGACCGCAAGCAGGCCAGCCTGCTTGGTTTGACGCCTCGCGACGTCGTGGACAACGTTATTACCGCGCTGACCTCCAACGGAATGATCGCCCCCAGCTACTGGATCGATCCGAAGAGTGGAAACAACTACATGCTTACGGTGCAATACTCCAACAACAAAGTAGGTTCGATGACCATGTCCGACTTCCGCAATATTCCCTTGAGGGCTGCGACGTCAGCGAAATACACGCCGCTGCAATCGGTGGCGAAAATCGAACCGATTAACACGCCGACCGAAGTGGACCATTACATGATCCGGCGAGTGATGGATGTGTATGTGATGCCGAGGAGCGAAGATCTGAGCGGTGTGAACGCGGAAGTGAATCAGATCGTGAAAGGGCTCAAGTTGCCGAAAAACGCGCTGGTACGCGTGCAGGGAGCGGTGGTGGGAATGAATGAATCGTTTTTCCGGTTTGGGGTGGGACTGATGCTGTCGGTGGTTCTGGTGTATCTGATCCTGATGGCGCAGTTCCGTTCGTTCATCGACCCGTTCATTATTCTGACGGCGATTCCTCCGGGACTCGCGGGCGTGGTGGTGTTTCTGTTCCTCACGCATACCACATTAAACATCATGTCGCTGATGGGCGTGATCATGATGACGGGAATCGTGGTGTCCAACAGCATCCTGATCGTGGAGTTCTCCGGGATTTTGCATAAACGAGGAATGGGTCTGCAGCAGGCGGTAGTGGAAGCGTGCAAAGTGAGGTTGCGGCCGATTCTGATGACGTCGCTGGCTACGTTGCTCGGGCTGATTCCCATGGCGCTAGGCGTTGAAGCGGGAAGCGAACAGTATGCGCCGCTGGCCCGCGCCGTGATTGGCGGATTGGCCGTCTCCGTGGTCGTGACGGTCTTCTTGGTGCCGGCGGTCTATCTGCTGATTCACGGAAGAAATCGCGCGCAAACAGCGGAGGTGGCATCGTGAAGGCTGCCATGCGTTTGGCGGTGTTATTCGCTTTGCTGGCGACACTTGGAGTAGCGCAGGAAAAGACGGCCGCAAGTTCGGACGAAAAACCGCTCACGATTCAGGAAGCGGAAGCCATCGGCGTGCGAAACAACCCGCAGATTACGGTGGGGAAATTGCGCGCACTGCAGGCAAGGGAGTTTGTGCGGGCAGCACGATCGGCGTTGATGCCCGAGGTGAATTTGAGCGTGACCGGGGTGGATTCCAATCCCGGCTCGAGAATCGCCGCCGGATACCTGAATAACCCGGTTCTGTTTCCGAGGGCCGCGGCGGGCGCAACGGTCAACCAACTGATCACCGACTTTGGCCGCACCACGAACCTGGTGTCGAGTTCGCAGTTTCATGCCAAGGCGGAAGACGCGAATGCAATTGCGACGCAGCAGGACATTATCCTTGCCGTGGATGAAGCGTTCTACAACTCGCTGGAGACCCATGCGTTGCTGCAGGTGGCGGAAGACACGGTAAAGACGCGGCAGACGCTGGTGGATCAAGTACAGGCGCTGACCGACGCGAAACTTCGTTCCGATCTGGATTTAAGCTTCAGCAAAGTAGATTTGGCGCGCGCGAAATTGCTGCTGCTCGAATCGAACAACAATTACGAAGCCTCCCTTTCCACACTTTCCGCCATCCTGGGTTACCCGGACCGGCAAAATTTCAGAGTGGTAGAACCGGAACAGCAGGCCTCTGTGGCGCCGTTACTCGAACCCACGCAATTGATTCAGAAGGCCATGCAACAGCGGCCGGAAATCCAGGCGATGCAGAACGAAGTGACCGCCGCGGAGAAATTCGGCCGTTCGGAACACGATCTTTGGTGGCCGACGGTCAACGCCACTGGCGTGGTGGGGCAGTCCCCGGCGCGGGACGACCATATTCCAAGCTGGTACGGCGGTGTGGGAGTGAACATCAACATTCCCGTCTTCAACGGCTTCCTGTTCAACGCCCGCGCGAAAAGCGCAGATCTCGAAACCGAAGTGAAGCGCAAGAAACTGCAGGATCTGGAGGACAACCTTGCGCGGGACGTGCGTAACACCTGGCTTGACACGCAAAAGGCTTACGCTCGGTTGGCGGTCACGCAACAACTTTTGGAACAGGCGAATCTGGCGCTCGAATTGGCGCAGGCTCGCTATAAGTTGGGTTTAAGTTCGATCGTCGAATTCAGCCAGGCGGAATTGCAGAAGACCGACGCAGACCTGCAGGACACCGACGCGAAATACCAATACAGGCTGACGCAAATCATACTGGCCTATCAGATGGGCGAGCACCGCTAACCGCGCGGGTGTTTTCCGCAAAGCTTAGTCCGCAAAATCAGCGCATTTCCCCGCCACATTGGTTTAGGCAGGACCTCTCCGGCCGGTAGTCACATTAGGCGTATCCGATTGAAGCTCAACTCCATCCAACGTGCCAAGTTGTGTGGTTCCCGGGTCCAAGCGGGGTAGGGCTGTGGCACATCGTAAATCACTGTAACTACATAAGATAGGTAGTTACTTGAAGCGATTGTTACAGACTATTTATGTCGGATTGATATAGGCGTAAGAGTGCCCACATAACTTCCCAAATGGGGTGGTACGCATTTCCCGGGTTTGTGTTCGAAATCTGCAGCTACAAAAGAGAGAGGCAATGAGAAAACTCGCATCACTCGCACTATCGCTGTTCCTGTTGACCGGAACGGCCTTCGCTGATTCACCGAAAGATTCGCCGAAGGATGCAACAAAAGAAGCCGCGGCAACGCCCGCGAAGCCTGCGGCGGCAAGCGCCGCAACCAAGACCACCGCGGAACTTGCGGCACAGATGGAAGAGTTGCGTCAGGCACTGATCGCGCAGCAGGAACAGCTTCAGATGTTGAAGGAAGAGCTTGCGAAGCGGGATCGCCAGATCGAAGAAGCGCGGGAAGCGGCGGCCTCCGCCAACGCCCGGGCCACGGAAGCAAACACCAAGGCGGTGGAAGCGGTGACGACCTCGGCGGAAGTGAAGTCCACGGCGACGGCGCTTAACTCAACCGTGGCGAATCTCGCAGCCGGCAATGCGGCGGTGGCGAACTCGGCGGCGTTGACGACCCGAGGGGATCAGAAAGCGGATGAGGACAAAGGGCCGCTGGCGATCCGCTTCAAGGGAGTAACCATCACGCCGGGCGGTTTCGTGGCGGCAGAATCTTCGTTCCGTCAGCGGACCACCAGCGGCGACGTCAACACTCCGTTCACGGGCATTCCGTATCCCGGGAACGCCCTGAGCAAAGTAACCGAAAACAACTTCACGGGACGCCAGTCGCGGCTCAGCATGCTGGTCGAAGGCAAGATTTCCAATGCCAAGCTCACCGGCTATGTCGAGACGGACTTCCTCGGGACGGGCGTGACCTCCAACAACCGGCAGAGCAACTCCTATGTGTTGCGGCAGCGGCAATTTTGGGGCCGTATTGACCTCAACAGCGGCTGGTCGTTCACCGGCGGACAGATGTGGAGCCTGGCGACGGAAAACCAGAAGGGCATCGTGAACCGGGCAGAGTGGATTCCGCTCACGATCGACGCACAATACCAGGTGGGCTTCAACTGGGCGCGTCAGTATGGGCTGCGGGCGACGAAAACGTTCAACGACAAATTCGCAGTTGCAGCCTCGATTGAAGGGGCGCAGGCGACCATTGGAGGGCGCGGATTTACCTCGCTTTCGACAACGAACGAATCGACGGCGAGCACCTCGACGGTTACAAACTTCTTCTTCAACGCCCCCGGCAATGGCGGCGGTTTATTCAACTTCGTCGACACATCCGGTTATACGATCAACAAGCTGCCGGATTTCATTGTCAAGGCGGCTTGGGATCCCGGTTTTGGACACTACGAGGTCGTGGGGATCCTGAGCGAGTTCCGCGATCGCATCTATCCCTGCGCGGTGGCTTCCGTGGCCTCACCTTGCACGATCAACGCGGCTATTACATCCTCCAGTGCGTTCGGCGCGTTTAACGACTCGCGAACCGGCGGTGGATTCGAGGCCAGTGCACGGCTCCCGCTGTTCAACAAGAAGCTCGATGCGGCTCTCAAGGGAGGTTATGGCGTCGGCACCGGCCGGTACGCTTCCGCACAGTTGGCGGATCTGACGGCGCGACCGGACGGCGTGCTGGTGCCAATTCACGCCGCGAACTTCCTTGGCCGGCTCGAATGGCACGCGTCGCCGAAACTGGATATTTACGGATACTACGGCGGTGAGTACGCAGCGCGTACTGCGTACAGCGGCTACACCTCGATTAAGACGACCGTCACGCCGGCGATTCCCGGGTGCGGCGACGTCGGTCAACCGGCTTGCCCCAGCGGCGGAATCCAGCCCGCATATCCATCGCAGACGATCGTGGGCGCAGCGACAACGGGATCCGGAGGTTACGGATTTGCCGGCTCGAACAACAGTGGCTGCTCGACCGAGACTTCGCCGGCCAACACGGGACCCGCAGGCTCGGGCTTCCCAAGCGGCGGAGGGAGTTGCGCGGGCGACATCCGATATATCGCCGAAGGTACGCTGGGCTTCTGGCACAAGGCTTATCAAGGCGAGAAAGGCCGGGTACAGTGGGGCATCCAATACTCCTACATCTATAAAATCGGATGGTCGGGTTCCGGCGGCGGAGTTGCCGCGGCTGTTTCACCCAAGGCGGTGGATAACATGGTATTCACCTCGTTCCGATACTACCTGCCTTAGTTCAGGGTCAAGGCATCGTCGCATTGAAAAAGGGGGCAACCCAAACGGGCTGCCCCCTTTTTATTTGAAATCCAATTTGCGCGGCCCAGAGCCTCTTCGTTTGCAGTTAAAGCTTTTGCCTGCTGCCACATACATTGTTTGGGATATTTAACAGACTCTACCCCGGTTGTAACAATCCTGTAACAACAGCTGGTCAGACTCCATTCTCAGTGGACTAATCTCTGACAGCGGGAGAGCGATCTCATGAAGCGATTTGCCGGACTTGCAATAGGTGTGCTTGCGCTGTGCGCGATCGTGCTCGCGGACAACGCGTTGCTCATCAACGGAGCGGGTGCGACGTTTCCGTATCCCATCTATTCGAAATGGTTTGATGTCTACCACACGAAGAACCCCAATTTTCAATTCAATTACCAGTCGGTTGGTTCCGGGGCGGGCATCAAACAGGTCACGGAAGGAACCGTGGATTTTGGAGCCACGGACGGCCCGATGAACGACGAGCAACTGAAGGCATACCAGGACAAGCACAACGGCACCGGGATTTTGCACTTTCCGACGGTGCTCGGTGCGGACGTACCGACGTACAACATTCCAGGGGTCACCGGCGCACTTAATTTTACGCCCGAAGCGTTAGCGGGAATATTTCTGGGGAAGATTACGAAATGGAATGATCCTGCGATCGCGGGCCAGAACAAGGGTGTAAACCTCCCGGCGGAGGAGATCATTGTGGTACATCGCTCCGATGGCAGCGGCACGACCTACATCTGGACCGACTACCTTTCGAAGGTCAGCGACGAATGGAAAACTAAAGTCAGCAAGGGCACATCGGTCAATTGGCCGAAAGGCTTAGGCGGCAAAGGCAATGAGGGTGTAACCGGACTGGTGAAGCAGACGCCGAATGCGATCGGATATGTCGAACTGATCTACGCGGTGCAGAACAATATTCCCTATGGAACTGTAAAGAATTCCTCCGGGAATTTTGTGAAGGCGGATCTGGCGAGCGTGACCGCGGCCGCGGCCGGCGCTGCCAAGGAGATGCCGGATGATTTTCGCGTCAGCATCACGAATGCTCCAGGGAAAACGGCCTATCCGATTTCGAGCTTTACTTGGCTGCTGATTCCGCAGAAGTTTCAGGATGCAGGGAAACGCGACGCCATCAAAGGCTTCCTGAAGTGGATGCTCAACGATGGCCAGGGTTCGGTGGAAGCGCTTTCTTACGCCAAGCTGCCGAAGGAAGTAGTGGAAAAAGAAAAGAAGGCCATCAACAACATTCAGTAAGACCGCTGGAGAGACGTGGCAACCGACACCACAGCTTCTTTGAAAGGCGCGGGCCCGGTGACGGGCTCGCGTTCGTTTTTTGCCCGGCTGAGCGACGGGGATGAAATCGCGCGGCTGGTCACGCTGGTATTTGCGGCGACGGTGGTGCTGATCACGGCAGCGCTGGTGTGGGAGTTGTGGACGAATTCGGCGTTGCCGCGGCAGAAGTTCGGGCTGCACTTCTTTGTAACTTCGGTTTGGGACCCGATCATGGACGAATACGGGGCTCTGCCGTTTATTTACGGAACCATGGTTACTTCGGCGGTTGCGTTGTTCATTGCCGTGCCCATGGGAATCGGGGCGGCGATCTTCCTGGCGGAGTTGGCGCCGGCGCGGGTTTCGGACACATTGCAGTTTTTCATCGATCTGCTTGCGGCCGTGCCCAGCGTTATTTATGGCCTGCTCGGCGTGTTCATCGTTGTGCCTCTAATGCGAACGGTAATCTATCCGGCGCTGAACAAGCCGTTTGGGTATTTGCCCATTTTCAAGGGCCCATCCTATGGGGTCGGTTTTCTAACGGCGGGCATCGTGCTGGCGATCATGGTGATTCCGTACATCATCTCGGTGTCGCGCGAGGTTCTGCTCTCCGTGCCGCGGGACCAGCGGGAAGCTGCGCTGGCATTGGGTTCGACGCGATGGGAGTCCACGTGGAAAGTCGTTGTTCCTTTCGCGAAGACCGGCATCATGGGTTCGATTTTTCTGGCGCTGGCACGAGCGCTGGGCGAAACCATGGCGGTGACCATGGTGATCGGCAATACACCGAAAATAGCTGCCTCGTTGTTCGCCCCGGGCTACTCCATCGCCGCCGTCATTGCCAACGAATTTACGGAAGCGACCGGGGACCTTTATCTGCAGTCTTTGATCGCTCTGGGACTGGTGCTGTTTCTGCTGACCTTCATTCTGAACGGAGTGGCCCGCATCCTGATCGTGGTTACCACGCAAAAGGGCAGCGGGGTGGGCGCATGAACAACGCGCGGCTCCGCTGGCGGAAATTTGTGAGCAACTTCATGCTGGCCATGACCGGAGTCTGCGCGTTTGTTTCGGTACTCGTACTCTTCTTCATCCTCGGCTACCTGGTATTCAATGGCGGAACATCGATCAATTGGGATTTCTTCACCAAACTGCCAAAGCCCGTTGGAGAAACGGGCGGTGGCATGGCCAACGCGATTGTGGGAAGCGGCAAGATTCTGCTGCTGGCATCGCTGATGGGCGTGCCCATCGGGTTCCTCGGGGGAATTTATCTTGCGGAATTCAGCGGCAAAGGAATGGCCTCGGTCGTGCGTTATGCCGCGGACCTTTTGAATGGTGTGCCGTCCATCGTGATCGGCATCTTTGCTTATGGCCTGGTGGTGCTGCCCTTCAAGCACTTCTCGGCTTATGCGGGTTCCTTTGCGCTCGGGATGATGATGATTCCGATCACCTTGCGAAGTACCGAAGAGTTTCTGAAGAGCGTGCCTCGCATGCTGAGGGAAGGCGCCATGGCCCTGGGCGCGAGCAAATGGAAGACAATTGCGACGGTGATTGTGCCGGCGGCCTACCGCGGCATCATGACCGCCATTCTGCTGGCGCTGGCCCGCGTGGCGGGAGAGACCGCGCCGCTGCTCTTTACCGCGTTCGGGAACCGGTTTGAGAGCCACGGATGGTCGCAGCCGACGGCGACGCTTCCGGTGATGATTTACACGTACGCGGTTTCGCCCTACGATGACTGGCACCGGCAGGCATGGGCCGCAGGCTTGGTGTTGCTGGGGCTGGTGCTGATCATCAATATTCTGGCGCGCACGATTCTGTCCCGTGGCATCGCGGTACCGAGGTCTTAAATGCAAGCGTCGGCAAAGCCGGAGTTTTCCGTGAATATCGTCACCAATCTGACCACGCCCGCGAGCCGCGAAACAGCGGCAGCGCTGCCGATGCGGATGACCGTTTCCAAACTGAATTTCTTCTACGGCCCAAAGCAGATCCTTTTTGACATCAACATGGGAATTGCGGACAAGAGGGTAACCGCACTGATCGGGCCTTCGGGTTGCGGAAAATCCACTCTACTGCGCACCCTGAACCGCATGTATGAAACGGTCAGCACCTCTCGCCTGGAAGGCGAAATCCTGCTGGACAGCCAGAATATCCTTGTGCAGGACGTAACCGCGCTCCGCCGGCGTGTGGGCATGGTATTCCAGCGGCCGAACCCTTTTCCGAAATCCATTTATGACAATGTGGCGTACGGCCCGCGGATCAACGGGTACAAGGGCTCCATGGCCGATACGGTCGAAAAGAGCCTGCGGCACGCGGCACTGTGGGACGAGGTGAAGGATCACCTGCACAAATCGGCTTACGAGCTTTCGGGCGGGCAGCAGCAACGGCTGTGCATCGCGCGGGCGCTGGCGGTTGAACCGGAGGTGCTGCTGATGGACGAGCCATGCTCGGCGCTGGACCCGATCAGCACGGCGAAGATCGAAGAGTTAATGGTGGAACTGAAAAATCTGACGACCATCGTGATTGTGACGCACAACATGCAGCAGGCGGCGCGCGTCAGTGACTTCACCGCGTTCCTGCTGACCGGGCAGGTTATCGAGTTCAGTCCGACGCCGCATCTGTTCACCACGCCCAGCGATCCGCGGACGGAAGCGTACATCACGGGACGTTTTGGATGAGATATATAAGTGTTTTGCGCTTCGCCGGCGCCGGGCAGTGAGCAGACTGGAAACAGGAAGGGTTTCATGGAACGCCACTTCGAAAAAGATTTGAACGAGCTGAAAGAGAGGCTGCTCTGGATGGGCAGCCTGGCGGAGCGCGCCGTGCACCAATCCGTGCACGCGGTGCTCGAATCGGACGAACAATTGGCCAAGCGGGTTCTGGACGAAGAAGACGCGATCAACGAATTGCAACTGGAAGTGGACGACCGCGTGGTGCAATTGCTGGCGTTGCACCAGTTGATGGCCGCGGACCTGCGGCTGGTGCTGGCGGTTTCGCGCATCAACAACGATCTGGAGCGCATCGGCGACCAGGCCGTAAACATCGCGCAGGGAGCGCTGCGCATCCTGCGGCATCCACGGGTGAAGCCGTATGTGGATTTGCCGCGCATGTCCGAACTGGTGGAAGAGCAAGTGCGCAATTCGCTGAATGCCGTGGTGCGCCGTGACGTGGAGCTGGCGCAAAAGGTGATGTCCACCGACGACCAGGTGGATCACTACCGCGACCAGATTTTCCGGGAACTTCTGACCTACATGATGGGCGACTCGAGCGTGGTGTTCCCGGCGTTTGAGCTGATCCTGGTGGCCAAAAACCTGGAACGCATTGGCGATCACGCCACGAACATCGCGGAGGACGTCATCTACATCGTGCAAGGGCAAGACATTCGCCACCCGTCGGTGGACCGCCGCTAGGCGTTCGGCGATTTTCGCGAGGCGAGAAATCCAGCAGAAATCAGCAGGCTAAAAATCGAAAGAGCGATCCCCGCCGTCTGATCAGCGGTGCGCGCAAAACGCACCTGGATTTCGGATTTGCCCGCGGCGATTGGAACCAGCATTTGGTCCAGGTCATCCGGCTTTTCTGGCGCCACCCGCTTTCCGTTCACCGTCACTTCCCACGCAGGGTAGTTGAGCAGGCGAAGAGCAACACGAGCGGGCGCTGAGGAATCCACGGAAATCTTGTGGTCGGCTGTATCCCATTGTTCGATCTGGATACTGGTGCTTGGCAGGGCGATGGGGGAATCAGCCGATTCGCCGGGGAAAATTGCGGCCAGCGGGGCGTGCTTTGGAAGATCCATGTGGTCGTCGCCGAGCGGGTCGTACTCATCCACACCTTCATACCCTGTGCCGTTCGTGATGGCCGCACGCTGCGTGGACATTTCATCAGGGTCCCACCAGGTGTTTTGCGTAAGGAAACAGCCGAGCGGAATGCAAAGAACCGCCACCAGCACAAACCAGAGCCAACCGCGGTGCCGCTCGATGGCCGCGGCTAGAAAACAGCAACAAACCACGGCCATGATGGACATCCAGCGCCAGGGAAATTGCACAAAGCGCATTTTGGGCAGCAGGCTCCAGAGGGGAGCGGTTAGCCGGAGCATCATGAGGGTTGCAAGCGATCCGAGCAGCAGAAGAGCGGCCCAGAGAGACTTGAGTGTGTTCGACAGCGCGTTGTTGTTGCTGAAGCGGCGGGAGGAAAGAGCGGTGCTACCCGCCAGCAAAATGAGCGCGAGCGCGCAGATGGAAGAAATCCAGTTGAACCAGGTGTGTTCCGGGTCCGCGATTTGGGTGAAGAGAAAATTTTCGAAAGGGAGAAGGCCGGTGGCCAATGCCTGGCCAATGTTTACCCAGCGTTGTTCATGAGCGGCGGGAACCAGATAGAAACCCGCCAGTCCAAAACCCAGGGCTAGGCCACCGGCGGAGCGAACGGCGACCCAAACCGAGCGGCGGGCGATTGCAGCCCACGCGAAAAGAAACGCCACGGAATAGCTGGCGATTACTCCGGCAGGGGCGTTGCACAGCCAGACTGCGGCGAAGGAAAGGGCGAATTTGGGGAGCGTGGATAGTTTGGGCGTTTCGTCCTTAAGCAGGCCCGCGAGACGCAACGCGGCCAAAAGAACCAACGGAAAAAGGGCGCAAGCGAGTTGTTCGGCGAAGTCACTGCGGACATAGGTCACGAGCAGGGTGTACGGATTCACGGCATAAAAGACGGCGCCGAGGTAAGCGGGAGCGCTTCCCACGAGCCTGCGCAATAGGAAAAAAGCGGACATTCCCGCCAGCGTTTGCGTGAGAAAAATGAAAGCAATCGGGACCCACGAAACCGGCAAGACCAGGCTGAGCGCGGCGCCAAGCATCCATGAAAGCGGAGGGTAGAAGATGAAGCGAGGCTCACCGAAGCCGTAGTTGGTCCAGGCAGTCCATCGCGGGAAGAGGACGCCGTGCTTCCACTGGTAAGCGACGTCTAGCCAGGATGCCACGTGGAACTCGAAATCGTGGCCGGAAGCGCTGCCGAGCCAGAAAAAGGGGAGCAAAATGGCCAGCGAGGCAAGCAACGAGAGTCCCAGTGCGATGAGCCAGGACGGCGGACGAGCTTGCGATAGCTGGGATGCGGTTAGCAACGATTCGTTCATCAAGGAGTCAGAGAATTGTAACCGTTTTTGAAAAAATTCCGCGAATCGCGTTCATTTGCATGCCTCGCGGATAGAATCTGAGCGATAATCATTACGATTATGAGCACAACTACGGCAGGCATAGAACCCATCATCGCGGCCAGCAAGCTGGAGAAATTCTATCCCCAGCCCGATGGCAGCCGCATTCAGGTGATTTCGCCGACGGACATCGCGATCTATCCCGGTCAGATTATTGCATTGCTGGGGCCATCGGGTTGCGGGAAGTCCACGATGCTGCGAATGCTGACTGGGCTCTCGCCGACTTCTGGCGGCACGGTGTTCTGGCATGGGCAGCCGGTGCGTGATGAGTCGCCGAATGTATCCATCGTGTTCCAGAGCTTCGCGCTGTTTCCGTGGCTGACGGTGCTCGAAAATGTGGAAGCGCCGCTGGAGGCGCGCGGCGTGCCCGACGTGGAGCGGCACAAGCGGGCGCTGCGGATTATCGACTCGGTGGGCCTCGACGGGTTTGAATCCGCCTATCCGAAAGAATTGTCCGGCGGGATGAAGCAGCGGGTTGGCGTCGCCCGCGCGCTGGTGGTTGAGCCGGAAGTGCTGTTCATGGACGAGCCGTTCTCCGCGCTGGACGTTCTGACGGCCGAAACGCTGCGCGGTGAGTTGATGGAGTTGTGGCTGGGCAAGAAAATTCCTACACGCGCGATTTTTATCGTCACGCACAACATTGAAGAGGCGGTAATCCTGGCGGACCGAATCATTGTGCTGGGGCGGAATCCAGCGCATATCCACGCGGAGTTCAACGTGAATATGCCCTATCCCCGCGATCGCAAAGATGTGCGCTTCACGGAGCTGGTAGACCTCATCTACAAGGCGCTGACGCAGCAGGAGCATCCGGAGAGTCCTCTGGCGGAACAGCACCGGGCCGCCGCCGCAGCCCGCGGCAAAGAGATTGTAATGCTGCCGCACACCCGGCCGGGCGGCATGGCCGGCTTGCTGGAAATTCTGGAGGACCACAACGGTCGTGCGGACCTGCACGTGCTGGCGGCCGAATTGAGCCTGGAAGTAGACGCACTGTTGCCGACGGTGGATACGGCCGTGCTGCTCGGATTGTTGAACCTCGCCGAAGGCGACGCAATCGTTACACCGGACGGCAAAGCGTTCGCGCAGGCTGACATTCAGGGCCGAAAGGCGATTTTCCGCAAAGGCGTGCTGGCGAACATCCCTCTGTTGCGGCAAATGCAGCAGGCGCTGAAATCGAAAATGAACCGAACGCTGCCCGCGGAATTTTTTCAGGACCTGCTGGACGAACATTTCAGCGAAGACGAAGCCCGGCGCCAGTTGGAGACGGCCATCCAGTGGGGCCGGTATGCCGAGCTTTTCGATTACGACGCGGCGAGCGGGAAACTGACGCTCACCGAGACCTGATTTTCCCGTGCCCTCGCCAGCTCTTCCGCAACATCGGACTCCTCTACCGCCCGCGGCCGCACGGCCGGCGGGTTCGCGCTGGGCCTACGCTTTTCTGATCGACATCGCTGTTTTCGTCTCCGTGTTTGCGGTGATTTTCGGCGTGTACTCGATCGGCAAGTCGTGGCTGGGGCCGGTGCGCGCCGAGTCCGAAATTTCGCAAGACCCGCGGAGTTTGCCGCTGTACGCGCTGTTTTCGCTAGTGCGCATCCTCGTCGCGTATGCGCTCAGCCTGGTGTTTGCACTGGCTTACGGATACGCAGCGGCAAAATGGCGCCGCGCAGAAATCATCCTTATCCCCCTGTTGGATATTCTGCAATCCATCCCGGTGCTGAGCTTTTTGCCCGGCGTGATGCTGGCGATGGTGGCGCTGTTTCCCAGCCGGCAACTTGGCGTGGAGCTTGGCTCCATCATTCTGATTTTCACCGGGCAAGTGTGGAACATCGCGTTCAGCTTTTATTCTTCGCTGAAAACGGTGCCGCGCGATCTGCGGGAAGCCGCCATCATTTACCGGTTCAGCGCCTGGCAGAGGTTTCTGGAGCTGGATCTTCCTTTTTCGACGATTGGGTTGGTGTGGAACTCGATGATGTCCGTGGCCGGAGGATGGTTTTTTCTGATGGCCTGCGAAATGTTTGTGCTGGGCGACAAGGATTTCCGGCTGCCGGGACTCGGTTCTTATTTGCAGACAGCGGCGGGGCACGGCAACACGCGAGCCATGTTGTGGGGACTGGCCGCAATGGTTGCGGTGATCGTGCTGATGGATCAGTTCATCTGGCGTCCGGTGATCACCTGGGCGGACAAATTCAAGTTTGAACAGGTGGAAAGCGCCGCGGCCGCGCAGAATTCCCTCTTGAATTTCCTGCGCCGCGAATCTTTTCTGATTCGATTTTACCGAAGGATACTGCATCCGATCATGGAATGGCTGACGCTGCAATTCGCCAAGGGCGCGAAGCGTGCCGCTGCGACGATCAGGGCGAATCCGGCGGCAAAGCCGCGCGGATGGTATGGATGGGTGTTTGCGGGGCTGGCCGGGATTGCGCTGGTTTATGGAGCGTCCAGAGCCGTGGCCGAACTAGCGCGGCTTCACCGCGAAGATTATTTCGAGCTTTTGCGCAGCGCGGGGCTGACGTTTCTGCGCGTGAACCTGGCGCTGATTGTGGGGGCGCTGTGGACCGTGCCGGTGGGCGTGGCGATCGGATTCAGCCCGCGCTTTGCCCGCCTGATGCAACCGCTGGTGCAGTTGGCGGCCTCGATTCCCGCGACGGCATTGTTTCCCGTGATTCTGCTCTTTCTGATCCGCTTGCGGGGAGGCGTAGAGATTGCGGCGATGGCGTTGATGCTGCTCGGAACGCAGTGGTACATCCTCTTCAATGTTATTGCGGGAGCAATGGCTATTCCGACGGACCTGAAAGAGGCCGCGAGCATTTTCAAGTTCAGCTCGCTGGACCGCTGGCGGTACCTAATTCTCCCAGGAATATTTCCGTATCTGGTGACGGGGATGGTGACGGCATCGGGCGGTGCCTGGAATGCCAGTATCGTGGCGGAATACTTTCACTTTCAGGGAAGAATCGTGAAGGCGCCGGGCCTGGGAAGCACGATCAGCAGCGCCAGCGACGCGGGCCGCTTTGATCTGCTGCTGGCCTCGACGGTGATCATGGCGGTGATCGTGGTGCTGATCAACCGGTTGCTGTGGCGCAAGCTTTATCGACTTGCGTCCACCAGATTCAAGCTGGAAACCTGAAGTCCAATTTTCTTTTGCGCACTTTTCCGGCGACACAAATTTTCCACTTGCAATGATCCTCATCAGATTCATCCAGGGAGATGTTGACGCTGAGATCCTTCGGCTATCCTCGTCGGATAGCCTCAGGATGACAATTCTTGGTGGGGTTGAAGAACAAAAGGTGGTCACTCTAGAGAGCCGCGAAGCTCACGGCTCAGGTAAATGATCTGGCCGACATGATGATACAAATGGCTTGCGCAGCGGAGATAGAGCTTGACGCGGTTCTTGGAGTCGGGCTCCCGTTCGGCGGTGTAGGGAGCGGTCCAATCGGCCTCCGTTTGTTGTTCGATGCTGACGACCACTGTGGCAATCGCCTGGTCGAATTTCTGCAAGACCTCGCCCTTTGGCAGTTTTCGCGGCTCTGAAAATTCCAGGTCGCGGTTGCGGACGTAGCTGGTGCCGGCGATTCGCGCGCCGACGTAGTAACTGAGATTTCCGGTGAGATGAAGCACCAGGTGCCCTACGGAATTGCCGTGGGAAAATGGGTTGCGCCAGAACTGCTCCTCAGAAAGCGGGTCTACCCATTTGTGAAGCTCGGCGGCCCGGTGACGATATTCGCTAGCCAAGGCCGCGCCAAGGGATTCGGACAGCGTGCTCATGATTTCTTCTCCCCCATCAGTGGGCCGTGCCGGAATTATCGTTCCGGAAGATCACGCCCTCTTTCATCACGAAGAAAACTTTTTCAGCCTGGCGGATGTTTTGTGTGGGGTCGCCGGGAACCGCGACGATGTCCGCAAGTTTTCCGGCCTCCAGCGTGCCGATTTTGTCGGCTAGCCCAAGTAGCTCCGCGTCAGAGGAAGTGCCTGCCTTCAAAGCGTCTACGGGTTTCATGCCCAGGTCCACCATTTGGTGAAACTCCTCGGCGTTGCGTCCGTGCGGATAGACCCCGGCGTCGGTTCCCAAACCGATTTTTACTCCTTTCGCCAGCGCTTTCTGGAAAGTGACGTGGATGGCGGCGATTGCAGCCCGGGCTTTGGCTTCGATGGCTGGGGGCACGTAGACGCCGCGATCGAATTTTTCCTGGATGCCCTGGATGGCCATGAGCGTGGGCACAAGATAGGTGCCCTTTTTCACCATCATGTCCAATGCTTCATCATCGAGGAAGCTGCCGTGTTCGATTGAATCGATGCCGGCTCGGATGGCGCGTTTCGCCGCTTCGGCGCCGTGGGCGTGCGCTGCGGTTTTCCGGCGCAGCGCGTGAGCCTCGTCCACGATAGCGTTCAGCTCTTCCTGGGTTAGCTGCGGCGTATCCACATCGTCGGTGGGAGAAAGCACGCCGCCGGAAGCGCAAACTTTGATCATGTCGGCGCCATATTTGTGATCGAGTCGGACGGCATACCGCGCCTGATCGGGCCCATTGATAACGCCTTCGAGGGGGCTTGATTCGTGGCCAAAGAGTCCCTGGCGGTATCCGTCTTCGTGATCGCAGTGTCCCCCGGTGGCGCCAAGGGCATGCACAGTGACGAGCATGCGAGGCCCGGGAACGTCCCCGTTGCGGATGCCGTTGCGGAGGCCGACGTCGAGATAGTCGCTGGAGCCGACGTCGCGCACAGTGGTGAATCCGGCCATCAAGGTGACGCGGGCGTTTACGCTGGCGTCGAGCGCACGCTCGGCAACGGTTTTCTGCAGCGCGTCAAGCCGCTGCTGCTTGTAATCATCGGAATAGGGAAATGTCAGGTGGGTATGGGCATCGATAAAGCCAGGAAGCAGCGTGGCGTCGCCGAAATCGATAATTTGTGCGTCCGCGGGCAGCTTGGCGGCGGCACCGACGGCCACAATTTTGCCGCCGCTCACAAGGATCAACCCTGGCGTAACGACGGCGTTGCTTTTACCATCGAAGAGTCGAGCTGCCTTCAGGACGTAAGTTTTGGAGGCGGGTTTTTGTCCCTGTCCGAAACCAGGCGCCCACAAAATCAGGCTGAAGGAAATGCTGCACAGCAGTTTGCAACGCATGTAAGACTCCTTTGGCCGTCGTCGTGCGGTCGTGCGAAAGAAGAGCAGACTTTACCTTGCCCTGACGAAAAGTCAACAGGCGAGGTTTCGCTGCGCCTTGCAGAGAGTCTTTTTTGGGGCAAGCCGCTTCGCGAAAGGAGAAGAGCCGGGTGGGTGAAGTTCCCAAAATCCGTATTCGAAACGTGAACGACGCGCGGATTCGCGAGAGCGCCGATTACGTTTTGTACTGGATGATCGCCAACCGGCGGTTGCATTTCAATTTCGCCCTGGATCGCGCGCTGGAGCATTGCGTTGCACTGAAGAAGCCACTGGTAATTCTTGAGGCGTTGCGGGTCGGGTATCCGTGGGCCAGCGACCGGCTTCACGGTTTTGTGATCGACGGGATGGCCGACAATGCGCGAGCGTGCGGGGCGCGTGGGATTCTTTACTATCCGTATGTTGAACCGGCTGCGGATGCCGGCAAAGGCTTGCTTCTCGCCCTGGCGGAAAATGCTTGTGCGGTAGTCACCGACGAGTTTCCCTGCTTTTTCCTGCCGCGAATGGTCGCGAGGGCTGGAAAGCGCCTGCCGGTAAAACTCGAAGCAGTGGATTCGAATGGCTTATTGCCCATTTACGCATGCCCGCAAGTGGCCAGACGGGCTTTTGATTTCCGGCGTTATTTGCAGAAGGAACTGCCTAAACATCTCGCGGTATTTCCGCACGCCAATCCCCTTCGAAAAACCAAATTGCCCGCGTCACTGCACTTGCCGAAACGAATTCTTAAGCGGTGGCCTGCCGCCTCCGAAGGTTTGCTTTCGGATGATCGTGTCGAGTTGAAATCGCTTCCAATTGACCATACTGTGCGGCCCACCGGGCTCCGTGGCGGGCACGCGCATGCGCGACGGCGCTTGCTGGAATTCTTGGAAAGAAAGCTTGCCCTCTATGGCGAAAAGCGAAACCAGCCGGAACTCGACGTGGCCAGCGGCCTTTCTCCTTACCTCCATTTCGGACACATCAGCGTTCACGAAGTCTTCACTGAGCTTGCGAAGCGCGAGAAATGGAAACTCGAGAAGATTTCCCTTCGCGTGAACGGCAGCCGCGAAGGCTGGTGGAACATGAGGGTGAACGCGGAGAGCTTCCTGGACGAGCTTATTACGTGGCGGGAAGTTGGCTACAACTTCAGTTCGCATCGCGCGGACTACGACAAATATGAGTCACTTCCGGACTGGGCAAAGAAAACGCTCGGAGAACATGCCGAAGATGAACGAGAGCACGGCTACTCCCTGTCCGAATTCGAAGAGGGCCGAACACACGACCCTTTGTGGAACGCGGCGCAGATGCAGTTGGTGAGAGACGGGATGATCCATAATTATCTGCGGATGCTGTGGGGGAAGAAAATTCTGCAATGGACCCGCACTCCGCAGGAAGCCGCAGAGATCATGATTCATCTCAACAACAAATACGGCCTCGATGGCCGCGACCCGAACTCTTACAGCGGGATTTTTTGGGTGCTGGGCCGTTACGACCGGCCTTGGGCCCCGATTCGCCCGGTATTTGGCTCGATCCGTTACATGAGTTCGGAAAACACGGCGCGCAAGGTTTCGGTGAAGAATTACATCAAGAAGTATGCGCCGGATGCGGCGGCGCAGAAAAAGCAGGTCCTCCAGGAAGACAACTAGGTGGAACGCCTTTGGCAGAGATATAAGGACTGGCCGCTGCAGACTGCTTTTGCACCGGGCTTGCGCAAAATCCGCTGAATGACGCAGGATAACGACGAGGAAAGCGCGGAGGAGCAACGTCCATGTGGAAACGAAAGTGTCCCCTATGTTTTGTGCGGATCCCCTGGGTGGAAGTTCTCGCGCATTCCAATGAAATAAGCTGCCCGGCATGCCATGCTCCGTTGGAGCTTTCCCGATTCACGCGGATTGTTGGAGCGTTTGGCGGAATCGCCGGCGCGTTTGTCGCGCTACACCTGGGGCAACGAATTTTTCACGGCTGGTTCTGGGTGACGCCGGTGGTTGCGGCGATTCTGGGGTTTGGTTTCTGTTCGGCGCTGTTTGTGCTGATCGCCGGAGACCTGGTGGTGAGGCCGCAGCCCGCGGCCAAGGGTTTTCCACACCCAGCGAAGTAACAGCCCGTCAGTACTATTGACCCTCTTGTGACCCCCCAAGCAGACTCGAATGAATGGCGTCGTTTGCTCAGTTTTTGGGCCGCAAAGTCACAGTGCAATATCGCGTGGGCGAAGCCCTTCTGCCCGCGTCCGGCACGTTCGCGGCGGATTCCGGGCGCTCGATCTTCCTGGAACAACACGTGGAGCAGCGCGGCAAGCGGAATTACTTTCGCTGGGAAATTCCCTACCAATATATTCATCGAATTGAGGAAGCCGCGGAGCTTCCGGAATTCCCCGCTTCGCGAAAGGCCGTTCCCGCCGCTGAACCGGAAAACTCCCAGGCCTCCGCAGCCGGCGCCGGGCATGGCCTGGGGTCATCCTCAGCCACGTCGCTTTTGTCTCTCCCCCAGCGCCCGAAAACGGTTTGACCTTCCTCTCGCCAACCGTGCACTCCTCCGAATCGGCTACAATTTGATTGCATACTTGGCGCACCGTTCGGACTCCAATAGAAGATCGGTGTCAGGAGGCACTTTGTGAGCACTGCATCCCCTTCCCGAAAAATTGGTTTCATCGGCCTCGGCCTGATGGGGCGTCCGATGAGCCTCAACTTGCTCAAGGCCGGGCATTCCGTCACCGTCTGGAACCGCACAGCGTCGCGCGCGTCAGAACTGGTGGCCGCGGGGGCGAAGTTGGCGAAGACGCCGCGGGAGGCCGCAGCCGCGTCGGACATCCTCTTCACGATCGTCAGCGATCCTCCGGCCTTGGAAGAAATTCTTTGGGGACACGACGGACGGGACGACGGCGCGCTGGCCGGGTTGCGCTCCGGGAGCGTGTATGTTGATTCCAGCACGATTTCACCGGTCATGGCGCGGCGCATTTCGACGGCCTGCAGCGAGCGGAATGTGCGATTCCTGGACGCGCCGGTAACAGGGGGCGACTGGGGCGCGCGCGAAGGCAACCTGGTGTTCATGATCGGCGGCGATGCCGAGACGTTGCGCTCCATCGAACCAGTCCTGGGGGTTATGGGGAAAAAATGGTTTCACCTGGGGCCGAGCGGCGCGGGGCAAACGATCAAGCTGGCAATGAACGGAATTCTGGCGCTGCAGGTGGGAGCGATGGCGGAAGCGCTCGCGGTGGTGAAACGCGCGGGCCTCGCCGAAGAGCAGCTTATCGAGGTGATGCAGTCCAGTATGGCGCGCTCCGGCCTCCTGGACCTCAAAGCGCCGCTGATGGTGAAGGGCGAATACAAGCCGAGTTTTCCTTTGCGCCTGATGCACAAAGATCTGGGCCTGCTGCTCGATTTGGGGAATCAGTTGGGCGTGGCGTTGCCGGCGACGGCCGCAGCGCGCGAAGTCTATAGCTACGTAAAAGGCGAAGCGAAAGAAGATCTGGACTACTCCGCCGTGATGCGTTTCTGGAAGAAGTAGCCCGCTCTAGCGGTAGCCTTTGGGCGGGAAAAAACCGATTGCCAGATCGCGCGAAGTGCGAAGACCCGCGGGAGCTTCGAGAATCGAAGGGATGGAATTGACGGCCACCGAAGCGGTGGCGACGTCTCCGTGCGAGCCGCCCGGAATCACCAGGCTGATATTCGGATGGCCCTTCAGTTCGACCGTGTCCGCGGGATCCTTTGCGCCCACATACATCTGAAGTTCCATATAGATGAGTTCTTTCCCATCGGAAAGGCCGCGCGCGATTTGATGGACGCCGGCAGCCTGCCCGGCTTCCACGGTGAGAAATTCCGTTTGCACGCGCTCGGTGGCGACTTTTGGCTCGATGGTTTCCGTGATTTCGTCGACGCGCAGGCCGAGGCTGTCCGCGACCATGGCGACGGATTCAGGAAGGCCGACGTGCTTGATGGTTCCTTCCTTCACGCGGGCGCGAAACTCTTCCACGCTCAGCCCGGCGCCGATTTTCTTCTGCAACGGCAGGCGGCGCTTGGAGGCGTCCACGATGCGCAGCGCTTTGGCGTGTTCGATGCGCTGTGAAACGGCCGCCAGCGTGATAACCAGTTTGTCCATGACGAAACCGGGGTTCACGCCGGTTCCGACCAGGGAGACCCCGTTTTCCTTGGCCGCCTTGTCCAATTGGGTGGCGAGTTCCGGATGAGTGCGGAACGGGTAAGAAAGTTCTTCGCAAGTCGAAACGACGCAGGAGCCCACATCCATGCACGCGAGGAGCTGATCCACTACTTTCGGCAGCGATGAAGACGTGGTGTGCATCACCACGTCGGCGGATTGTTCCAGCACTCCCTTGGCGTCGCCGGAAACCTTCACGCCCCACGGCGCGTCGATTGCGCCGACCACTTCGCCAAGATCCTTGCCGATTTTGGCCGGGTCGTTATCGATGGCGCCGATAATTTCGATCGCTTCCTTTTCCCGCATCAGTTTCAGGATTGAGGCGCCAATCGGCCCGATTCCGTATTGAATGGCGCGAATTTTCTTTTTCACGGCCTTCTCCGATCTAAAGGGCTGAACACTCGTATAGAGCAAAAAATCAGCGGGAGCGAACCTCTAAGCGTACTGGAAATTGCGAGAGCGTTCAATCATTCGCCCGCGGCCCTGTATTGTTGCCGCTCCGCGCCTGTGCACGCATAATGGAGCCTGCCCGCAAGCCGGTCCGGGAGGGTAAGCCGATGCCAGCACAAAAATTGAGCGACGTCGAGATTCAACAGCACCTGCAGGCCGCGAAAGGTTGGAGCCTCGTCAACGGCAAGCTGCACCGCACGTTCGAATGCAAGGATTTCGCGGCGGCGTTTGGAAAAATGACGCAGGTGGCGCTGGCGGCGGAATCGATGAACCACCATCCGGAATGGTTCAACGTGTGGAACAAAGTGGTGATCGACCTGAACACCCACAGCGTGAAGGGCATCAGCAACCTGGATTTTCAGCTGGCGGCGAAAATCAGCGAAATTTTTGGCAGCTAGCCTGCCGCTCTTGAATGATCGGCGCCCACCACACTGAAAATCGCAACCGCGGCCGATGGCTGATTGTGCTGCGCTGGCTGGCGGCGGCAGCGGTGATCGGCGTCCTGTTGCGCTTCCTTCCCCTGCATTTGCTCGCCGAAGCGATCCGGCGGGTTCCCGTTGCAACTTTTCTGGCCATTCTGCTCGGGTATCTTTGCGCGCACGCCGTCGGCATCGCCAAGTGGCGCATGGTGGTGAATGCCGCGGGTGCGCAGCTCGATTTCCGCACCAGCGCCCAGTGCTACACCGGAGGGCTCTTCGGCACGCTTTTCCTGCCATCGATTATTGGCGGGGACGTGGTCCGCCTTGCGGTCGGGTTGCGGCGCAGCCCGAACCCAGCAGCCGTTCTCGCCGGAAACGTGGCGGATCGCTTCATGGATGTAGCGGCGCAGGGCGGGCTTGTGATTCTAGGAATCTTGCTGTTGCCCGGCGCGCTGCCGGGGTCACTCCAGGGACAAGGGCAGAAGGTGCTGCTTTATCTCGGCGCAGCTTTCCTCGTACTTATTCTCTGCGGATTATTTCTCTATCGCCCGCTCCTGAAGGGGCGTTCCGTCCGATTCCGGCGGCGGCTGGCACGTCTTCGGCACGCCCTGCGCAGCGTTTCGGGAGCCCCGCATGTGCTGTTGGGCGCGTGGCTCCTGGGAACTGCCATCCAAACGGCATTTCTGGTGTTAACGGCAAAACTGGCGCAAGCCTGCGGATTGGTATTACCTCTGCGCGACTGGTTTTTTGCGTGGCCGCTTGCGAAGCTGGCTGCGGTTTTGCCGCTCACCCAGGGGGGGATTGGAGTGCGCGAGGCCGCATTGGTGGGGCTACTGTCCCCTTTTGGAGCAGCGCCCCATCTTGTTCTCGCCGCAGGACTCGTCTGGGAGGCGGTGGTCATTACCGGCGGACTCCTCTCGGGGACGGTTGCATTTCTCCTGAACCGGGAAAAATCTGCATTCCGATAAACGAAAGCGCAAGAAATATTAAATTTTCTTGACAACACCGTTTCACTAACAAATACTGTGTTCCCTTCCGTAAGCAGCACGATCCCGCGCGATCTTTTTTGTTCAACGGGTCGTTTTCCCTTCCGCGTGCCGCTCACAAGAGCAGGAATTTTCAAGAGAGGACTGTCTTCATGCGCGGCTTCGTCGGTGTTTTCCCAGGTTGGCGGGAAAATGCCTCGGCACTCCCTGCCCAACACTATCGCCGAATGAATCGCAAATTGCGTTCGCGGAGTTGCTTATGGGTACAGTGACCGTGGAAACCAAGAATCCCGTTTCTTCCATTCGTGTGATACGGCTACTGTTGCTGGTGGAAGATCCACCGGATGCGGCGAAAATCCTGCGCAAACTGAAGGACTCCGGTCTGGAAATCGAGCCCTGTATTGCAGGGGACAAGCTGGAGTTCAGAAACGCATTGGACACGGGAAATTTCGATGCCGTAATTTCCACTTGGAAGCATGCGGATGGCGATGGCCAGCAAGCGATTAGGATTCTCCACGATAATCGCAGTGACATCCCGCTTCTGCTGGTCACCGGAGAGCCGGAAGAGGAAGCCGCGGAGGAGTGCGCAAGATGCGGGGCTGTCGATTACGTATCCAAAGATTGTCTCGCGCGACTTCCGTTTGCGCTGAGGCGGGCTGTCGGGGAACGCAGGTTGTCGGAAGAATCCGCCCGTCTGCGGGCATCTCTGCAGGAAAATGAAACGCACTCGCGCGATCTGGTGGAGAATTCCGTTTACGGCATTTTTCGAGTGGCCCTTGACGGCACCTTTCACACGACCAACGACACGCTGCTGAAGATTCTGGGATGCTCCGGGCTCTCCGAACTACAGGCTCTGAATTTGGCGAACGATGTGTTCCGCTATCCGGAAACCTTCACGAAACTCCTGACCGATTCCCGTGAACACTTGATCGTGCGCAACGTGGAAACGGAGTGGCGCCGCCGCGACGGAGGATTTGTTTCCGTGCGGCTGCATCTTCGGTGCATTTCCCATTCCGGCGTACCCGACGGCCTTGAGGGCATCGTGGAAGACGTGACGGAAGTCCGCGCCCTGGAGCGCCAGCTTCAGCAAGCGCAGAAATTCGAAACCATCGGGCAGCTTGCCGGCGGAATTGCGCACGACTTCAACAATGTGCTCGGTGCGGTTCTCGGCTGGGCGGAAATCGGCTACGAGCAAAGCCGCGAACATCCGCAGATCGCGGAATATTTCGCGCACATCCGGCAACAGACGGACCGCGCGGCCGCCCTGACGCGGGAATTACTCACGTTTGCCCGCCGCCAGCCACTGCAACCGCGGCCCGTTCAGCTGAACCTGATCGTCCAGAACCTGATGAGTTTTCTCGACAAGGTGATCGGAAAAGACATCGAAATCAAGGTGGTCGCGGGGAATTTGCAACCCGTGAAGGCGGAGCCGGCGCAAATGGAACAGGTGCTGATGAACATTTGCCTGAACGCGCGGGACGCCATGCCGGATGGCGGCTTGCTGAAGATCGAAACGGAGATGATCGTCCTGGACGATTCTTTCTGCCATTTTTATCCCGGCGTGGTTGCCGGGGCTTACGTGGTACTTTCCATTTCCGATACCGGCGCCGGCATGAGTCCGGAAGTGAGGGATCGCATCTTCGAGCCGTTTTTTACGACGAAAGAGCGCGGCAAGGGGTCGGGGATGGGACTCGCGACGGTCTACGGAATTGTCCGGCAGCATGGCGGATTCATCCACGTCTACAGCGAGCCCGGACAGGGCACACTCTTCCATGTCTATCTTCCCGTGATGGAAAGCCTGGCGGCTGAATTCATCCAAGGAGCCGCAACGGAAAACAAGCCGAAGGACCTGCACGGCACGGAAACGATCCTGCTGGCCGAGGATCATGATTCGATCCGTGAATTAACGCGGCAATCGTTGACCCGGCTAGGCTACCAGGTGCTTGCCGCTGCCGACGGGCGGCAGGCGCTCCGCCTGGCGGAACTCGAACGGCCGGACCTGGCCGTACTGGACGTAGTGATGCCTCACATGGGCGGAGCAGCCACCGCCGCGCGGCTCCTGCAGCAGATGCCGGGACTCCCGATCCTCTTCACCAGCGGTTTTTCAGAGAACGCCAACAATGCCGTTGCCCAAGTGCCGGGCTCCCATTATCTGCAGAAGCCCTACGGCCCGACTTCCCTGGCCAGCACGATTCGCGAAATCCTGGAAGCCGGATGAAGCGTATTCTACTGCCGCATCGAACAGATAATTCGTGAGTATCGTCCTTTTTTGATTGACACCCACCATCCCCGATGTTAGAAAAATCCGCAAAGACAAGCCCTCTGGTGGTGAGTCTCTTTCGCGATGGCAGTCGCGAACCGCGAGTGAGATGCAGGCCTGCCTGGCAGGGCAGGCGCTGCTGTTCCCCCTAAGGGTTTGGAATGCAGCACCCACCCCGGGAGGCGGAGACTCGCTGTTTTCGCCTCCTTTTTATTTTCCCTCCCCCTTTTCCCTATAATTGATGTCCATGTGCTTCAGGACAATCGCCCTCCATGGCTGACTCGGCTGCCCCGCTCCTGGAGCTCCGGAACGTTTCCGTGGCGCGAGGAGACAATCTGGCCCTGGACCGGGTTTCGCTGCGGATTGACCAGGGCGAGCACCTCTGCATCCTCGGCCCCAACGGCTGCGGCAAGTCCACGCTGATCAAAACACTGACGCGCGAATGCTACCCCATTGCCCGCGAGGACTCATCGATCCGGATTCTCGGGCGCGGCCTCTGGAACATTTTCGAATTGCGCTCTTTGCTCGGAATTGTTTCGCCGGATTTGTTGGCGGCCTGCACCACGGATGCGACGGGACTGGACGTGGTGCTCTCCGGCTTCTTCAGCAGCACGCGCATCTTTCCCAATCATCGGCCGCAGGAAATACACCGGGTGCGCGCGGAGGCGGCGCTGGCCCGGCTTGGCATCGCGCATCTGGCTGCGCGGCCGCTGGCGGAAATGTCGTCGGGTGAAGCCAAGCGCACGCTGATTGCGAGGGCGCTGGCGCATGAACCGCGGACTTTGCTGTTTGACGAGCCGGGCAACGCGCTGGATATCGCCGGACAAGTGGAATTACGGGACACGATGCGGGAACTGGCGCGGGCCGGGCTGGGGATTCTGCTGGTGACCCACCATGTTTCGGAAATCATTCCTGAGATCGAGCGAGTGGTGCTGCTGCAGCGCGGGCGAATTCTGACCGATGGGCCGAAGGAAAAAGTGCTCACCGACGAAACGCTGTCTCATCTCTTCGGCGCTGCCGTGCGGCTGTTCCGGGAAGACGGCTATTTTTACTTGCACGCATAAGCGAGAAGCGCAGGGCTATTTTCCTGCAAGGCTGTCCGCGATGTCCGCTGCGATGGGAATGCGCACGGTTTCGTGCTGATAGGCTTTGACCATCAGGAAAATCCAGAGGACGAGGCTGACAAGTCCAATAAGCCCAAAGATCGCCCAACCCAGAAAGTGGCTCATGAAAAGAAGCCCGATGCGAATAACAGTTAGCCCGCCAAACACGGCGATGGATTGTGCCGCATGGAATTTGACCCACGGGCGCTTGTCAATCAGCAGGAAGATCAGCCCGGTCACCCATCCGACTGCGTAGCAGAGCAGTCCGGCGACATTTTCGGCGAGACCTTCGCTACTCGCGGCAAGCGGGGGCGCAGCCGGCGCTGCCGGTGCGGCAGCGCCGCTCTGGCTTGCACCACACTTCGGGCAGAAATTGGCTGTGCCGATGTCCTGACCACAAGATTTGCAGAAAGCCACGGGGAGTACCTCCGCAAGTGAACGTTGCCGGGAGCGTAACAAAGGTGCGCCGAGTTCGCAAAGCAATTTCTTCCGCGAGGTTTATGAGGAATTTTGGGTTTGAGACTCAGACACCAGACTTTGGCAGGGGAAAATCTTCCGCGGCGGCGGAAGCGGTGGGGAATATGCCGATTACTTTATCCACTCTCGCAAGCTTCAGGCTGGCTTCGATCATGCCGGTGCAGCCCGCGAGCCGCAGCATGCCGCCGGCGTTCTTGAGCTTTGAGAAACAACGCACCACGGTGCCAATGGCCGAACTGTCGATGTGCGTGATGCCGGTCAGATCAAAGATGGCCCGCGTCTGATTCCCGCGCACAAGGTCCTCTGCTTCCTGCTCCACACGACGGCAATCCGGGCCGGTATGGATGCTTCCGCGCAACGTCAGCACGGCGATGCCGTCTTTCAGCTGCCCTTTGGTGATTTCAAGAATCACGGTGTCGAACTCCTCCGAAGTGCAAAATAAAAACGGAACCCCAAAAAACTGCCGGACGGTCAGGACGCGGCCGGCGGCTCTTCGCCCTCATAGGGAAACTGGCGGATCAGGCGCACGCAATCCACCAGAGCATTGAAGATCGTGTTTCCCCAGCCGCATGGAACGAAGGGAGCGGTCTTCTGGTTTACGGCTTTGTCCGCCTCGGCAAAGAAGCGCAGGCGCTGGCCCGGAGGGGGTGCGGCAAACTCTTTCACGGTGATGCGGAAGGGAACGTCCCCGCCAGCCTGGCGCTTCATGATAGAAAAATGATGAAGCTGGGCGAGTTGTTCTGCTGGATTTTCCTGGGCAAATTGCCAATCGCTCATCCGTCGATTCCTCGGGTGGAGTAAGGCTCCGGCTTGGGACGCAGTCAGAGTGTGGCGATGTTAGGCCAGCGACGAGAGTAAGTCAACGCACCTTGGCGCGCGGCGGGCAATCAACGGCGGCGGGGCGATCGGGATCGAACAGGAGACTTCTTTCCACGGAGGGAGCGCTCGCCGCTCAAGGAGAGTTCACGCTCGATGGCGCCGGCGGCTTCCGATGAGAGGCCGATAAATTCGACGCCGATACCGATTCCGGGATGGCAATAGCGGACTTCGCAGCGTGTGCGGACCTCAACTCCGGTGGCAGCAAGGCGGAATTTCAGATTCAGGACCGTGCCCTCGGGAAAAGTACCCGCGGCCGTGATAAACATTCCGGTAATGCTGAGATCCGGAGCCTTGATGCGGATCAGTTCGTCGTCGCCTTCGCGGGACACGGTAATTTCGCGGACACAGTGGGCGCGCGCGCCGCGGCGGATGCCACTGAACGTGTCGAGCAAAAAATCCTTGCGGCTCATTCGAGCACCACCTCTTTGGCCGTATCGCGGCTTTGCGGGGAATGCAGCCCCCAAATGTTGTGCTTCGTTCCGCAGTAAGGACAAAAGACGAAGGTTGCAGCGAGGTCGCGGCCGCAAGCGGAACAAATGGCCGAGGAGCTTTGCGAGAGAGTCACCACGCGTTGAACCTCTTCGAGCGTCGTCAGACCGTCGCGGACCAGATCCAGGGCATATTCCTGCATGAACTTGATGCCATTGTGGCGGGCGAGCGTGCGCATCTCGTCGTTGCGATTTCCGGAGCGCGCCGCCTGCCGCATGGCATCGTTGAAGCGAAGCAGTTCGTAGACGCCGACCCGGCCCCGATAACCGGTGGAATCGCAGGCTTCGCATCCGTTGGGAACGTTGTGCACTTCCGGCGGCTCCATCATGCCGGCGGCCATCACCGTATGGATGTACTCCTGGCTGGGAGGCGAGGAATAGTGGCACTGGCACAAGCGGCGGAGCAGACGCTGCGCAAGGATCGCGGTAACGGCCGCTCCGATTTGAAAGCCGGGAATGCCGATGTCGAGCAACCGTGTGACAGCGGAGATGCTGTCGTTGGTGTGCAGCGTGGAAAGAACCAGGTGTCCCGTTTGCGCCGCTTTGATAGCGATCTCCGCGGTCTCCTGATCGCGGATTTCGCCGATCATGACGACATCCGGATCCTGACGCAACACGGAGCGCAACGTGGATGCGAATGTGAGCCCGGCCTTCAGGTTGACTTGCACCTGATTCAGTCCAGGAAGCGTGTACTCGATGGGGTCTTCCACGGTGACGATGTTGATGGACGGCTGGCGGATGATCTGTAGCGCGGCGTAAAGGGTGGTGCTTTTCCCCGATCCCGTCGGCCCGGTGACCAGCAGCATGCCCTGAGGCAGGCGAAGTATTTCATGAAGCGCTTCGGCCATTTCGGCTGGGATGCCGAGCCCCTTAAAGTTCTGGGTAGGTGCGCTGGTTTCGAGGAGCCGCAGCACCACTTTTTCACCGTATTGCGTGGGCAGAGTGGAAACGCGAAGGTCAATCCGCCGGGAATTTATTTTCACGACGAATCGGCCATCCTGGGGATTGCGGCGCTCCGCAATGTCCATGTCGGAAAGGATTTTGAGGCGGGAAACGACCTGGTGCTGCAGGGTGCGCGGGATGCGCTGAAACTCGCGCAGGATACCGTCGACCCTGAACCGCACGGAAGTTTCGCCCGCCTGCGGTTCAATGTGAACGTCGCTGGCCAGTTTGGCGGCCGCGGCCCGGATAACCTGCGCTACGAGATGGACGGCAGGCGTCGTCCGGGATTTCTGGTTCATTTCCTGTTGCATCTCGCGCATCGCTTCGACGTTGCGCTGCTGAGAACTGGAGGAGATGAACTCCATCCCGGTCATATCGTCGGCTACTTGGACGGTCTCGGCTGACGCGCTTGGGGAAGGATACAAGCGCTCGATCGCGGCTGCGATTTCCTCTTGGAAAGCAAAACGCGGGACAATTTTCAGGCCGGTCTTGAATTGTAGCTCATCAAGAATCCGGACGTTCTGTGGCTTCGCCATGGCGACAACGAGAGACTTCCCCTCGAGCCTCACAGGGATGGCAAGATCCCGCCGGGCCACGGATACGGGGATTAGCTTGAGGGTTTCCGCGGGCGGGTCAACCGTGGAACAGTCCTGATACGGAACACCCGCCACTTCGGTAATTGCTGCCAGGAGGTCGTTTTTCGTGACAAGTTTGCGTTCGAGCAGCAGTTCGCCGAGGTGAATGACTCGGCCCTGCTGATCGAGCAGAGCTTTCTTGAGGTCAGCGGCCGAAATCTGGCCGCGCTCGTAGAGGACTTCCCCCAGCCGCTTCTTTTTCATTTTCTGCGTTTTCCCTCCTGTGGGCGCACAAGCCTTCACAGGACAGGCGATAAAACGGAAGGGGGTACCTGCAAGCCAATAATAAGCACGAAGTGAGCCGAAGACGGGTATTTTTTACTGGTGAGTGTTTTCTTAGGCACGGTCGAGAACAACGAAGGGCGATTCGGAGTCTAGAGGGTTCTGAACCTGCCACTCCCGCCGATTCAGAAGCGGCCCATGATCGCCTGCGCCAACAAGAGCGAGCCGACGAGCGCCAAGCCGAGATAGAGATACTTGAAGAAGGCCTCGCCATGGAGCCGGTGGTTGATTACCCTGCCGAGATAGACGCCCAGAAAAGTCACCGGTAGGGACAGCAGGTAATAGCGAGTCATGGCAGATGTCCATAGCCCGGCCAAACCGTACCCAACCATGCCGATGATACTGGCGGGGAGAAAATAGCCTTGCAGGGTTGCGCGGAAGTGCTGCGCGGACCATCTGCGCATGGCGCCGTAAACAACCAGAGGTGGACCATTCATTCCGTAGGCGCCGCCGAGGACGCCGGCAAAGAAACCGCACGCCAGCAGCCAGCCGCGGCTGTCCTGCTTCAATTCCAGCGGCGCGCGGCCGATCAGGGAATAGACGGAAAAGGCGATGATGATAATTCCCAGCGCCGCCTTCACTCCCCGCTGATGGCCGTTCGTCAGAAGCAGTAGACCCAAGGGGATTCCAAACAGGCTGGAAACGACGAGCCAGCCGGCGCTGCGAACGTGGATTTTCTTCCAATCCTGAATCACAACGATGCCTGCGATAGTGATGGACACAAGGACGGCAAGCGGGGCGGCCACCGGCAACGGCAGCCAGAACGCGAGTAGGGGAACCGCTACCAGCGCTTCGCCGAAGCCGAAGGCCGACCGGATCACCGTGGCGATCAAGATGACGCATAAGACGTACATCAGCGTGACGTCGATGGCTGGCTCCGGAAGGGATGAAATGGCGATGGCACAGAATAAGAATACCTGTTAAAGATAGAATTCAGGGGCGCGAAATGGCCGTAAGATTCACCGGATTTCTCTTGTGCGCGTTCGGGGTGCTGCTTTTTGCTGTTCCTGCTGCCGCGCAAGGCACCGTCTGGAGGATCGACCCCGCACAATCCACCGCGCGGCTCTATGTCACTGCCTCCAACCGGCGCGACTCAAGAATCAACGTCGGGGTCGCCCGGCTGGCCGGAAATATTTTCCAGGTCGAAGGCAGTGTTTTACCGGCCACAGTTGCGTTTCAGATCTATCCAGCGGACAAGAACCCCAAACTCCGCAAGCCGGATGGAGCTACGGCCTCATCGCAGACTCAAATCCGGGCGAACTCCACCACGATCACTTTCCTGTCCAAGACTGTCCAGTTGCTGGATCAGAAGAGGGTGCTCGTCCGGGGCGATTTGACGGCCACCTATGTTTCGCAGACTGCGGACTACGATCCTTCCAGAGGATATTCCGGACCTGTTTATGGCCCCCCGGTGATTCACTCGGTCAGGCGGGAAGTTGGATTTGTATTTCGGACGACGGCTCCCGCGGGAAAGCGTGAGGCCAGAAAAGGGAGCGTCGAGTGGTCGGCCTCCAGCGTAATCGCCGGCGACCTGTTTCCGGAGCTTTGGAATGCGGTGGTGACCACCGATTGGCCTGCCTTCCTGGTGAACGAGCCGTGCAACCAGTCCACCGATTCCGGTGAAGGATCGTCTGTGCCAGCCTGTACGGGAAGACTGATCGAACCCGTACCGCCAACGGACACGCATTGCGACATGCCCTCTTCGGTCGGCGAGGATTTCTCTGGCGCAACTTGTGAAGGCGCACCCTTGCCGGTTGTCCCTAAACGCGAAATGCAGAGCCCCGCGAAAGGGGAGCAAGCGAAAAAGGGTTCAGGCGGGACTATGGCGAACGTAGTGGAGATCGAGTTGGTTCTCCGCCTGGCGAGAGTGAACCCCGCGCCGCAAACTCGTCCGCCGATCACAAACGATCCGACTGCCCGGAATGTTGGTGAGAAATCGCGCCCTTCGGGCCCCGCCTGAGAGAAGCTGCAACGCGCCGGTTTCCACAAACGCGATCAGGAGCTAGAGCTGGTGGCGAAGGCCAGCGTGAGCAAAGTTTTTTGTTCCAGCTCGTGCGCTTTGGCGGAGCCGGTGGCCGGGCTGGCGCTGGCGGAGCGCTTCACGGAACGCAAGCGAAGATTCTTGGCTTGCGCGATGCGCTCCAGGCGCGGAAGAACGTAGAAGAGCGCGCCCATGTTCGCAGGCTCTTCTTGCACCCAGACGATTTCGCGGGCGTTGGGATGCGCGTCGATCGCAGCCGCGATTTCCACTTTCGGCAGCGGGTAGAGCTGGTCGAGGAAGAAGATCGCGGTGTTCGAATCCTTGCGGCGGCGGCGTTCGGCCCGCAATTCGTGACCGACTTTGCCGCTGGCAATCAGGATGCTGTGCGCATCCATGACTTCTGTATCGGGTACCAGCGTCTGAAAGCGCGGCCGTGAAAAATCTTCCAGGGGCGAGCTAGCATCCGGATGACGCAACATGCTCTTTGGGGTGAAGACAATCAGCGGTTTGCGCCAGAGCCGCCGAGCCTGCCGGCGCAACAGGTGGAAATATTGGGCGGCGGTCGAGGGCTGGCAGATGTTCATGTTGCCTTCGGCAGCGAGTTGCATGAAGCGTTCGATTCGCGCGCTGGAGTGTTCCGGCCCCTGTCCCTCATAGCCGTGCGGCAACAGCAGCACCAGGCCCGTGGGAAGTCCCCATTTATCTTCACTGGCGCTGATGAATTGATCGATGATCACCTGCGCGCCGTTCACGAAATCGCCGAACTGCGCTTCCCACAGAACGAGCGCCTCGGGATAGTCGCGCGAAAACCCATATTCAAAACCCAGGCAACCGGCTTCGGAAAGCGAAGAGTTGTGAATCTCGCAGAAAGCCTGATCAGGCGCAAGATGAGCGAGCGGCAGATATTCCATCTCGGATTGCGTGTCGATGAGCACCGCGTGCCGTTGGTTGAACGTGCCGCGCTGGGAGTCCTGGCCGGTGAGGCGGACGGGATTGCCTTCGAGGACAAGCGAGCCGTACGCAAGAAGCTCGGCGAAGCCGTAATCAATGGCGCGCTTGCCCTGGCCCATTTCGGAGCGCTGTTCCAGCAGCTTTACGATCTTGGGATGCACGTGAAATCCCGCGGGAGTGCGCACCAGGCCGGCCGCAATTTCACCAATCTTTTCGCGGCTGAGGCCGGTATCGACTTCAAACGCGGGATTGTATTTGCCGTAGTTGTAGGGGGACCAATAATTCGGCAGCTTGCGCAAGTGCGGAATCTTGGTGAGTTTGCCGGCTTTGCGCTGCTCTTCTTCATACTCTTTTTTCACGGCATCTGCGATACCCGTGGCGTCAATACCAGTCTGTTCGGCGTAAATTTTCCAAAGCGGCGGGTGGCTCTTGATGCGCTCGTAGAGACGCGGCTGGGTGATGGTGGGATCGTCCACTTCGCTGTGGCCATGGCGGCGGTAACCGATCAGGTCGATGATTACTTCAGAGTTGAATTCGGCGCGATACTCGGCGGCAAGACGCCCCACGCGCACAACCGCATCGGGGTCTTCCGCGTTGACATGGAAGATAGGCGCGCTTTGGCGGCGCGCGATGCTGGAGGCATAGCGGGAGGAGTGCTCTTGCGCGGGACGCGTAGTGAAGCCAATGAGATTGTTGACGATGACGTGAATGGTGCCGCCGACGGAATAAGCGGCGAGGTCGGCAAGGTTTAGTGTTTCCGCCCAAATGCCCTGCCCGGCAAACGCAGCATCGCCATGCATCACAATCGCCCAAACCTTGTTGAGGGTCTTGCTGGAGCGATCGATTTGTGCGCCGCTAACGCCGTGGCGTGTTTGCTTGGCGCGGGCACGGCCCATGGCCACAGGATCAACGGCTTCCAGGTGGCTGGGGTTTGAGACCAGATGAACATTCAGAGTTTTGCCGGACAGCGTGGTGTATGCGCCGGTGGCGCCAACATGATATTTCACGTCGCCCGCGCCGAGCACGCTGCGGGGATCAACGTCTTCGAAACCGGCAACGACATCGTGCACAGGTTTGCACGCGATGTGGGCCATGACGTTCAGGCGCCCGCGGTGGCTCATGGCCATTACGGTATCTACACCCCCTAGATCGCCGGCCGCTTCCATCACGGAATCAAGGAGCGGGATCAGGGAAGTGTTGCCTTCCAGGGAGAAGCGCTTGCTGCCGAGGTAACGGCTCTGGAGAATCTGTTCGAACAGGTCGGCGCGCACCAGGCGCTCGAGAATTCGTTCCTGGTTCACCTCAAGCTCGGGTCCTTCTATGCGCTCGGCAATCCAGCGGCGACGTTCGGGTTCCGCGATGTGCAGGAATTCAACACCAATCGTGCCGCTGTAGTAGCGGCGCGCTTCTTCGGCGAACTCGCCGGAGAGGCCTTCGAGGTCGGGGCACTTGACGGGAGCAAAATAACCGAGGGGGTCGAGCGTGGCTTCATAAAAGCCCCACCGGCGGAAAAGATAGAAGATGCGCTCGCGCTCGGCATGAGCGTTGCCGTTCGCAGATGCGGATTTCCGGGAAGACTTCGCGGTTTTGTCAGGGACGAGTGTTGTACGGTTGGCCATGGGTCGGTTCTACAGGCCTACTATTTTGCCATACTGGGGAGCAGAGCCAAAAACTGAGAAGTGGGTCAATGCTCGAATTGATTGGCGGCCGGATTCTGACACCCGGGATTACGGAAATGGACTAAACTTGGAAGACAAGGAAGGAAAGCAAGGAAATGGCTACGAGCGTGATTGTCCGCAACCCTGGGATATTAGGCGGAGAACCCATTTTTCGCGGCACTCGTGTGCCATTTAAGTCTCTCACTGATTACATCGAGCATGGCCGGACTTTGAATGAATTCCTCGAGGATTTCCCAAGCGTGACCCGCACGGAGGCGATCGCCGCGCTGGAAGAGGCACGGATAAGTCTTGCTGAAGCCCTTCTATGAAACTCCTGTTGGATGAGTGTGTGCCCAGAAAAATCAAGTTTCTGTTCACGGCGGAAGGCATGATTTGTGAAACGGTTCGGGATGCAGGCTGGAGCGGGAAAGAAAACGGCGAGTTGTTGTCGTTGGCAGAACAACAGTACGACGTTCTCGTTACGATTGACCGGAACATATTGCATCAGCAGAACCTGTTAGGCCGTAGCCTCTCCATTCTAATTATCCGCACTGTCTCGAACGACTACGAAGACATCCGGCCTCATGTTCCTGCCGCCATCGAGGCCCTCAAGTTTATTCGTAGTGGCCAGTTTGTTGAGGTTGGAAGTGCCTCTTAGCTTGTTCAGAACGCCGCTGCATCCCGGCTTTTGGTTGATTGTTGCTTGATCAATGCATGCTTGAAGGTTCCCGTTTAAACGCTAGGGAGCGCCGGGTGCCACCTAAGCACCTTTTGCTGCATCAGAATAGGAGCCACTTGGAAAGGCAGATAGAATCTAGGGGTTACCAGTAGTCCGGTTCTCAGGTAAAATAAGAGCTTCGGGGGCTGGGTTTCCCGCATCGAACGTTAAGTCTAAATTTTCATCAGGGGATGAAATGCCTGTACCAATTTCCCAAGCGTGGACGGTAGCGAGTTACGTCCTCAAACAAAAGATTCAGGGGCGCAAACAGTATCCGCTGGTATTGATGCTGGAGCCGCTGTACAAGTGCAACCTGGCCTGCGCGGGCTGCGGAAAAATCCAATATCCGGCGCATGTGCTGAAGCAGGAGCTGTCGCCCGAGGAATGCTTCAAGGCGGTGGATGAGTGCGGCGCGCCCATGGTCTCCATTCCCGGCGGCGAACCGCTGATGCATTCGCAGATCGAAAAGATTGTTGAAGGCCTGGTCGCCCGCAAGAAGTACATCTACCTGTGCACCAACGCCCTGCTGCTGAAAGAAAAGCTGCATCTCTTCAAGCCCAGCAAATATCTGACGTTTTCCGTTCACCTGGACGGCCAGAAAGAACACCACGACTTTTCCGTTTGCCGCGAAGGCGGCTTTGAACTCGCAGTCGAAGGCGTCCGCGAGGCGCTGAAGCAGGGCTTCCGCGTAACCACAAACACCACGCTCTTTGACGGTGCAGACCCGAACAGCGTGCGGGCCTTCTTCGACGAAATGATGGCCTTGGGCGTCGAAGGAATGATGCTTTCGCCTGGCTACTCCTACGACAAAGCGCCCGACCAGAAGCACTTCCTGGGCCGGGCCAGAACGCGCCGATTGTTCCGCGCGATCCTCTCCAACCGCAAGCCCACCTGGCGATTTAACCAGTCCATGCTTTTCCTGGAATTCCTGATGGGCAAGCGCGATTTCCGCTGCACCCCCTGGGGTATGCCGACGTATTCCATCTTCGGCTGGCAGAAGCCTTGTTACCTGCTGCAGGACGGCTACGCGGAGACTTTCAACGAATTGATGACCACGACCGAGTGGGACAACTTCGGCACCGAATCGGGCAATCCCAAGTGCGCCAACTGCATGGTGCATAGCGGCTACGAAGCGTCTGGCGTGGATTACACCTTTGGCTCGCTGAAAGGTTTGTTTGCCGCGGCCAAGGCAACTCTCTTCACGAAGAATGAAGACGATGAAGCCTATCGCATGCTGAATGAACCGGTACGCCCGGTGCATTCCTACAATCCCCTGGTGCAGATCGAAACGCCCAGCAATAACCTCGAGGAGACCCGCGCATGACCGGTCCGAGGCACGCCGACCGCCCGGAACACACGCTGCACCCGGATCAACTGGAAGTGGCGCCTGGTTTTCAGCACGAAGGCCTGCAGGGCTGGATTCCGGAACTCGCAAGTGACGATGATCTGCGCGAAGCCCTGGAAAAGGCCTTTGACTATCGCGGCGATGTAACGATTACACGCAAGGATGGCTCGAAACTCGAAGGCTACATCTTCGATCGCGTGACCGGCGTCACCCTGAACAATTCGTTCGTGCGTCTTTTGCCAAAGGAGTCCAATCAACGTACAAAAATTGCATACTCGGACATCGCAGCACTTTCCTTTAGCGGGCGCGACACCGCTGCCGGCAAGAGTTGGGAAGCCTGGGTGAAGAAGTATTGGGAAAAGAAGAGCACGGGCGAGGGTCAGGCCAGCCTGCAGCCTGAGTCGCTGGAAGAGTAGTTAGCCCCGACAAAGAGCGGCCCAGAGCTGTGCGTAGGGCTTAAAATACGAAAAATCAGCAAGTTACAAAAAGGTGGAGGCCGAGGTGTGTCCAAATCCCCTATGGACAATAAGCCCTTTCCTGTGATAGGCTTACGTATAGCGTTTGTTGCTCTTGTATTACCTTTTGACTCGTTCAGAGGGCTGCGACAACAAATCGCGGCCCTTTTTTGTCGGGCTGGAGGCTGTCTCGGAGCTTGGGAGACCAGACGCCGCGACCAAGAGAGGCAAAGCAATTTCAACATCGAGGTTGTGCAGTGAAGGAACAAGGAACAGTGAAGTGGTTCAATGCTTCGAAGGGCTACGGGTTCATCCAACGCCAGACCGGGGAAGATGTTTTCGTACACTTCTCCGCCATTCAGATGGACGGTTACAAGTCCCTGAATGAAGGCCAGGCGGTGGAATTCGAAGTAAAGAAGGGCCCGAAGGGCCTTCAGGCAGAGAACGTCACAAGCCTCTAGCCTGTAGAGATGGGAGAGGTTCCCGAGGGGTCGGGAACCTCTCACTTTCGAGAAAACGAACGGATTTCAAAACAGCGAGTTGCGGTCTAAGGAGGAAGTTGTGCAAGTAATGCAGGAAGGTCAAACCATCAAGCACGAGCAGTACGGACTGGGCATTGTCACGGCCTCAGATCCGGAACGCACGGCGATTGATTTCGACGACCACGGACCCAAACTTTTCGTGACGAGTATTTTCGTGGCCGAACTCATCGGCGAAGCGCCGGCAACCCCGCCCAAAACCAAGCGCCGTCGCAAAGCATCCACCGCCGCAAAAGCCAGCAAGAAAGCCGCCGCCGCAGTAGCCGCCAAGTAAGCAGAGTATCCCCTAGTACAACACCCAGTAGAGGCGCCAGAAATGGCGCAGGGGTGTGTCTGAATCCATCCCAAGCCACTTTTTCTGGCTGCACTCAGTCTTGATTTTGAAAGGGTGATTTAACGGATCGCGGATTCGGCCTGGTCGAAGGCGTGGTAGGAGGAGCGCACCAGGGGGCCGGATTCCACGTGCTTGAATCCCATTTTCTCGCCCTGCACTTTGTATTCGGCGAATTCGTCCGGGTGGACGAACCGGATCACCGGCAAGTGTTCCCGTGTGGGTTGCAGATATTGGCCCAGCGTCAGAATATCCGTGCCTTGCGCCGCAAGATCCTGCATCGTCGCCAGCACTTCTTCTTTTTCTTCGCCCAGGCCCAGCATCATACCCGTCTTGGTCGGCACATCGGGGTGCATTTCCTTGGCGCGGCGCAGCAGCTCCAACGACCGCTCGTAAAGCGCGCCCTTGCGCACTTGCCGATATAGCCGTGGCACGGTCTCCGTGTTGTGGTTCAAAATGTCCGGCTTCACCGCCAGAACAACGTTCAGCGCATTCCAGTCCCCGCGAAAATCGGGAATCAGAACTTCCACCTTGCAGTCCGGCACGCGCTTGCGGATTTCCTGAATGGTGCGAGCGAAGATGTGGGCGCCGCCGTCGGGCTGGTCGTCGCGATTCACGCTGGTGACCACGGCATAACGCAATCCCATCGAAGCAACCGCCTCGGCAACGCGAAGGGGCTCTTCCTCGTCGGGGGGGCCGACCGGCTTGCCGGAGGGCACGGCGCAGAAACCGCAAGCCCGCGTGCAGATATCGCCCAAAATCATAAACGTCGCGGTTCCATGCTCCCAGCACTCGCCCATGTTCGGGCAGCGGGCCGATTCGCAAACGGTGTGCAGGTCCAGTGTGCGCATGATGCGCTTCAGGTCCTGATACCGTTCGCCGCCAAAAAACTTCACGCGGAGCCAATCCGGCCGTGGGTGCGCTTCGGGCGCGGGCAGGTGCGACGCGGCGGCATTCGAGATGATGTTAAAGGGAGAAGCCATTTGGCTGGTCCAGAACCTATAGTTTACGGGAAAAGTGGCCGGGAACAAACTGCCATGAACTTGCGATCGGTTGGGCACCTGCAGCCTTCCCGGGTGTCCAATAAACAGTCCCCGGAGAGGTGCCTATGCTTCGAGCAACTTTCCTTTTACTTGGTCTGGTCACTGTTTCCCCGTCTTTGCCGGCGCAAACTGCCGAACCCCCAATACGAACGATGGAAGCCGTCTTGTCTGAGATCCGCCAACTACGGCAGGACCTGCAAGCCGCGGCAATCGCCACGCGTAAAGCGCAAATCGTCATCTATCGCTTGCATGTGCAGGCGGACGTGCTCGAACGCGCCATGGAAAGACTTGAGAATACGAAAGGTGAGCTTACCCAGCTGGATTCACAAAAGAAGTCTCTAACCGAGCAGATCAAGCAGCTAGAGGAGGCGAAGGACCGGCCTGAGAATGAGCCGAGGAGGAAACAGTTCGAGGACTACCTGGCAAATTGCAAAACTAATCTGGAAGCAGTGGGCCCCAGAGAGCAAGAGCTGCAAACCAAGCAGCTCGAGCTTGAAGCTGACTTGCGGACAGAACAGGCCAAGTGGAATCGCCTGCAGGACGAGTTAGACCGCCTCGAAAATTTACTTGAAAATTCTTCGTTAGAAGCCAACAAGCGGCCTTAGAGGAATGAAGGCGGCCCAAAACGAAAACACGCACCTGTCTTCACCCTCAAGTAAGGGGAAGGTTTTGTAATTGGAACTACAGCGGTTGGCGGGAAGAGCGCACAAAATCGCGCAGAACCGTAACGTTTGGGCCGTAAGCGCCGATGCGCCCGGCATCCACGGGGAGACCCAGGCTTTCTGCCATGTCCAGGTCCACACCGGCATCGTCCAATTCCGAAAGACTGAAACCTGCCGCGGGCAATACCCGGTTAAAACCCGTGGGGTAGACGGGCCGCGGCGGGCGGTGACGCTGCCACGGACGGCGCGCCAGCTCGTAAAATTGCTTCCAATCGCGTTTGTGCCACGAATTCATCGTCTGGTTCAATCCCTTGTCCCCCATTGGATGCCAGCCAGGGGGTTAAGGTTCTCCCACGCTTCGGCTGGAGGCATCCAAAACTTGCCGCGAAACGTCTGCGCAAGTACCTCTTGGTATATCCCAAGCCGCCGCGGATGAAAGAGTTTCTTGGCCTGTTGTATCAAACACGTCAACCCGCGGATTGTTTCGGCGGCATGGGGCGAAGGACAACAGGCGCCGAGCGCGGTGACGCGGCTGCGATGAAAGCCACTATGCAGCTCACGGCCAATTGGCGGGGATACTACACGGAAGGTGCCGGGTTAGCCACAAGAAATTCCGCGGGGCTGTGAATTTTGCGAACGCGGGTGACGCCCAAAACAAAAAGACTTCGGGCGCAAAACCAGCGCACCCGAAGTCAAAGAACATCTCGATGACAAATGGGAAATTACCAGCGGTTGCCGCGGTCTCCACGGTCGCCGCGATCTCCGCCGCGCCCGCCACCGCCGCCACGCCCGCCGCGATCCCCGCCACGGCCTCCCCCGCCACCACCGCCGCCATAGCCTCCGCGCCCACCGCCGCCGCCCGAACGCTCGGTTTGCGGACGCGCTTCATTGACTACCAGGTTCCGGCCACCGAAATTCTGACCGTTGAGATTGGCGACCGCGCGATCGGCTTCTTCATCATTCGCAATTTCGATGAAGGCAAAACCCCGCGATTGGCCCGTGAACCGATCCCGAATTAAGTTGATTGCGGACGGGTTGACCCCTACCTGTCCGAACCACTCCTGCAACTGCTCTTCAGATGCAGAGAACGGGAGATTACCGACGTAAAGCTTCTTCACCTGGGGACTCCTTCTGCCCGGAACCTAAACACGATTGCGGAGCGCACTGAGATACCAATCCGCCAAGTGGGCAAACCGGAGGGAGTGCCGCGCGGGCGGGGGTATTTCAGTGGTCCCGGAGATACTCTCGAAAATCGTCACCTTTTGCAACCAGAAAAGGTGGCCGGACCGGCTGCGCCAAAGGCCGCTCTGGAATTGCGCTAGCTACGAAAAGTGATAGGATGCGCGAACAAGCAGACGGTGAAATAGGATGACGACTCCCGGCACAATGATGAATTTTCCGTTAACGCTCCCCACCATACTGGAGCGCGCCGGTAAGCTTTTTCCCCGGGTGGAAGTCGTCTCTCGAAAACCCGACTGCAGCATCACGCGCACCTGTTACGGCGAAATATATAAACGCGCAAGGCAACTTGCTGCGGCACTGCAAAGGCTGGGCATGCAAAACGGCGACCGCGTCGCTTCGTTGATGTGGAATCATTCGGGCCACGTCGAAGCGTTCTGGGGCACGCCTTGCGCGGGCGGCATTCTCCACACGCTCAACCTGCGGTTGCACCCGCATGAAATTGCCGCCATCGTTCACCACGCCAAGGATCGCTTCTTGATCGTGGATGACGTTTTGCTACCGCTCTACGAGAAATTCGCGGATCAGGTTTCTTTTGAGCGCGTGATCGTGGTGCCGTTCGGTTTCGCCAGCGTTCCCGAGGGATTTCTGAACTACGAAGAACTTCTCGCCGGCGAGAGCGGCGATTTTTCGTATCCGGCGATGGACGAAAATCAAGGCGCGTTGATGTGCTTCACGTCGGGAACAACGGGCTGTTCGAAAGGCGTCATCTATTCGCACCGGGCGCTGGTTCTGCATTCCTTCAGTTTAGGACTCCAGGAAGTTTTCGGGCTGGGAGTCAAAGACACGATTTTGCCGATGGTGCCGATGTTTCATGCCAACGCCTGGGGCATTCCGATTGCCGCGCCAATGCTGGGGACAAAGCAGGTTTTGCCCGGACCTCATTTGGACGGCGAAAACTTGTTGAACCTGATGGAGCAGGAGAAAGTAAACAAGGCTTGCGGCGTCCCGACGGTATGGGCCGGGGTTTTGGCGGAACTCGAAAAAAATCCGGGACGGTGGAAGCTTCCCTCGCACATCTTCGGCGCATGCGGCGGCTCCGCGCCGCCCCTGGAAATGATCCGGCGTCTGGACCGCTTTGGAATCGAGATTAGGCATTTGTGGGGAATGACGGAAACCACCCCTGTAGGTACGGGAGGCACATTCAAGGCCCACATGCAGGACTGGCCGGAAGAGAAAAAATACGAAGTGCGCGCGAAACAGGGCTGGCCGGCGCCGTTCGTCGAAGCGCGGATCGTAAAGGAAGGCGTCGTTGCTCCGTGGGATGGAGAGACTCCCGGGGAATTGGAAGTACGTGGCCCGTGGGTAGCCGGGAAATACTATGACGCACCTGACCAGGCGAGGCGATGGAGCGAGGATGGCTGGTTTCGCACCGGAGACATCGCCACCATCGACGAGGAAGGATACATCCGTCTGGTGGACCGCGCGAAAGACTTGGTGAAATCCGGCGGCGAGTGGATCAGCTCTGTGGATTTGGAAAACACCTTGATGGCGCATCCAGCGGTGAAGGAAGCGTGCGTGGTGGGGTTGCCGCATCCGAAGTGGCAGGAGAGGCCGCTGGCGGCGGTGGTTCTGCGTGACGGTGCCAGCGCCACTGAGCATGAGTTGCGCGAATTCCTGGCCAAGTCGTTCGCCAGTTGGCAACTGCCGGACGCGTTTGTGTTCGTGGAAGCGATTCCGCGCACCAGCGTCGGCAAATTTAAGAAAACTGCGCTCCGCGAACAGTTTGCCGGGTGGAAATGGAAGACGTAGAAAAGCTTACGCCACAAAATGCGCCGCCTCAGAAGGCGGCCGCTACATGGGCGCTTTCTTTTCTACGTCCGGTAACTTGCGTTAATTCGCACGTATTCCGCGGTGAAATCGCAGGTCCAATAGCTCGCCGAGGCACGGCCCGCGTGCAAATCCACGACGATGTTCACATGCTTTTCCAGCAGGCGATTGCTGGCGACGCGCTCGTTGAAATCCAGCGGTTGACCCCGCCGCAAAACCGGAATGCCTGCCATCTGTATGTCCACCAGGTCGGGGTTGAATTTGACGCCGGAGCGCCCGGCCGCGGCGAAGATGCGTCCCCAATTTGGATCGCCGCCGGCAAAAGCGGTTTTGACGAGCGGAGAAGTGGCGATGGTTTGCGCAATCTGCCGCGCTGCGGCTTCGGTTTTCGCGCCGCGAACCACAATTTCAATCACCCGTTGAGCGCCTTCTCCGTCAGCAACAATTTGCAGCGCCAGCGAGTGGCAGACTTCTCCCAAAGCTCTCTTAAAAGCGCGATGTGCACTCGAATTTGCGTGAATCGCCGGTGCACCGGATTCTCCATTGGCTAAAACCAAGAGCGTGTCGTTCGTGGAGGTATCTCCGTCAATGCTGATGGAATTGAACGTCCGCTGCGTCACCTCTCGCAAAGTTTTCTGCAGCAGCGAAGGCGAAATCGCGGCATCGGTGACGACGAATGCCAGAGTCGTGGCCATGTTCGGGTGAATCATTCCCGCGCCTTTGGCACAGCCCACCAGGTGCACGCGCTTGCCTGCCATCTTGAAAGAGGCCGAAGCGGTCTTCGGCCGCGTGTCGGTAGTGCAGATGGCGAGAGACAACTCCGCAAACGAACGAGCCGAGGGACGCCGGTTCTGTACGATTCCCGGCACCGCGCGCAGGATCTTTTCGATCGGCAGCTGAACTCCTATCACCCCGGTGGAGCAGACAATCAGTTCGCGCGGATGGCAACGCAAGCGGCGCGCGGTTTCTTCGACTGTTTTTAAGGAGACAGCATAGCCGGCGTTGCCCGTCGCGCAATTCGCGTTGCCCGCATTCACAATCACCGCGCGCATCCGGCCCTTCGAAGCAATCAGATTTGCCTTGGAGACCACGACGGGTGCGGCAACCACCAGATTTTTCGTGAAGACTGCGGCCGCGGAGGCGGGAACATCACTCGAGAGCAGGGCAAGGTCCAGGGCCCCGGTTTTCTTCAGGCCACAAGCGGTGGCCGAAAAGCGGAATCCCAGCGGGAGAGCGGCTTCGGAGAGGGCGTGCTTCATGGAATCAGGGTCCGCCGACCGGGAACGC
>DASYXF010000011.1:0-15411 GCA_035935335.1 Candidatus Acidiferrum sp.
CCCCACCCATTGCTTGCTCGTTGTTGGCGTGGCTGGACGGAAATGGGAGGGGCCGATAGACTGGTTGTTTATGCTTCGATTCTATACGGCGGGTGAGTCGCATGGGCAGGGGCTGCTGACGTTTTTGTCGGGGCTGCCGGCTGGGTTGCGCGTGGATGCGGAGTTTATTAATCATGAATTGCACCGGCGGCAGTTGGGGTATGGGCGCGGGGGGCGGCAAAAGATTGAAAAGGATGCGGCGGAGATTTTTGCGGGCGTGCGGCACGGACAAACGATTGGGGCGCCGATTGCGCTGAGGATTGAGAATCGGGACTGGGCGAACTGGGAGAAAATTCTTCCGGTGGGGGCTTCGGACGCGCCGGAAACGCAATCGCGGAAATTGACGGCGCCGCGGCCGGGGCATGCGGACCTGGCGGGTTCGCAGAAATTCAATTTTCATGATGCGCGATATGTGCTGGAGCGGGCTTCGGCGCGGGAGACGGCGGCGAGGGTGGCGGCGGGAGCGTTTGCGAAGCTGCTGCTGAAGGAGTTTGGGACGGAGATTGCGAGCCACGTGATTCAGGTAGGGCATGTGCGGCTGGAGCGCGCGGCGAAATGGGAAGAGATTCGCGCGGTTTGCGGGGACCTGGAGTCGCCGCTGCGGTGTGTGGATGCGGCCGTGCAGGAAAAGATGAAGGCGGAAGTGGACGCGGCGCTGAAGGCCGGGGATACGGTGGGCGGCGTGTTTGAGATTGTGGCGCACAATGTGCCGGTAGGATTGGGTTCGCACGCGCAGTGGGACGAGAAGCTGGACGGGCGGCTGGCGCAGGCGTTGATGAGCGTGCAGGCGGTGAAGGGCGTGGAGATTGGCGCGGGGATACTGGCGGCGGGGTCGTACGGAAGCGAAGTGATGGACGAGATTTCGTATGACAAAGGTGCGAAGAAATTCCGGAGGTCGAGCAATCGGGCTGGGGGGCTGGAAGGCGGGATCACGAACGGGGAGGACGTGGTGATTCGCGGATACTTGAAACCGATTTCGACGCTGCGGAAGGCTCTTGGGACGGCGGACATGGTGACGAAGGAGCCGGTGCAAGCGGCGTACGAGCGTTCGGACTGGTGCGTGGTGCCGGCGGGGGGAGTGGCGGGCGAGGCGATGGTGGCTCTTGTGCTGGCGGACGCTTTTCTGCAAAAATTTGGGGGAGATTCGCTGGCGGAGATGCGGCGGAATTTCGAGAGCTATGGCCGACAAATCAACGAGTTCTAAGGTCGCGAGCGTGGTAGCTGAGACCACGGCGGTGGCGGCGCCAGCGCGGAAGATTTATCCAATCGTGAAGTACGGCGATCCGGTGCTGGAGAAGCCCGCGGCAACGATTACGAGATTTGACGCGGAGCTGGAGACGCTGGTGGAGGATATGTTCGCTTCGATGTACGTAGCGAATGGCGTGGGGCTGGCGGCGCCGCAGATCGGGAAGAGCATTCGCCTGACGGTGGTTGATGTAACCGCGGGAAAAAATCCGGAAGCGAAGATTGTGCTGGTGAATCCAGAGATTATTCACGCGGAAGGCGAAGTGCGGGAAGAAGAAGGGTGCCTTTCGGTGCCGGGGTTTCGCGGGTACGTGGTGCGGCCCCAATTTGTGACGGTGCGGGCGCAGAACGCGAAGGGCGAAACGTTTGAGATCCGCGGAGAGAATCTGCTGGCGCGGGCGTTTTGCCACGAGATCGATCACCTGCACGGGATTTTATTTTTGACGCATTTGAGCATGCTGAAGCGCGACTTGATCAAGCGTAAGATCAAGAAATTAAGGAAAGAGGGCGAGTGGTAGCGCCGCCACGCCAACGGGTGAACCACCCGTGAACCGGTTGCGCATCGTATTTTGTGGCACGCCGCAGTTTGCAGTTCCCTCCTTGAAACACCTTCTTGCACAAGATGATTTTGAAATTGTGAGCGTGTATACGCAGCCGGACCGTCCGCGCGGGCGCGGGCAAGAGATTTCGTTTTCTCCGGTGAAGGAAGCGGCGGTGGCGGCGGGTTTGGATGTGCGGCAACCAGGGAAGGTGCGGTCGCCGGAGGTGGAAGAGCATCTGCGGCACGTGGCGCCGGATGCGATTGTGATTATTGCGTATGGACAGATCATTCCGGCGCGGCTGCTGCCGATTCCGCGATTGGGGTGGATCAATCTGCACGCTTCCCTGCTGCCCAAATATCGCGGGGCAGCGCCGATTCAGTGGACGATTGCGAGCGGCGAGACGGTAACGGGAAATACGACGATGCGGATTGATGCGGGGATGGATACCGGGGAGATGCTGCTGCAGGAGGAGTTGCGGATTGGCGTCGAGGAAACGGCGCCGGAGTTGGCGGGGCGGTTGGCGGAGATGGGGGCGGCGTTGATGGCGAAGACGCTGCGGGGATTGGCGAAGGGGGAGTTGGTGGGGCGGGCGCAGGAGCATGGTCGGGCTACGATGGCGCCAACGTTGAAGAAGGAAGATGGGCGCATTGACTGGAAGCGGACGGCTGTGGAGATTTTCAACCGGATGCGGGGATTTGCGCCGTGGCCGGGGGCGTATACGGAGTTTCGCGGGCAGGCTTGCCATTTGAGGGGAAAGCCAGTGACGGGGACGGGGACAGGAGAGCAAGGGACGGTATTGCTGGAGAAGGATGCGATGAGGGTCGTGTGCGCCGCGGGAAGCCTGTTAGAAATTACGCACGTCAAACAGGAAGGGCGTAAAGAGGTTTCGGCGGGGGAGTTTGCGCGGGGGGCAAGAGTAAAGAGCGGGGAGAGATTTGGGAAGTGAAGAAATGCGGGAAGGATTTGTTGTTGAGGAAAGGGCGTGAGTGACGGAGGAGAAAAGCGCACAGCCAGGAATGGCTGTGCCACAGCCCCTGAAACGGCCCGCCTCCCTTCCTTTGTCAGGGCAAGCAGAAGGCGGGCCCTACAGAGGAAAAGCAAGAAGGCGGCCTAAAGCCGCCCCTACGTGTTGAGAGATTGGAACGCGGTGGTTTGCGCGGGGAGTGGCGGTGCGTCATACTCTGGAATCGCTTCGATGAGATTTGAGTTGAGTGATCGGGAGCCTACCTTATATATGCAGAGCCTGCCTGTCAGCTTCAGTACACGAAGAAAATTTAGGGTTGCGCGAACGTTAGCGCGGCACGGCGCTTGTTTTGCGCTTGCGGCCCAATTGATTAGTTTGCCGGGATTGGCGGCTGCCGGTGAAGAAAAGGATAAGCCCGCGGCCAAGGGTTCCGCTGACGCGATGCTGCAGGTAATGCAGGGGGAGTTGAATCGCGCAAAGACGGATCTGGCGAAGAGCGATCCGGCGCCCTATTTTTTGAGCTACACGGTTTACGACCAGGATCAGATTTTTATTGCGGGTGCGTATGGAGCGCTGCTTTCGGATACGGCGGTGAAGCGGCGCAATACCGATGTAACGATGCGTGTGGGCACGCCGGAACTGGATAATACGCATGGGCAGAGCCGATCGAGCGGGATGACTTCGGGGAATTTGCCGTTGGATGGCGATCCGGATGCAACGGCGCGAGTGCTTTGGGAATTGACGGACCGGGAATACAAGCGAGCAGCGCCGGCGTATTTGAACGTGAAGACGAATACGGCGGTGAAAGCGGAGGAAGAGGATAAATCACCGGATTTTTCGAAGGCCGATCCGAAGACACACGTGGGAGAGAAGCTGACGCCGCCGCCGTTTGACAAGAAGGCGTGGGAAGACGAGGTCCGGCGCGTGTCGGGGGCCTTCCGGAAGTATGGAGACGTTTATTACGCGACGGTGATCCTGCAGGTGGGATCGTCGAACGCGCGAATGGTGTCGAGCGAGGGAGCGGCGATCGAGACACCGAGCGCATCGGCCCGACTGGTGATGGAAGCGCAGACGCGGGCGGACGATGGAATGGATTTGTTGCGGGTGGAAACTTTCCAGGCGCCGGCGGCGAGCGGACTACCGAGCGAAGCGGTGCTGATGGAGAAAGCCGCGAAGATGGCCGCGGATTTGAAAGATCTGCGCAAGGCGCCGGTGGCGGAGCCATATGCCGGGCCTGCATTGCTGAGCGGGCGCGCGGCGGCGGTGTTTTTCCACGAGGTGCTGGGGCACCGGATGGAAGGACACCGGCAACGGGACGAAGAAGAAGGGCAGACATTCACGAAAAAAGTCGGGCAGGAAGTGCTGCCGAAGTTTTTGAGCGTAGTGGACGATCCGACGGTTGGAGAAATCAGCGGGATGAAGCTGGCGGGGACGTATGAGTTCGACAATGAAGGAACCCCGGCACAGAAGGTGGTGGTGATTCAGGACGGCGTGCTGAAGAATTTTCTGATGTCGCGGATGCCGATCAAGGGATTCGATAAGTCGAACGGGCACGGCAGGAACCAGCCGGGATTGATGCCTACGGGACGACAGGGGAACCTGATTGTGACATCGAACCAGACGGTGCCGGAAAGGCAGTTGCGGCAGATGCTGATTGATGAGGCGAAGAAACAGGGGAAGCCGTACGGACTTTATTTCGACGACATCCAGGGTGGTTTTACGCTGACGACGAGGTCGCTGCCGCAGGCGTTCCAGGTGCTGCCAGTGATTGTATATAAGGTGTACGCGGACGGGCGGCCGGATGAACTGGTGCGCGGCGTGGACATTGTGGGGACGCCGCTGGCGGCGCTGACGCGGATCATCACGACGGGCGACACGCAGCATGTGTTCAACGGCGTTTGCGGGGCGGAGAGCGGGAGCGTGCCGGTGTCGGCAGTGGCTCCGGCGATGCTGTTCAGCGAGATGGAAGTGCAGAAACGCGCGCATGGAAGAGAGCGGCCACCGATACTGCCGGCGCCGGGAGCGGAAGGCGGCAAGGATGATGCGACGGGGGTGAAGCCGTGAGCGGGTTGGGGAGATGGAAGAGTGGAGTGAGTTTGCTTGCGGCGGCGATATTGCTGGCGGGAACAGCAAGAGCGCGGACAAATGCGGCGGCTCCGGAAGATTTGGACAGAGACTCGACAACGGCGAAGGCGCATGAGGTAGCGAAGGGCGACGTGCTGCTGGAAGCGCTGCTGACGGAACTGGACCGGTCCAAAGACCGGTTGAAGATGGACCAGGTGAAATCGCCGTATTACATCGAATACCGGGTAGAGGATGTGGAGAACTACGACGCGGAGGCGGCGTTTGGCGCGCTGCTGAATTCGCAGCGGCAACATATCCGGGTGTTGCGCGTGGTGGTGCGCATCGGCGAATACAAGCAGGACAGCTTTTACGGGCCGGGAATGGGCGGAGCGACGATTTTGCCGCTGGACGACGATCCGATTGCGCTGCGGCGGCAGATCTGGCTGATGACGGATGAGGCGTACAAATCGGCGGCGGACGCGTATGCGGAAAAGCTGTCGGCGCTGAAGCAGTTCAGCGCGGACCCGAATCCGATTGACGATTTTGCGATGGCGCCGGTGGTGACGAAAGTGGAGCCGGTGGTTTCCTTGAGGCTGGACGAAGGGGCGTGGAAGCAGACAATCCAGGAAATGACCAATCAGTTCAGGAAATATCCAGAGGTGCAGACGGTGACGGCGTCGGCGCGGTTCAGTGCGGTGAATCAATATTTTGTAAATTCGGAAGGCACCATTGTGCGGAACGGGCATTTGAATTCGACCGTGACGCTGAACGGGGCGGCACAGGCGGCGGATGGAATGCGGCTGCAGCGGAATCCGTATTGGACCGAAGCACGGCCGGAAGATTTGCCGAAGCGAGGAGAGTTGCTGAAGGAGACGACGAAGACTCTGGACACGTTGAAGGCTTTGCGGGAGGCGCCGATCGTGGAAGAGTCTTACCGTGGGCCAGTGCTGTTTGCGCCGGATGCGGCGGACGACATTATGGCGGGGCTGGTGGGCGGAAATATCCTGGGGCGGAAACCGCAACTGGGGAAACCGAACCGGACGGTGGGGGCGTTTGCGACGAGTTACAAGACGCGGATCCTGCCGAAGTTTTTGAGCGTGGTGGACGATCCGACGATGAAAGAGTTTGACGGGAAGAAGCTGGTCGGGTCGTATGACGTGGACAGCGAAGGCGTGCCAGCGCAGACGGTGAAGGTGGTGGACGACGGGACTTTGGAGAATTATCTGGTGGGACGGCAGCCCATCCGGGACTTCCCTTCCTCGAATGGGCACGGGCGGGCGGCGCCGGGGACCGCGGCGTTCCCTACCATTGGGACGTTGATTTTCAAAAGCTCGGAACCGGAGACGGTCGCGGGGCTGAAGAAAAAATTGACGGCGATGGCCAGCGACCAGGGTAAGCCATATGGATACCGGGTGGATACGCTGGGGCCGGGGAATGCGCCACGATTGCTGTATCGAGTGTACGCGTCGGACGGGCATGAAGAGCTGGTGCGCGGAGCGGTGTTTAATGAGCTGGATGTGCGGGCGCTGCGGAACGATCTGGTGGCGTTAGGGAACGACCCGCTGGTGAGCAACCGGGCGGGCGGCGTGCCGCAGACGATTATTGCGCCGTCGCTGCTGTTTGATGAGTTGGAAGTGAAGCGGGCGGACACGAGCAAGGAGAAGCTGCCGGAGTATCCGGCGCCGGAATTGAAGAAGTAAAGGAAAGGACGGTTGTGGGCTGGGCTGAAAGCTGAGCTGACGGCTGGATTGGGTTGATGGACTTTACTCCGTAAAAGCGGCAGCTGGGCTGCCGCACTCCAAAGGGAGAGCATGACGATCCGGGAACGATTGGAATGGCTGAGCCGGATGGCGTTTCTGGTGTTCATCCTGGCTTCGGCGGCTTTTTTGAGCGCGATTACCGCGATGCGGGTGGCCATTCATGGCCGCGAAGTTTCCATGCCCAATCTGGTGGGAAAGAACGTGGCGGAAGCGAGCCAGTCGCTGCGGTCGAAGGGATTGGTGTTGCGGGTGGCGGACCGGTTGTACAGCGATTTGCCCATCAATCAGGTGGTGCGGCAGACGCCGCCGCCGGGGATGCTGATGAAGGTGTCGCAACAGGCGCACGTGGTGCTGAGCCTGGGACAGAAGCAACTGGAGATTCCGTCACTGGAAAAGAATACGCTGCGGGCCGCGCGGATTGAATTGTTGCGGGAAGGATTGCAGGTGGGAGAGGTTTCAACCGTGTCCATACCGGATGAGACGCCGGAGACGGTGCTGCTGCAGAACCCGAAGCAAGGAAGAAATGCGGCGACGCCGAGGGTGGACGTGCTGGTGGCGGGGATTCCGCGGGAAGAAGGTTACGTGATGCCGTATTTGATCGGGTTGAGCGAGATTGAGGCGCAGCGGCGGCTGGACCTGGCAAAACTGAAGAGGAAGCTGAACTATTTGTCGGCGCCGCAGTGGCCACACGGGACGGTGATTGACCAGGCTCCGTTGGCCGGGACGCGGATTGTGGCAAGCGCGGAAGTGGAATTGACGGTGGCGAATTGAATAGAAGTCGGTAGTCGGTAGTCAGAAGTTTGAAGAAAAAGCGGGCTCCCGGTGTACTCACCGGGGGCCATTTTTTTGGTGAAGGAGCTTGCAGCCTCAGATTCTCTTGCGCGGAATCGTGGAACATTCGAGTGGGTGGATTCGTCTTTGTAGAAGGGTACGGCGGGAGTGTGTATGCGGATGACGGGCGGGTTGAGTTTATTGGTGCTTGTGGGGTTGGTTGCGGCCAATTGCCAGGGGCAGCAGCCGATCAAGGTGGACGTGAATCTGGTAAATGTGGCGTTCACGGCGCGGGATGCGCAGGGAAAGCTAGTGGAAAGCTTGAAGCGGGAGGACGTGGAGCTGCTGGAGGATGCAGTACCACAGAAGATTGAATTCTTTGCGCGCAGTACGGATCTGCCGCTGACGCTGGCGCTGATCGTGGACGTGAGCGGGAGCCAGGACGAGTTTGGGAAGAAGCACAAGAAGGACCTGGAAGTTTTTTTGAAGGAGATCTTGCGGCCGCAGGACCGGGTGCTGCTGGTTTGCTTTGGGAATCATCTGAGGCTGGTGAGCGACTACACGAATTCGGCGGAAAAGATACTGGAGAACTACAAGGAGTTCGACAAAGGGAAAAAGCACTTCGCGGAGATTGGGCCCGTGGAGGATCGCGATCTGGGGACCGCGTTTTACGATTCGATTTATTACAGCGTGACGGAAAAACTGGCGGCGAGCGGCGGGCGGAAGGCGATATTGATGTTCAGCGACGGCGAGGATAATTCGAGTTCGCACAACATGATGACGGCGATCGAGACGGCGCAGGCAGAAAATGTGCCGGTTTATGCGATCCGGTACACGGAGAAAAAGCACGGGCGGCTGACGGCGCGGAATAAATATGGGATCAGCGTGATGGATCGCGTGGCCAAGGAGACGGGCGGAGCGCACATTGACGCGGAGGAGACGGATCCGCATACCTATTTCCGGCAGATAGCGGAGGAATTGCGAACGTCGTATGAAGTGGCGTATTACCCGTCGAACAAGGCGAAGGATGGCACGTTTCGCAAGATAGTGGTCAAGCCGAAACAAGAGAGCGTGCGGATACGCGCCAAGACCGGGTATTTTGCAAAGTAGGCCGCGGGGCCGATTTCTCCGTGACGCGTTTCCGGTGCTAAAGAAAAGAAGAGGCGGCCTAACCCTTCGCGTCCGCTCAGGGCAAGAAGCCGCCGATAGACTCGGGGCCACCCTCACTTCGTCAGGGCAAGCACTAAAGGTGGCCGCTACTTGGATTGTTTGCGGTGCAGGTCGGTGCAGACGGAAACGGCGGTGTTGGGGTCAACGGCGCTATCGCCGCCTTCGATGTGGCGGATGATGCCCTCTTTGTCGATGACAATGTTGGCGCGCAAGGCCCACTGATAGGTGTCACCCTTTTGTTCGTAGGCTTTGAGGATGCCGTAGGAAGTAAGCATTTTCTTGTTCATGTCGCTGAGGAGGGGAAACTTGACGCCGATCTGCTTGGCGAAAGCGGCGTTTGCCGCGGGACTGTCCATACTCACACCGAAAACTGCCGTATCGTTTGCATCGATCTTGCCGGAATCGAGTCCAGACTGGACCGCCTGGAGTTGCTTGGTTCAACCACCGGTGAAAGCGAGCACGTAAACGGCAAGAAAGACATTTTTCTTTCCGTGAAAATCACTCAACTTGACAGTTTTCCATTGATCACTGAGGAGGGTGAAGTCCGGGGCGGTATCGCCGACTTTGAGGGAGAGCTTGGCGACTTCGTCTTTGTTCTGGGGGCCGGCGGAGAGCGGTGCGACCGCAGACAGACAAGCGAGCGATAAAGCAGAAGCGAGAAGGCGTTTCATGGGCACTCCTTGGGAAATTTTGCGCGTAAGTGATGATAACCGGGGAGAGGGTTGGGGAGTAGGGGAAAGTTAACAACCCAAGAGCACAGCCAGGAATGGCTGTGCCACATGAAGCAAGAAGGCGGCCTAACCCTTCGCAAGGCTCAGGGCAAGAAGCCGCCCTTACCGGAGATAGCCCCAGTTGTGGAGTTTATCGGAGTCTTCTCCCCAACGGTCGCCGATGTCGGTGCGGTAGTACATGTTGGGAATGAGAATATTTTTGATGCGGGAATAGGCCTGGGCCTGGGCTTGTTTCATGGTTTGGCCGAGGCCGACGACAATTAAAACGACGCCCGAGGTGCCGGCGACGAGCCATTGCTGGTTGACGATTTTGACGTCTTCGATGTGGATGCCTTCGGTTGTGGGCCGCTTGAAGACGATGGCGGCGTTTTTGGAGAAAGATTCGAAGGTGGCTTCGTCATCAAACGGGAATGGAGGAACAACGATGCGGACGCCAACCTGAAAGCCGCTGCGGGTGCGCCATTTGGGGTCGAGGCCTTGGGCGAGTTCCCAGAAAAAGTCGCTAATGGGAGTGAGGATGCCTTCCTGCTGAATGCTGATGGTGGGATAGCCGAAGCGCGAAGTGAACTCGAGGGGGTAGATGCCGTTGTTGTTGACGATGCAGTTGACATCAATGTAGCCGATGTAGCCTTCCTCGGCCAGCTTGGGCTCCATTTTGAGGAGAGTGCGGTTGAAGAGAGCGTTGGGCTCGCTCCAGAACATGGCGGTGCCCATTTCGCCGGTGGGAGGACCGACTTCGCCGGGAAACAATTTTTTGTGTTCAAAGTTGATGTTGATGGGGTTGATGAATTTTTTGCCGTTGAAGAAGCCGCCGACGGCGACCTCAACGCCATTGACGCGGCGTTGAAGCTGGAAGACCTTGATCTCTTCGGAGAAGGCCTTTTTGTAGGCTTCGAGCATGCCGATAACGTCGTCGCCGCTTTCTTCTTCACCGACGAAGAGGCGGCGCTTGACGTTCTGGGCCTCGCCACTGGGCTTGATGACGTAGCGGTCGGGATTTTTCTTTACGAATTCGATTGCGGGGTCGAAGGAATCGAATTCCTGATAAGGGATGATGGTAACGCCGGCTTTCTTTAATTCTTCCTGGCCGAAAGAGCGATCGTCCTCGAGATTGTCGGTGTAGGGAGTGCCGCCGATGACGAGCTTGCCGGCAGCGCGAAGGGCCTGGGCTTTGGCGCCCTGGCCGAGGGTGTCGTCGAAGACGACGATGTCGGCCCACTTGCAATCTTTTTCGTAGTCACTGGATTTGGGAACGAAGCCATCGGCGATGTCGCGCTCTTTTTCATTTTCGACGTAGTAGCGGACTTCGTGGCCTTCCTTAACTACCTGCCAGGCGATGTCGCCGATCAAACTGGAGAGCGAGACGAAGAGAAATTTCTTTTTGTCCATGAGAGAGGCCGCTTCCCTCCGGGGAAGAGCGGGTTGGAGACATTGTAGTTAGAGATGGCGGAGATGGATATTACAAAACGTTGAAAAATGGGGTTGGGGCGATAAGGAGGAAAGAAGGAAAGAAGGAAAGAAGGAAAGAAGGAAAGAGCACAGTCAGGAGTGACTGTGCCACAAGGAAGGTTAGCGGCTGGGCCGAGACGGTAAAAGCGGCAGCTTTGCTGTCGCACTCAAGAGGAAGAGCGGCCCGCCTCAGAAGGCGAGCCCTACAAGAAAAGGCAAAAGCGCCCGCCGCAGACGGCGGCCGCTACAAGGGCGGGAAGAAGAGAGAGGGCGGCATAAAGCCGCTCCTACACGAGCGCGGAGAGCCGAAGAGCGTGCCGGCAGGATGCCGGCGCTACGCGTGGAAAACCTTGGAGAAGGGTGGGCGCATCAGAGGGGGCAGAGGCTGGTGTAACTGGGAGCGGGGGCAAAGTTCGCGGGGACCTGTCCTTTCGTTCAGGGTATACTAGCGGGGGCCAGCGAGCGGCGAAGGTTGCACCCAACCATCCAGGAACCGCGGCGCGGAGCCAGACTACCCAATGTGAGGTGAGGATTGAGGCGACTACCGCTTCTTCTCCTGAGTGCGTTTGTGCTGGTGTCGGCCAGCCAATCGAATGCGCAGATTTTACACAAAAAGAAAAAAGTCAATAAGTCCACGGATGCGACAAACACGGCCGAGCCGGACAAGCAGCTCTACGACAAGGCCATGAACGACATCAAGCACGGGCGCCACGAAGTAGGGCGGCTGGGGCTGCAGACACTGATCAACACGTATCCAGACAGCGAGTACCTGGCGAAAGCCAAGTTGGCGATCGCGGATTCCTATTTCAAGGAAGGCGGAAGCGCGAACGCGACTCAGGCGGTAGCGGGGTACAAGGACTTCATCGTGTTCTTCCCTTTCCTACCGGAGGCGGCGTACGCGCAGATGCAGGTGGCCATGGCCAACTACAACGAAATGGCCAAGGCGGACCGGGACAGCACGCATGCGAAGATGGCGGAAGAAGAGTTTCAGACGTTCCTACAGAAGTATCCGAAGGATCCGCTGACGCCGAAAGCAGAGCAGCGGTTGCGCGAGGTGCAGGAAGTATTGGCGGAGGGCCAATTCCGGATTGCCTACTACTATTACGTGAAGGGCGACCGGCGGGCGGCGGCGGGAAGGCTTGCGCCGCTGGTGGGGCGCTATCCGTTGTACAGCAAATCAGATGAAGCGCTGTGGATGCTGGGCGACGTGTTTGAGAAGAGCGAGCGGAAGGATGTCGCCGGCGGTTACTATATGTTGCTGGTGAAAAATTATCCGTTGTCAAAGAGAGCGCCGCTGGCAAAGGATAAATTGAAATCGTACGGCGTGCCGATTCCGCAGCCGGATGCGAAGGCGCTGGCGTGGATGACGGCGGAACAGAACGCGCCGCGGCCGAAGGAGACGCCGGTCCACCGGGCGATGAGCATGCTGCACAGCGGGCCTGATGTGCACATGACGGCCACGACGGGCAAACCGCAAATGGAACCGGAAGCGGACAACGGCGGAACAGAAACACTAACCGGGGGAAACCGCACAACCCTGGTATCAGGGAGCGGAGGAGGTTCGTCGAGCTCACCCGCGGTTGTTGAGACGGTGAGGCCGGGCGACCCAAAACCCGCAAACGCGGAAGATACGACTTCGGGGGCGAGCGACAATTCCGGAACGGCTAGCACGGATGGGAGCGCGGCGAACTCGACAGACGCGGCGACACCCGGTGCGGCGACCACAACGGACGCAGCCAAGACGGACGCGCCGGCTACAGACACTCCCGCGACGGACGCGACGAAAACGGCGGCGCCGGCAGCAACAGATGCGAATACCAACCAGAAGGAATCGAGCAGCAAGAAGAAGGGGTTGAAGAAGCTGATACCGTGGTGAGTGTGGGAGAACCAACCTTAAGGTCGGCCGGCCAGTTGCGGAAGAAATAGCGCCCGCCTCGGAAGGCGGCCTAAAGCCGCCCCTACAAGGCTGGAGACGGAACTCAGAGCGGCGCGGCCCTTGTCCGTTGGTACAGGTTGTTGCTTTAGCACAAAGCGTAGGCGCTTCCGACACACCCGCGATTGTCCTGATTGACGCCATCACCTCGCAGTGCTCCAATACATTTTGTATCACTGTCTCCCGGTTAGAATTGGTGTCTGGAGGACGTTCGGTGGCCAAGATTCTGGTGGCGGACGACAACAGCAACATACAAAAGATGGTCGGACTGGCCCTGAAAGACCAGGGCATCGACGTCGTCGCCGTCGGCAACGGTGAGGCTGCGGTGCGGAAAATCTCCGATATCCATCCGGACCTGGTTTTGGCGGACGTGTTCATGCCTGTGCGCAATGGATATGAAGTCTGCAAATACGTGAAGGATGACCGGGCACTTTCCCATATTCCCGTGATTCTGCTGGTGGGAGCGTTTGATCCGCTGGATGAGCAGGAAGCGCAGCGGGTGGGGGCGGACGGGGTTTTGAAGAAACCGTTTGTGCCGCCGGATCCGCTGATTTCGATGGTGAAGTCGGCGCTGCAGCGGGCTGGCGTTTCCTTGGAGAAGGAACCTGCGGTGGCGGAAAAGGCACCCGAAAAGGCTCCGGTGGGCGGAGCGCGAGTAGCAAAAGAGGTTTTGAGTCCTGTGGGAGCGGCGAGACTGGCGGCTGTAACAGCGATGCCGGAAGCCGAGGCCGAACCAGTGCTGGGATCGTTCAACAAGCCGGGACCAGCGTCAGTAAAATTTGCGGCCGGGAATGAACCGGTGGCGTTTGGAAGCTTGCTGGAAACTCCGGAAGTGGAAGACGACCTGGCGTTCACGGCGAAGCCCTCGGAAGCATTGGAATCGGCGAGACACTGGGGCACGTCGACCGAGCCGGACGAAGTGGAAGAAGAGGAAGAAGGAGAGGAATCCGGGCATGCGGCGTGGCGCCCGGCTGGGCTGGAAGAATCGCTAGAGCAAATCGCAACCTCCGAGGCCAACGCGAAAGTGCAGGATTGGCGAGAGGAAGGTTTCCACGGAAATTCGCCGGCGAACGGCGCCGCGGGACATAAGTGGTCGCCGCTGGGGGGCGCTCCGGTAGAGGAACCTGTGGAAGCGCCGCGAGTGGGAGTTTCGACCCTGGAGAACAAGCCGGTTGAAGCGGATGCTCCGTTTGCGGGGGATGCGTGGGCAGCGGCGCTGGCAACGACGGTGCAGGAAAAGATTACGGGAGCGAATGAACAAGGCGCGGAAACGGCTGCTCCGATGGATGTGAATGCGACGGTGATTGAGCCAGTGCCGCAGAACGTGGAAGCCGCGGAACCCGCAAACTGGGCGAGCGTGACGGACACGCCGTGGGAACTGGAAGCGAAGAAGGCGTCGCTGCTGGCGGCAACCTGGGATGCGCCTGCGCCTTCGATGCCAACAAGCGTTGCGGCGGCCGAACAATTCTTGCAGGAAGAGCCGGCGACTGTGAACGAGCCGCCGAGTGCCGTCATGAATGAGTTTGTGGAACAGAACGAGTTCCATGGGGCGACGACGGAATTCAGCCAGGAGCAGCAGGCCGAGGCGAACGAAGCGCCGGCGGCTGCAACCACGGATGGCGCGGAGATGAAGGGTGCGGAAAGTTCGTATGAACTTCCCGCATTGGATTTTTCGGCTCCGGAAGCGGCCACGGAATCGGTGTACGCTTCGAGCACCCCGACGGAAATGGACGAGACGCAAGAAGCGCTGGGATACCGGGAATCCGAGGCAAGTTTTGTTTCGCAGGTGGAGACGCCCGCAGCGGAAGAGCCTGTTCACGCGACCGAACCGGTGGAAGAGGTGCTGCACCACACGGAACCGGCAGCGGCGGCAGTGGAGCAACCGGATATGGACGCCCTGGTGGCGCGAGTGGTGGCGAAGATGAGCCCGGACGTGCTGCAGCGGGTGACGCAGGAGATTTTGAAGCCGGTGATCGAGGCGTTGATTAAGGACGAGCTGGCGTCGAAGAAATAGGATTGGATTCATAGGAGTTTTGGAAAAAGCCACCCTTTGGGTGGCTTTTTTGTTTTTGGGTGATTGCGATTCGTGAGAAAAGCAGATCCCTCACCCGCAAAATGCGCGGGTTCGGGATGACGGGTTTGGGTGTCGGCTCTGGAAGTGACTGAATGCGTAAGAGCGGAGGCAGAGCCTCCGCACTCCAAATGTTGGCCCGGATCGGGTCGGGGCTGCCACACAGGAAATGCGCCCGCCGCGGACGGCGGCGCTACATAGGCTGGGCCACCTGAAGTGTGCCGTTACACGGGCTGAATTGACGGGGGTTGCGGGGTGACCTTATATTCAAGGATTACCTTGTTGGGATTGGAACGCGCCTTGTGGTGGTGCGCGGGATTGCCTTGTGAAGGACTGAAGAAGGCGGCCTAACCCTTCGCAAGGCTCAGGGCAAGAAGCCGCCCGTACACAGATGGAGAGGATTGGGATGCCGCGGGAAATCGCCAAGACATACGAACCGAAACAGATTGAGCCGCGCTGGGCGGAGTTCTGGGTGAAAGAAGAGCTGTTTAAGGCCGACCCCGGGAAGCCAGGGCCGGTATTTTCGATTGTGATTCCACCGCCGAATGTGACCGGGTCGCTGCACATCGGGCACATGCTGGACCACACGGAGATTGACATTTTGACGCGGTGGCACCGGATGCGCGGGTACAACACTTTGTATTTGCCGGGAACGGATCACGCGGGAATTTC
>DASYXF010000012.1:0-50950 GCA_035935335.1 Candidatus Acidiferrum sp.
CAGCTTCGAGGCACATCAATTTTGTGCTGAGAGAGATTTCCGTCGACCGCGCCGCTGATTACAACGCGTTCTTGCGCGCGGTTCAGAATGACCAAGGGCAAATGCTTGTATTGCTGCCACCGCCTGCCGCGGGCGCTACAACTCCATAACTTCGCGTTCTTTGGTGGCAGATAGGTCTTCGATCTTCTTGGTCTCGGCGTGAGAAAGTTTTTCGAGTTCGTCGAGTGAGCGCTTCTGCTCGTCCTGGCTGATTTTCTTTTCTTTCTCCAGCTTGTCGATAGCTTCCTTGATGTCGCGGCGGATATTGCGCACGGCCGTGCGGTGATTTTCGAGCGCCTTGTGAATCTGCTTCACAAGTTCCTTGCGGCGCTCGCCGGTCGGAGCCGGGATCGGGATGCGCACGACCTTGCCGTCGGTGGTGGGATTCAGGCCCAGGTCAGCGCTTCGGATAGCTTTGTCAATCAGCGGCACCACGCTCGGATCCCACGGGGTAATCATCAGCATGGAGGCATCGGGCACCGTCAGGTTGCCGAGTTGGTTCACAGGCATCGGCGTGCCGTGATAATCCACGCGAACATTGTCCAGAATCGCCGCATTAGCCCGGCCGGTACGGACGCTGGTGAGCTCCTTGCGAAAATCGTCCACGGCCTTTTCCATGCGGGTTTTCGCCGTGGCGATCGCCGCCTTGGTGCTGTCCAGGTTGGTCATCGTTCCATCCTCAGTGTTAGAAATTGCTTCGCGTTGCCGCGACTCGCCCAAACAGGCGCGAGGATTCCAGTCGTCCAGAGACCCGATACACAAATCAGATTAAGCCGGGGTGACCGTTGAGCCGACGCGTTCCCCAAGGACGGCGCGGCGGATGTTGCCGGGCTGATTCATATTAAAAACCACGATGGGCATGCCGTTGTCCATGCACAGCGAAATGGCGGTGGAGTCCATCACCTTCAAATTCTGGTGCAGGACTTCGCGATAGGTGATCTCGGCGAAAAATTTTGCGCCGCTGACTTTTTCCGGGTCCGCGTCGTATACGCCGTCCACGCGCGTGGCCTTGAGGATTACGTCGGCCTTGATTTCCATGGCGCGCAGCGCGGCGGCGGTATCCGTGGAAAAGTAGGGATTGCCGGTGCCGGCGGCAAAGATCACCACGCGGCCTTTTTCCAGATGCCGAACGGCGCGGCGGCGAATGAAAGGCTCGCAAACCTGGTGCATTTCAATGGCGCTCTGCACACGCGTGTGGACAGAAAGCTTTTCAAGCGCGTCCTGCAGGGCAAGAGCATTGAGCACTGTGGCCAGCATACCCATGTAGTCCCCAGTGGCCCGGTCGATCTCAAATCCCTTTTGCCGTGCGCCGCGAAAAATATTTCCGCCGCCGACCATGATAGCGATCTGCGTGCCAAGCTTATGAACGTCGCGCAGCTCCTGGGCAATGGCGTAAATCGTCTGCCCGTCAATGCCGAAACCCTGCTGGCCCTGAAACGATTCGCCGGAAAGCTTCAGCAGAATCCGGTGGTAGGCCGGGCGCTTTTTGCCGCTTTTCTTCACCGCTTTCGATTGCGATGCCATGTGTCTCCGTTAAGCGAAACTGAACCCTGCCGATTGTAACAAACATCGAGAGGTTCGGCCTATTGCGGCGTTGTAAAAGAGTGGCCAGCCTCAGAAGTCGGCCGCTACAAAAGCAAAACGCCCCGGGAGGTAGGGGCGTTTGTCAGATTGCGTTTTGGATCCCGGCTTAGGCCTGGTCGGGAGCGGGCGTTCCGATCTGGTTCGGAACTTCGCCGACCTTGAAGCGAGCGAAGCGGCGAATCGTGATGTTCTCGCCAAGCTTGGCGATGGCCTGGGTAATCTTCTCGCCGATGGTCATCGTCTCGTCCTTGATGAAGTGCTGCTCGTAGAGGCAAGTCTCCTCATAGAACTTCTCCATCTTGCCGGTGACGATTTTCTGGATGACCGCGTCCGGCTTGCCGGTGGCGCGCGCCTGCGCGGCGTAAATTTCCCGCTCGCGCTCGAGCATTTCGGGCGTCACGTCTTCGCGGCGCACGTAGCGCGGATCAACCGCGGCGATGTGCATGGCCACGTCGTGGCAAAGCTGCTGAAACGCATCGGTGCGGGCCACGAAATCGCTTTCGCAATTGATTTCCACGATCACGCCGATCTTCCCGCCGGCATGAATGTAGTGGCCGATCAGGCCTTCTGTGGCTTCGCGCGTTGCCTTCTTGGCCGCGGCGGCCTGGCCCTTCTTGCGAAGGACGTCAATGGCCTTCTGCACGTCGCCGGCGGTTTCCACCAGCGCGGCGCGGCAATCACTGAAGCCAGCGTTCGTGAGTTCTCTCAGTTCCTTAACGAGCTTGGCTGGGATTTCCATAACTGGTTTTGAAGTACTCATCCTTTTCTCTTTTTCTCTTTTCTAAAATTCGCGATTACAAACTTTTACAAAAATGGCCCGGTGTGGATTTCGCGTTCAGCACCGGGCCAACAGAATGATTGAGCCTTGCGCCGTGTTAGCGGGGTTCCTCGTCCGGAGGAACGGTGGTTCCGGCCGCTTCGATGAAGGCTTCGGTGCCCTCGACGAAGTCGCCTTCCTGCTTCTCGTACTGCTCGTAGGCGCTGGTGTCCACGTAATCCGGTCCGGCTTCAAGTGCGGCCTGATCGGCGGCAGCTTTCTGGTCGGCAACCTGGGACTGTTCGTACTGCGCGCGGCCTTCCGCAACGGAGTCGGCAATCTTCGTGGTAAACAGGCGGATGGCGCGCAGCGCGTCATCGTTGCCCGGGATAATCCAGTCAACCATGTCGGGATCGCAGTTGGTGTCCACAACGGAAACCACTGGGATGCCCATGCGGCGTGCTTCCTTCACCGCGATCTCTTCGGCATTTGAATCGATGACGAACATGGTGTCCGGCAACTGCGTCATGTTCTCGATGCCCTCAAGATTTTGGAACAGGTGCTTCATTTCGCGGTCCAGGCGCGCGCGCTCTTTCTTCGAAAGCTCCAGCATGCGGCCGTCTTCAGTCATGGCCTTCAGCAGCTTCAGGCGCTTGATGGACTTCTGGAGTGTGGCCCAATTGGTCAGCGTGCCGCCCAGCCAGCGATGGTTCACGAAGAACGCACCGCAGCGCTTCGCCTCTTCAGCGACCGCTTCCTGAGCTTGCCGCTTGGTGCCGACAAAAAGAACGGTCCTTCCCTGCCCGGAAATGTCGGTCACGAAGCGGCTGGCTTCGCGGAACATCTTCAGGGTTTTCTGCAGGTCAATGATGTGAATGCCATTGCGCTCCCCGAAGATATATTCCTTCATCTTGGGATTCCAACGGCGCGTCTGGTGACCGAAATGTACGCCGGCCTCCAGCAGCTCCTTCATGGTGATTTCTACTGCCACTTTTCCTCCTAGTTAGATAGCTGCTTTCCGAAGCGCCCGGTTTTTTGTAGGGGCGGCTTTAGGCCGCCTTCCGTCCCACACAACCGATTACCTCGCAGCAGCCTCTTGCCGGCAGCTTGCCGGCCGTGATCTTGGTGGCGATGCTTTCACATCGCCACCAGAGCTCGTTGCGGCGGGGGTTTCCCCGCCCAATTCCTTAACGCTTCGTGAACTGGAAGCGCTTGCGTGCGCCTTTCTGCCCGTACTTCTTGCGTTCCTTCATACGGGAGTCGCGCGTCAAAAATCCATTCTTCCGCAGAGCCGGACGCAGTTCGGGATTAAAGCGGCTGATCGCGCGGGACAATCCCATGCGCACCGCTCCCGACTGTCCGCCCACGCCGCCGCCCTTGGCCGTGGCCACGACGTCCACCTGCTCGGCCAGGCTCGTGAACTTCAGCGGTTCCGTGGCGTCATGCAGCCACGCGTGATTCGGAAAATATTGCTCGGCGGTACGGCCGTTGACCGTAAACTTTCCCGAGCCCGCCCGGAGGAAAACGCGCGCGATCGATTCCTTGCGGCGTCCCGTGCCGTAAAACCAGGTCTTGCTGCCCGCTACGGGCGAATCAACAGTACTCAATGCTCCTCCTCAAACCCTTTTTGACGAGACGTATCCCGCTCGTCTCATCGAATTCACGCTCGGCTGGATCCCTGCTAAGGCAAAACTTAGAAAGGAACACCCACGTGCGGAAAATCGTTGGCGGCCCGAAGGCCGTAGTTACACGGCAACTGCCTGAGGCTTCTGCCCCGCGTGCCGCGCCAAGCCGGTCGCGTCGCGATACACGCGCAATTTCTTGGCCCGCCGCGCCCGCAGCTTGTTCTTCGGCAACATCCCGACAATCGCCTCGCGAACCACCCATTCCGGCTTGGTCTGGCGAACCCGCTTCGCCGGCACTTCCTTCAAACCGCCCGGATAGCCGCTGTGCGAGTAGTACATCTTCTGCTCGACCTTGTTGCCGGTCATCTTAATCTTGTCCGCGTTGATGACCACAACGTGGTCACCCGAATCGAGATACGGCGTAAAGCTGGGCTTGTCCTTGCCGATCAACATGCGCGCCACTTTGGTGGCCAGGCGCCCAAGCACCTGATCCTTCGCGTCCACAACAAACCACTGAGCCCCCACTTTCAGGGCTTCAGCTTCTTCTCCCTTGGCTACGTACGTCCTCATCGCAACAGTCACACCTTTCCCTGTAAACACAAAATCTAAGTTTAGGGGGTGCGTCGAGGTTTGTCAACGAAGCAAAATGCATCAGAGCGCACCAGGCGGACCGCGCTTGCGTCTATGCTACTGATGGCGGGCCCGGTTACTGGCGTTTTTCTGGAGGGCGAAAATGCGATGGACGGGGAAATTCGCTTTGCTTTTAGTTTTGGGCCTGGCCGCAACGATGGGCTCCAATGCAGCCGACGAGGCGCAGGTCCTGGCGATTGCCCATGCCATTGTGATCGATCCCGCAACAGGCTCGGTCAACGCGGACCAGACCGTAGTCATAGCTGGCGGACGGATTCAGCGAGTCGTTCCCTCCGAAGATTACCAACCGGAAAAAGGAGCTCGAATCATAGAGGCTCGCGGGAAGTATTTGATTCCCGGACTCTGGGACATGCACGTGCACATCGCAGGAATCAGCGCCGATCCAGCGTGGAGTAAAGACGTGATTCTTCCCCTGCTGATTGCCCAAGGAATCACGGGCGTGCGCGACATGGGCGGCGACTTGAACTCTCTGCGCGCCTGGAAGCAGAACATTGAAGCAGGCAAACTTCTCGGGCCGCACATCTTCGCGGGTGGTCCGATGATCGTGCCGTCGGGAAAGAAAACTCCCGAGCAATGGCCGGTTACCACCGCGGAGGAAGCGCGAGTGGCGGTTCGCCAATTGAAGCAGCAAGGCGCGGATTTCATCAAGATCATCAGCGTCTCTTCGCGCGAAATTTTCTTTGCAGTCGCCGAGGAAGCAAAGAAGGAAAAAATCCCGTTCGTGGGGCACGTGCCCCTGGCGGTGACCGCATCGGAAGCCTCCGACGCGGGAATGCGCAGCATCGAGCACATCGTCTACAGCAATCTGGCGCTCGATTGCTCCGCGAAGGAAAACGAATTGCGAGCGGCGCTGCCCCAAGCGCGCAAAAATCATGACGAGGCGGCGACGACGCGAATCCTCACCGAAGCGGCAAGCACATACTCGCCCGATAAGTCCTCCTCCCTCTGGGCAACCTTCAAAAAGAATGGCACGTGGGTGACGCCGACGCTGGTGTCCATCGAAGCGCAGACTCCCCAAGCAAAATCGCCGGAGGAACAGTCCAGCGATCCGCGCCTGCAGTTCGTTTCCCAATCCCTGCGGAAGGAATGGGACCCGCGCGATCCGAAAAACCGGGTCCCGGAAGCGGATCAAAAATGGTGGGCCAATCAATATGCGAACGATACGAGATTGACCGCTGAAATGCACAAGGCTGGAGTCCCGCTCCTGGCCGGGAGTGACTCGCTGGACCGGTTTGTGTTTCCGGGGTTTGCCCTGCACCAGGAACTGGCGCTGCTGAATCAACAGGGGCTCACACCGCTGGAAGCCTTGCGGGCGGCCACAAGTGACGCGGCGAAATTTCTCGGGCGCCAGGGAGAATTCGGTGTGATTACAAACGGAGCCCACGCCGACTTGGTCCTCCTGGACGAAAACCCGCTCGATAAAATTTCCAACACAACCAGAATCTCCGCTGTGATCCGGGAAGGCGTATATCTGGACCGCGCCGCGCTGGATAAACTTCTCAGCCAGGCGAAAGACGCCGCCAAAGCAGTGTCCACAAAATAAGCGGTTACAGGAAGCGCTCTACTCCACCACTCCCGCCCGATTCGGCCGGAGTTCGGGTGCGAATTGCGCACACTCGCCTGCTATCCTCGGCACCTTCCGGGATTCACACATATAATTGAACCAAAGAACGAACCCGGGAGCGCTCATGGCCCAGCAGTCCTTGCCGCCCTTTTCCGAAACCGTAAAACTTGCGTGGCGCCTGGCGGCCGAAGAAGCGGTGCACGCGGGGATTCCGGAGATCGACCCTCCCCATTTGCTGCTGGGAATTTTCGGCGTTGATCGCGTGATCCGGGAAGAGGCGTGGGAGCGCTACGCCGTTTCTCCGGTCCGGTTGGGCAGCGTCCGCCAGGAATGGAATGACGTGAGTTCTGCGTCCGCGATGGCGGGACTTGATGCGGTGCATCTCCGCCGTGAAGTGCGCGCGCGCTTGCCCAAAGGCCAAATGGCCCTGCCTGAAAACCATGTGGCAAAACGCGCCGATGCAACGCGGGCGGTGTTCGATCAAGCGAGCCAGCGCGCGGGGAGGGCGGGACGCGGGCTGACGACATTGCTTGACTTGCTGGGAGCCGTGCTGCCGTCGATCGTCGACAGAGATCCGGTGATTCCCTTGCACTTCGCCGGGCCGCTGCGCAAACTTCAGGCGCTGATGGCTCCGCCCCCGGTTTCCGGCGTTACGCTGCAGATGGATGCCACACGAACCTCGATCGAACAACCGTTGGAGCATTTGAAGACCACGCCTCGGGAAGCGCTTTTTTACGATCTTCCCTTGCAAATGGCTTCGCAGACGAATTACCAGGCCATGCTCGATTGTGCAGTCAGTTCCCTGCTGAAATTTTTCCCTGCCGCCAGCCATGCGGTGATGCTGCTGCTGGACCGCAATTCGAAATGCCTTCTTTTACAGGCGCACGTGCCCGCGGGAGAGCCCTCGGCGAGCATGGAACTCGCCGAGCATGTGTTGCAGCAGAACTCAGCGGTCGTCTGGAATCCCGCTGCGGCGGCCTCCAGCGACATCGGCGCCCGCAGCCTGATCGGAATGCAAACCACTTGCGCGATGTATGCGCCGCTCTCCTGGCAGAACGAACGGCTGGGAGTCTTGTGCGTGGACACCCGCCGCGCAGGAAACACGTTCACTTCGGACGATTTGCGGCTGTTCATCGCCATCGCGCATCATGTTGCACTTTCGATTTACTCCCAACGCCTGACCCGCGACCTGCAGGCGCAGAATCAGCTCCTGCAACGCTTGTTGACGCATTTTTCGCCCAAGGTGCGGCAACGTTTGCTGGAGCGCGCGGGAAGGGGACGCCTGACGCTTGGCGGCGAGCGTTCCGAAGTCAGCATCCTCTTTTCCGATATCCGCGGATTTACGCGGATGAGCGCCACCATGGAACCCGACGACGTGGTGGACATGCTGAACGCGTACTTCGCGGCGCTGGTGGAAGCAATCTTCCGCTGCGAGGGCACGGTGGACAAATTTATCGGCGATGCAATTCTGGCGGTGTTCGGCAGTCCTGATCCGGATCCGGAACACCACCGCCAAGCATTGCACGCCGCGCTGGCAATGCAGGAAGCCGTGCAAAAACTGAACGCCGCCCGCAAGCAGCGCAATCAACCTACATGTGAAATAGGGATCGGCGTCCATTCGGGCGACGTGCTGCACGGATTTGTGGGCACCCAGGAGCGGCTGGAGTTTACGGTTGTTGGCGATGCGGTGAATCGAGCCTCTCGCTTCTGCGCCGCGGCAGGCGCCAATGAAATTATTCTAAGTTCGGAATTCCTCAAACACGTCTGGCGCGAAGTGGAAGTGGAATCGCGCGACGTCCCCACAAAACACGAAGGAACCTGGGCCGCCTTCCGGGTGCTGAAGACCAAATCGCCGCCTCGCTAAGCAAATATTGCGCCGCCCGTCGGACTGGACGCATCAGCCTTCCCGGTGAAGCGCAGTCCCAGCGCTGGACAGCATTGACACCAACAGTCTCACTCGATAAGATGCGCGGCAAAGCGGGGCGTTCACTGCGCCTCGAGACCAGGGCCCTGGGTGTGAGGTCCAGTGATGAAAGCGTTCTTGTGGCGGCTCCACTGCAGGTTCCCTTCCTTGTGTTCAAATCTGCGACAGCAAAACTTCAGGAGAGAAGTGTCTCGTAAACGGATGGCTCGTTTCGGAGGCTGGGCGGATGGCAAATTGAAGAAGCTTCTCGTAGTGGAGTGAGCTTCGATTATAAAAATGGGGGCTGAAAATTCAGGAGGAACGAATGAGGCGGATCGTGCCCAGCGGAAACGTCGTTCGGTGTATTTGCCTTACAGTGCTTCTCTTCAGCTTCCCGGGATTTGCCGCGGCCCAAAAAAAACCGGACGCTCCTGCGCCGAGCAGACCCGCACCTTCCGCGCCTGCACCGGCAGCGCGTCCCGCCCCAAGCGCACCGCGTCCCACTGGTAACGGTGCAGCGAACCCGAACACCGGGTCTCCGCGCGGAGGAACACCTAACAACGCCTCCCCGCGTGGTGGGACAAACACGAACTCCGCCGCCGGGGCACCGCGCGGCGGCACGAATACCACGGCCACGGGCGGCGCAACGCACGGGGGAACTAATACCAACACGCGCGGAGGAAATAGCTCCACGAACGCGAATAACCGCGGGAATACGAACCCGGCGAAAACGGGAACTGCGAACGCAACGCACACTGCCGGGAATACTGCCGGGGTAGCCAAGGGCTCGGCGACTGGCGCCAGGACCCCCGGAACGGTAAATCGTCCCGACGGCGGGAAGAGCGTGACGTCCGCCGCGGGGCACACCACCAATTTCAACAGTGCGGGTAAACGAACCAGCGTCGAAACTCGCACCGGAACCAAAGCCTCCTTTGACCGCACCGGCCGCGTCAGTTCGATTCACACCAAAACCGGAATGGCCATCAATCACGGCGCTCACGGCGAACGGCGCTTCGAGTCGCGGCGGCCGGGTGGCGGCCGCGTTGTGGGCTACGGGCATGGCCGGGGTTACGCGGAACGCGGCTACTACCGCGGCGGCAGGCCGTATATGCGCCGGACTTACTACTACGGCGGCCGCAGATATGCTTACGCCTACCGCGGCTACTACTACGGAGGCTACCGTTATTACGGTTACGTTCCCGCGTATTACTACGCGCCCGCTTATTATGGCTGGGCCTACAACCCGTGGGCGGTGCCTGTGGCGTACGGGTGGGGTTGGGGACCATCCCCATGGTATGGATACTACGGCTACTACTTTGCCCCGTATCCGGTCTACGCCGCGCCATCTCTCTGGCTGACGGATTACATCCTTGCCGCGAATCTTCAGGCCGCTTATGACGCGAGGGCCGCGGCTAACGCCAACGCCGAAGCGGCGGCGCAGGATCAGGCCGCCTCTGATGGAGGCCAGGTCACACTCACACCCGAAGTGAAACAGCAGATCGCGGACGAGGTGAGGGCTCAGATTGCCGCCGAACGCGAAGCCGCCGCCCACCCCGAGCCTGCAGGAGCCGTCAGCAGCGCGCCTCCGGCGGGTGGCGATCAGCAGACCGGTCCAGACGAGTTGCCATCTGCGCTCGACCCGGCCCACCGCACCTTCATCGTTTCCGAAGTGCTTACCGAATCAACGGTCGACGGAACGGAATGCGCCCTTAGCCCGGGTGATGTGCTAACGCGCATTGAAGATAGACCTGACGCAAACCAGAGCGTAAAAGTTCTGGTTGCCAGCAGCCAGAGAAACGATTGCGCTTCCGGCACCCAGGTGGCGGTTGCCGTGACGGATTTGCAGGAGATGCACAACGCGTTTCGCGCCAAAGTTTCCGAAGGCCTCGGCAAGCTGGCGGAAAACCAGGGCAAGAACGGTTTGCCGGCAGGACCTGCAGCCGGCGCACAGGCAAACCCCGCTGGCCAGGCGCAGCCGGACCTGACCGTCGAGTCTGACCTGCAGGCCCAGCAGGACGAAGCGAACCAGTCCGAGCAGGAAGTTACCAACGCCGCGGTCAACAACCAGGGAGGCAACGACGACGACTAGAAGTCATCTTATAAATCGTTTTTCAGGGGGTCGGAGCTTTAGCTCCGACATTTAGGCCCTGAATAATCGGGCTTTAGCCCCTGAGGACACTCTTCGATCGTCTGAACCTTATTTATGAGATAGGCTCTAGCCTCCGGAATGAAAGTTGTGGCCTACCCGCTGGAGGAGCAGTTTCTCTTTACAGATTTTCCTGCTGCAGCAGCGCTTGCAGCAGACAAAAGGAGCGTACGATGGCCGGTAAATTGGGGAGAGTAGTTCGTATTCTCGCTGTAGTCGGTGCGGGAATACTTCCGTGGGTGGCGGCAAGAGCTCAAAGCGGCGGAGCCAATTCCCTGGAAGGTCAGATTGCCCAGCAGTACAAATTGACGAAACTCGGTACGGACTCCTCGGGAACCTCGGTGATTCAATCGGGAACTGTTCTCGTCATAAAAAAGGGGGGGATTCTCAGCGTAACTCAGGCCGATCCCGGACTTCTGGCGAACGTCGTGAAAGACGGCGATGTTCAGAGTCCCAGCGCGGCGGTTGTGAAGACGAAGAAGGATACGAAATTCCTGCCGGTGGGCGACAAGGTTTACGTTTCGAAAGTCGAAGTAAGCCGGAAAGAATCCAAAGTAACCTTGAATATCGTGGAATGCGACTCCTGCAATAACGTCGACAAGCCGTCGTTCCGCAAAGCGCAGGTGGTCTTCCTGTACCCCAAGGGCTATTTCGACGGCGCGGATAGCGGGCAGGTAACGGACGTGATCAGCCAGGTGCTCGCGAGCGACGACGCTGCGCCGGCACAAACGGCCCAGGCCGATCCACCACCCGCGGCGGAGCCCGCCGCGCAACCAGCTGCCGGCCAGGAAGGCGCGCCAGCCAAGAAAAAACGCGTGGCCGTAATGAATTTTGATTATGGGACCGTGCGCACAACGGTCGCGCAGATTTTCGGCACGGACCAGGACGTTGGCAAAGGCATCAGCGACATGCTGGTGGAAAAGCTCGTGAACGGCGGGCAATATTCGGTGATCGAACGCTCGGCGCTGGACAAAATCCTCAAAGAGCAGAATTTCTCGAACAGCGATCGCGCGGATCCCAACTCGGCGGCGAAAATCGGCGCGGTGCTCGGCGTGGATGCCATCATCATCGGTTCAATCACGCAATTCGGCCGCGATGATCAGCACACCAACGTCGGCGGCGGCGGATACGGGCTGGGAAAATTCGGCCTCGGCGGCGTAAGCACCAGCAAATCGAAGGCGGTCGTGGCGGTCAGCGCCCGGGTAATCAACACCTCCACGGCGGAAATCATGGCCGCGGTCACCGGCAAAGGTGAGTCCACACGCGGCAGCACCTCGTTACTTGGCGCGGGCGGTGGATGGTCCGGCGGGGGTGGAGGTGGCCTGGACATGGGTAGCAGCAACTTCGCCAATACCATCCTCGGGGAAGCTGTCCGGGCAGCGGTGGACAGCACCGCGGAACAACTGAACGCAGCCTCGTCAAAGGTGGAGGTGTTGAAGCGTTCCGTCAACGGCGTCGTTGCCGACGTCACCGGCAGAACCATCATTGTGACCGTGGGCAAAAAGGCCGGCCTGAATGTCGGAGACAAGCTGGAAGTTAGCCGGCAGGTGCGCGTGGTGAAGGATCCAACCACGGGCAAAGTAATCAAGGCGGTAACCGACAAAATCGGAATCGCCACCGTAACCGAAGTCGACGATGACTCCGCGACCGCTACCTTCAACGGCGCAAGTGCGGCCAAGGTGGGGGACGTCGTCAAGAACCCGTGAGTCACCGGTCATCCTAAAGTGAATTACGAGTCCGGGCGCCGCGGTTGCCCGGACTCATTCTATTTTTGGCCCATTCTTTGGTGTATCCTCAGTGCAATTCAGACTGGTTTTAAGGCGCGCCGCCAGGAGGCTTTCATGACTGCCGAATTCACCGTTGGTCAAAGCGTTGGCGACTACGAAGTCCTCTCCATCCTCGGCTTGGGCGGCATGGGCAAGGTCTACAAGGTCCGCAACGTCATTTCCGACCGCGCCGAGGCAATGAAAGTTTTGTTGCCCGACCTGACGGCTCACCAGAGCCTCGCCGACCGCTTCCTGCGGGAAATCCGCCTGCTGGCCTCGCTGAACCATCCAAACATCGCCGCTCTGCGGACCGCTCTGACCTATGAGAACCAGTTGGTGATGATCATGGAATTTGTGGAGGGTGAGACGCTGGCAAACCGCATTGCTCGCGCCTCGATTTCGACCTCCGAAGCCGTGAATTATTCGCAGCAGATCCTTTCGGCGCTGAGCTACGCGCACAAACACAACATCATCCACCGCGACATCAAGCCCGCCAACATGATGCTGACGCCACAGGGCGCGGTAAAGCTGATGGATTTCGGAATCGCGCGCTCGGGCACAGACGGCTCGCTGACTTCCACCGGCACCACGCTGGGCTCGCTGAACTACATGCCGCCGGAGCAGGTGCGCGGCGAAGCGGCCGACGCTCGCTCTGACCTTTATTCTTTCGGGATCTCCCTATACGAACTCCTGACCGGGAAGCTCCCTTTTCAGGGCGATTCGCAGTACTCACTGATGACCGCGCAGTTGAACCAGCAGCCGCCATCGCCGATCAGTCTGCGCGCAGACGTTCCTCCGGCGCTGAACGAAATCATCCTCATGGCGATGGCCAAGGAGCCAGCGGATCGGTTCCAGAGCGCGGATGCCTTCTCCAATGCGCTGAAAAGCGTTCCCGTTTCCGCGTTGCCTAGCCCAGGAACGACATTCGCACCCGCGTCGAGGCCGGCAATATCCCCGGACGACACGCTTATGGGAACTCTGGCGCCGGGAGCCGGAGCCATCGGCAGGATGGTAAGTCCACCGGCAACAACCCAAGCCGCGGTGAGGGTGCCAGTGCCTCCGCCCGCGCCTCCGCAACCCCGTTCGCCCTCTGCAATACCAACCGTGCCGATGGCTCCGGCTCCCGCGGTTGCGGCAGCCGAATCCGCACCAGCAGCATACGCGCCACCCCCCGCACGCTCTTCAAGCCGCGGACTCTGGCTGGCGATCGGGTCCCTGCTGGGCGCGGGAGTGCTGATTGCCGCCGGAGTTTACATTCCGCGAAGAATGAAAACCCATGCGGACCCCGAGCAGTCAAATCTGCCATCGCAGTCCACCACCGATTCCACGGCCAAGCCGAAGAGCGGTACCGACGGCCCGGTGGCTATCACCACACCGGCGGGCTCGGTGAACGTGGACGAAAAAGGAAATGTTTCGGTGCAGGCGCCGGGAGTTTCCGTCACCGCTACCCCGGACGGCAACGTAAACGTCAGCGCGCCCGGCACTTCGATGCAGGCGGGTACGACTCCCAAGATCGACGCAAAGCAAAAGCCGGCCGCTCCGCCGGTGCCCCCGGGCCCCTCTCCCGAGGAGATTGCAAAGGTGGAAGACGAAGCCGACCGCTTGAGCGTGCGTGCCACATCAGCATCGAGGAGCGTCGAAACGCTTCGGCAGCAACAGCAGGCGGATGGATACAACCTGCGGGCGGACATTTCCTCGGCGCAGGACCGCATGCAGGTATACCTGGCTAAGGGAGATGCGGCGCTGAAAGCCAAGGACCTGGCGAAAGCCCAGAAATACTATGACTTGGCTGAGGCGGAGCTTTCGAAGCTCGAGAAATTCCTCGGTCACTGATTCGTTGAGGCCGAACCGGCCTTCACTTTCATCTAAAGACCTGTGGAACCCCTGCTGCGCTTGACGACAACCGCGGCTCGGGACGAAGTGTCTTCAGATCTTCCCGCGGAATACAAAGATTTTACCTCCCTGGAGGAACGCATATGCCGACCGGCGAAAAAATAGGGACGCACCAGAAAGCGCTTACGATCAACCTGGATGCCGCAATTTTCGGCTCGTTCGCCGAAATCGGCGCGGGGCAGGAAGTGGCGCGCTGGTTTTTGACGGTGGGTGGCGCCTCCGGAACGGTGGCGAAAACGATTTCCGCCTACGACAAGGAAGTCAGCGACGACCTCTACGGACGCGGAACACGTTATGTTTCGAAACCTCGTCTCGAAGCCATGATGGACAGTGAGTGGAAGCAGTTGCTCGACGAGTTGCAGAGCACTCGCGGGGCAACCACTCGGTTTTTTGCTTTTGTGGATACGGTCTCCGCGCGGAATTTTGCGGGAACCAACGAATGCCACGGCTGGGTGGGGCTGCGGTTCCAGCATACCTTGGGCGGGGAGCCAAACAGCGTGGTGCTGCACATCAATCTGCAGGATCCGACCAACCTGCAGCAGCAGGAAGCGGTCGGGATTCTTGGCGTAAATCTGATCTACGCCGCAGGCCACTCGCTTGATTCTCCCGATGCGTTCCTCGCTGCTTTGTTTGAGGATTTGAGCCTGGCGCGAATGGAAATAGACTTCGTCGACCTGAAAGGCCCGGTCTTCGATTCCTGGGACAAGCGCAATTTACAAGCCTCGCTGGTGACGGACGGGTACGCGGAGGCAGTGGCCTTTTCTCCGGAGGGGGTGGCGATTCCCCCCACGGAACTCCTTTATAAGAAGGCCCTCGTGCTGGCGCCGGGATTATTCGAAACCGCCTCTGACTTGCACGGGCAATTGATCCAAAGCACGCTGGCGCAAGTTCCGAAGGAAGAACTGGAGCAGAGCAAGGGAAGCCTGGGCCTGTTTTGCCTGTCGGCACAATCAATGCTCTCCGGAGGGCGTGGGCCGACAGCGGAACATCTGTTGCGGCACGTGAATGACTTGCAAAAACTGGGATTCGGCACGTTGATTTTTCGAGCGAAAGAGTTATACACGATGAGCGCATACGTAAGCCGGTACACGAAATCGCAGGTGTACTTCGCCGTCGGATTGTCCGTCGTCATTTATGCCTTGCAAGACCGTTACAAAAATTTGGACGGCGCGCTCCTGGAAGGAACGGCCAGGCTGTTCACGCAAAACGTAAGACTGAGCGTATATCCCATGACAGAGGCAGCCCTGAAGGCAAGGTTGCAGGAGTTGGGTGCGAACGCATGGTCCTATGACGTGACCGATGGTTTGGTCTATGTGGATAACCTGCATCCGCCCGACCCGATTCATTTTCTGTTCCGCTATCTGTTGGCTTGCGGGTTTGTCGTTTCGGCCCGCCCAGCCGTTACTTGAGTTAGTGGCAGAATTCGCAGGCGCGGCCCACCGTTCCGATGCCCAGCAGTTCGATGCGCGGCGACAAATATTCCTCCCGCGGCGCTTCCTCGCTCAACAAAGCCGTGCTGAGGTATTTCTTGTTGTCGTCGCAGAAGACGGTCACGACGCAGGATTCCGGTCCGAGTTTTTCCTGTGCTTTGACCCCCGCAACAAAATTGCAGCCGGAAGAGATGCCCACCGCGAGTCCCAGCGAGAACGCCAATTTTTGCGCCATCAGGATAGCGTCGCCATCGGGCACGCTGAGGACGTCATCGAGTTCCTTGAGGCGCACAATTTCGGGAATGAATTCATCGGAGATTCCCTGGATTCGGTGATGACCCGTCTTGCACCCCGTGGTGAGCGTCGGCGATTCCGCCGGCTCGACCGGATGGATACGAATCGAGGGATCGCGCTGGCGCAGGAACTTTCCTACGCCCATTACCGTGCCACCCGTGCCAACGCCCGCGACGAAAGCTTGTGGGCGCTTGCCGATGGTCAGCAGCTGCGACCAGATCTCCGGACCGGTGGTTTCGAAATGCGCCCCGGTGTTGGCTGGATTTGAAAATTGGTGGGGCAGAAAGACGTCCTTGGACGTAGCCGCCAACTCGTCGCAGCGCCGGATGCAGCCGAGAAACCCGCCTTCGTCTTTCGATACCAAAACCACTTCGGCCCCGTAGCTGCGGATCAAGTGCGCGCGCTCCTGGCTCATCCAGTCCGGCATGAAAATCTTAACGGGGTGCCCAAGCATACGGCCGATGGCGGCGAAGGAGATGCCGGTGTTGCCGCTGGTCGCCTCAGCGATGGTGTGCCCCGGCGAAATCGTTCCGTCTGCATAAGCCTGCTCAAGAATGTGCAGGGCCATACGGTCCTTGATACTCCCGGTAAGATTCAGGTATTCGGACTTGGCGTAAAGGACCCGATGCTTGCCTTCAAAACGGAAATGAATGGTAACAAGCGGGGTGTTTCCGATAAGACGCTTCAGGGCCTGAAATCTCGAGACGGGTATATCGGCAAGTGTTGGCATAGTGGAATGCTTGTCGCATGGCGCGGGGAATTCGGCAAGGTATTCGGTCACACCCACCCGGCTAACGGGAAGAGGGGACTGGCGACAGGACCGTTGGTTCTTCCAGCGCGGCGGATCCCTGTAGCACCTTCCGGATGGCCGCGAATAAGTCCGCTGGCTGGATGGGCTTAGTGACGTAGCCATCCATTCCCGCGGCGAGGCACCGCGCGCGATCCTCCTTCAGGGCATGGGCCGTCAGGGCGACGATGGGGGTACGCCGCCCGGTGAGTTGCTCTCTCTTGCGGATTTCCGCGGTGGCTTCAAAGCCGTCCATTTCCGGCATCTGAATGTCCATCAGGACCAGGTTGAACTCCGCGTTCTCCATTGCAGCAATTGCTTCTTTGCCATCTATAGCAATGGTGACCGTGAACCCCCGTTTTTGGAGCAGTCGCTGCGCCAGGGTGCGATTGACGGCGTTGTCTTCCACCAGCAAAACGCGGCAGCCCTTACCCTCGAAGGTTTCCGCCCCTGCGGGAAGAGGTGGGCGCTCATCCGTCACCACCGCGTTCTCCTCTGCGAGCGCCAGGTCCAGTATGAAGTGAAAGACACTCCCTTTCTGGGGAACGCTTTCCACCCAAATCCGACCGCCCATCATCTCCACCAGGCGGACACAGATAGCCAGGCCAAGGCCCGTGCCGCCGTACTTGCGCGCCATGGAGCCGTCCGCCTGTGAGAACGGAGCGAATATTTTCTCCTGTATCTCCGGCGGTATGCCGATTCCCGTATCCTTCACGCCGAAATGAAGCAGCACGCGCCCCTTGACGGGATAAGCAGCGGCAACAGCCACAAGGATTTGACCGCGCTCGGTGAATTTGATGGCGTTGCCAACCAGATTGAGAAGCACCTGGCGGAGACGCCCGGGATCGCCGATGAGGGCGTCGGGAACATCGGTGGGTGCGTTGAAGAAGAACTGAAGTCCCTTCTGCTGCGCGCGGATGGCGCAGGTTTTCAGAATCTGCTGCAGGCTGCCGCGAAGCCGGAATGGGATCATCTCCATCTCCAGTTTTCCAGCTTCGATTTTCGAGAAGTCCAGAATGTCATTGATGATCGAGAGCAGGGATTCGGCGGAGAAACGGACCAGGCTGAGATTTTCGCGCTGATCGGAAGTGAGCTCGGTATCGAGCACGAGATCGGTCATTCCCAGGATGCCGTTCAGGGGTGTGCGGATTTCATGGCTCATCGTCGCGAGAAAAGTGCTTTTTGCGGCGCTGGCAGCCTCCGCGGCATGCTTGGACTTTTGCAACTGTTGCTCGAACTGCTTGCGTTGCGAAATATCTTCGGCGGAGATGATGATTCCGCCTACGTTCCCGTGAGGATCCCTCCAGGGATAAACGGCGGAAGTTACCCACTGCTCGGAGCCATCGGCGCGAATCCAGACGTCTTCGCCCAGATGCTGCTTCTCGCCCGCCAATCCGCGGCGATGCGATTCCCTCCATTTCTCGGGCAGACCGGGGATCAGATCGTAAAGGCAAAGTCCGGTCAGGTCGGAATTTCCAAAGCCGTAGTCGGTGACCCAGCGGCGGCTGGCCGCAAGGTAGCGCATCGCGCGGTCGAACATCGCCACGCACACCGGCGCATCTTCGATGAACGTGCGAAGCTGGCGCTCGCTGGTGCGCAGCTTTTCTTCCGCATGCTTGCGTTCGGTAATGTCGGTGGCGAGCCCAAGGATATATTGCGGCTTGCCCGCGGCATCGCGCTGGAGTGAGAATTCAGCTCTGGCCCATACCATGCGGCCGTCCCGGAGAAGGTAGCGCTTCTCGATGTCGAGCCGATCGATTTCGCCCCTGGTCAGCCGTTGGTACGAGTTCCGGTCCTGTTCGACATCATCCGGGTGAGTGAGCTCGTCGAATATGCCCAGAGAACTCATCTCTTGCGCAGTGCAGCCAAGCATACGCTCGTATGCCGGATTGACCGTGATTTGGCCGCTCTTGAGATCAGCGACGGCGATCCCAAGTTCGGCGTCTTCGAACACCGCCCGGAATTTCTGCTCGCTTTCGCGGATGGCCACCTCGAATGACCGGCGTTGGGAGATGTCCAAAAAGGTGACCACCGAGCCGATCGCCTGGCCGCTTCGAAAAATGGAGTGAGACCAATATTCGACAGGGAAACTGGTGCCGTCCGCCCGCCAATAAACTTCGTCATCGGCATGAGTGCCTTTCTCCGAACGGAAGGCGTGACCAACCGGGCAATCTTGCATGGGGTAGGTAGTGCCGTCAGCATGAGAGTGATGAAAGAGGAGGTGGGAGTTGAATCCCAGGACCTGATCGCGGGACGAAAATCCCAGTATGCGCAAGGCCGCCTGGTTGATAAACGTACACACTCCATGCGTGTCAACGCCGTAAATACCCTCTGCTGTGGATTCCAGGATCAAGCGGATCCGTTCTTTCTCATCTGCGAGGCGGCGTTCGGCTGCCCGGCGTTCACTCATAATCGCCCCGAGCAGGAGAGTGGTGAGGGCCATCACCAGCATAAAAAACTGAAGAACAGCCATTTCCAAAATGCGCTGGTGGACCAGATGCATGGCGACGGCGAGGCTGGAATCTAGAAGGGTTAGAGTAAGGACGGCCCCACGAATGCCGCGACGCAGTGCCACCCAGATGAGAGGCAGGAGAAAAAGGTAGTCCAGGTTGGTGTCGCGCGTGAGGCTATGGAAGAAGTCCAAATAAATCAGAACGCCGACGGCGGCGGCAAAGCCTAGGCTCTCGAGAAGGTCGAGTGCTTTCCCATTTGATTTTCCTTCGGAGGCCTCCGGCACAGCGTCAGACGTAAGGCCAAGAAATCTGCGGCAGCTGGGGAGAACATATTCGAGGCAGAAGAGGGTAACGCTGGAAAGAGCCACAGCGTCGCCGATCCACCAATTGAAAGCGGCCTGGAAAAACTTCAGCGAAGGCACCTCGCCATTCCATACTAGGATGCCGGTGCCAGCGGCCGCCGCAGCCAAAGAACAATGGAGGAAGACGCCGAGAAAGGTCGTGACGTCCCGCGTGGAACGGAGCCGGAAATTTGGACCGAACTTCTTCCGTAGATAAAAGCTCGCTCCACCGTATCCAAAGACGATCAAAGGAGTCACCAGAAGGAAGGCGGGACTCGAAAGGTTTTGGTGATAATTGAGATACCCGGACAAATAGCCTGCGATTAGGAGAGCGGGAATAACTTCTGGACCAACGCCGATCATTAAAGCGACGGAGAAGCCTGTCGGTGGGTACCAGGCGCTGATGTTCGGCCAAATCTGAAGGTACACTGTCGTGCGATCCATCAGCACGTAAACAAGTATGCAAACAACACCAAAAATCAGCCGCCGAAAATAAAACTTCGTATTTAAGGAAGCAGGCTGCCCCGGCGCACTCGGCACGGCTTGCGGGCGGTGAATGCGCTTGAGCACTGTCCGAGCTAGATTCTGAGAAACGGAGGGGACTGCCCCATATTGATACACTTTGTCCGATTCGTGCTTCATCCCGGGCTCCACTTGTACGCCCTCAACACCGCCCTCACCGGCTTCGATTTTTCGACCTGCCACGAATCCTCTGCAAATTGTTGCGCTTTCGGGTCCCGCATTGCGCGGGCACAAAAGCAGTTCCTTTGGCCGCAAAAAGCCGGGAATAATGAGAGCATTTGAGATACCGAACGGCCGGGCCTACATGGGTAAGCTGGGATTCCGGTACAATGCGACAGGCGGCCGATTTGAGAAACGACGGACGGGTGGGCGCGTGATTCATCGATTTGTGTTTCATAACGAAGAGCTGAAGGCGGTGGATAAGGTGCACTGGTCCCCAGGGCAGGCCGGGCTGATTTGTGGTTGGGGACTGTTCACGACGGTGCGCATCGTGCGCGGAGAGGCATTTGCCTACGAACGCCACTGGCGGCGCCTGGAAAAAGACGCCACACTCACGCGCCTGCCGCTGACCTATTCCAGCTCGAAGGTCCGTGTGCAACTGCAGGAAGTGATTCGCGCCAACAAGGTCGAGGATGGATGCGCCCGAATCTATCTGGTGTGGAACACCGTGGGATTCTGGAAAAGCGACGAGAAAATGCCCGAAGTGGATCTGGTGATCACCAGCGCCAACGTTCCCGCCTATCCGGAAACGCTGCGCGTCGCGGTGCGCGAGCACGGGCGGCATGCGGCTTCACCATTGGCCGGCGTGAAAACCACTTCGTGGCTTAGCAGCGTCTGGGCAGTGGCCGAAGCGCAACGCGAGGGATTTGACGAAGTTGTGCTGCTGAACGAACGCGGCGAGGTCAGCGAGTGCACGGCGGCAAACATCTTTGCGGTAAAGGGCGATAAAGTTTTGACCCCGCCGCTGAGCTCGGGTTGCCTGGAAGGCGTGACTCGGGGAGTGTTGTTGGAAGTAGCGGCCGATGCGGGAACGTCGATCGTAGAGCGGACACTGCGCCTCGACGATCTATATTCCGCCGACGAGGTGTTCATCACTTCCACAAACCGTAATGTAATTGGAATCCGCGAAATCGCGGGGCGGAAAATTGGGAACGGAACGGTGGGGGAGGTTACCAAACGCCTCGACATCACTTTCGACGCCTTTGTGAGGGATTATGTGGAGAGGCGGCAGGCCGCCAGCCGCTAGGATGTTCAGCAACTGACCCAGTCTTTCGGCCCAGCCCAGGGGCCAAGCAAGAAGAAAGCCGTAGCGCGCGTGTGCGTGTTACAATGCGCGGCTTAGTGGGGGAGTGAGGGCGCAGGGGATGACGGAACAGCTGGTTCAAAGCGAAGCGGTTCTTGAGGTGATATCACCCGATGGAGCGCGGAAGTATGTTCGCGTGACGCAGGTCCCCTTCCTGATCGGCCGCGGGGCGGAAACCGGCAACCATTTGCAACTGACCGACCGGCGCATTTCGCGCAACTGCGCGGCCATCGTGATGGAAGCGAACCGCTATTACCTGGAAGACCGCGGGCAGCGGCGCGGGATGTTCGTAAACGGCGAAAAAGTGGAAAGCCGGATGTTGAATGACGGCGACACCGTCACGTTCGGCCTTGAGGATTCCTACCAGCTGATTTTCCGTTCCGCTTCCGGCACTGCAGAAGAAGCGATCCCCCAGCTGTTGACCCGCATTGATCACATGACGAGTTCCGAGTCCACCGGCGGCGGGCTGCGGAAATTGAACATGCTTCTGGAAGCGACATCGCTGCTGCATTCGCAACTTCCGCTCGATTCCGTGCTGGCGAAAATGATCGACCATGCCATTGCGGTGACCGATGCCGACCGTGGGCTGTTGGAAGAGGCGGTAGACGGCAAGGTCGAAAACATGCGCGTGCGGCTCGCGCGGCGCAGCGGCGGGCAGCGGCTGCCCCCGGAAAGCATGACCCCCAGCCAAACCGCTATCCAGTTGGCGATGAAGCAGCAGTCCCCGGTAATCACCGAAGACCTGGCCCAGGCCGAGATGAACCTGCAGGCGGCCGCCAGCATCGTGGCCCAGGGATTGCGCGCCGTGGTGGTGATTCCCCTGTATGCGAGCGCGCGGGCGAGCACGGATGCCTCTGCCACCGACGTGCGCCGCGGCGATTTTCTCGGCGTGCTGTACATGGATTCCAAGCGCCCGACGGCTTTTTCCAAGTTGGACCGGCAAATTCTGGATGCACTGGCGGCCGACGCGGCCAGCATCCTGGACAACGCGCGTCTGGTGGAACGCGAACGCGAGCGGCAGCGCCTGGAACAGGAGATCGGCATCGCGCGCGACATCCAGCAGGCTCTCTTGCCGAAGAATCTGCGTGAATATCCTCACCTCGCGGTTTCCGGCGTGAACTTTCCCTGCTTGTCGGTCGGAGGGGACTATTTCGACGTCTTCCCATTGGATGACCGGCGCACCGCATTCCTGCTGGCCGATGTGAGCGGCAAAGGACTGGGAGCGGCTCTTCTAACTACTATGCTACAGGGCGCGCTTTCCGGCATGACACTGGGCACGGACCCTGCCCGGACGTTCAATCATGTCAATCGATTCCTGTGCGACCACGCCGAAGTTGGCCGCTACGCGACGATGTTTTTCGGAATTCTGGAAGACAGTGGAAAGCTCGAATACATCAATGCCGGCCACCCTTCGCCTATTCTCTTGCGAAAAGCCACGACGGAGGAAGCCTTCACTGAAGGCTCCTTCCCGGTGGGCCTGGTGCCGGAAGCAGAATTCACCACGGCCTGCCTGCAGCTTGAGCCGGACGACACCCTGGTACTCTTCAGCGATGGCGTGACGGAAGCGATGGACCCGGAAGAAGAACTCTACGGAGTCTCCAGGCTGCGCGCCGTGCTGCAAGGAAAGACCGAACTGCCCCTGGACGAAATTCAGAAAACGGTGCTGGAATCCGTGGAAAATTTCGCCCGCGGCGCGCGCCAGGCGGATGATTTGACGATTCTGGTGGTGCGTTACCGCGCCGTGGCCAGCGGCGTCACCGAAGCCGGCGTCTCCACCGGCAAATCAGCCGCGGCCGGCTAAACTGCCGCCATTCCGTAAGAAGACAATTTCACTTCGTGCAGGATGGCGGTACAGGTACCGCAGGCGCTGCCTTCAGAACTTCCACTTTTTGCTCTGCCAAGAGTTTATTGAGAGACGGAAGTGTTTCCGCATTCAGCTTGTTCCAGGCGGCGATGTTTTTCGCGATGGCATTGCACCCGCTATTGACGGCGTTGTAGGCGGATTCGGCCGGCTTTAGGTCGGCGCTCTGAACCATCACCAGATCATGTCCTAAATCGCGGTTCAGGATGCCGAAGCCTGGCGCCTCCGCGTTGCCGTCTTCAAGCGCTTGAAATTGCTTATCCAGATCCGCCACCGCATCGCCAAGCTCTTTCGGCGGATTTGCCGGAATAGTTTTCTTGCGGGCGTCGAACGCCGCATGCAAAGTCACGACGCCATCGAACAAGCGTGCCGTGTCCTCCATGTATGCCGAGATTTTTCGCGAGAGGGACACCTGCGCGGCATAGTCTTCCGCACTGATCGTGACCCGCGGGTCGGGCAGCACTTGCAGCTTCTGCTTGTAGGACTTCCCTTCTCGCGTGAAGACCAGATCGTAAGTGCCGGGTGCGGCAAGCGGCCCGGGGGGCTGAACACGCGGCGTTTCGCCCGGAACGGCATGATCGGGCACCGTGTATTCAGTGTACTTCAGCCGCGAGCCGAAATATCCGTAAGGCAACGCGGTCGGATGCGCATAGTGCAGGTCCCACACAAAACGATTGATGCCCGCTTGATTCGGCAATGCGTCCGGAGGATAGAACCAGAACTCCGGCACATTTGGCGGAGCGATCGTCTCCTCGGTCGCCCGGCTGGAAAAGTGTCGAACCAGGCCTCCCTTCTGGTCATAAATATCGAGCGTCAGCTCACTCTTGGACGGAGACTTTTCAAAATACTGGAGCACCGCGCCATCCGCGGGATTCCGGCCCGCGGGAGTTTCCATCTGCAGAGGAGTATCCGGATAGTTGTCCCAGCGGATGCGGACGGCAGGCTCAGGCGCGAAAAACTGTGTGGGAGAATCCGCGAGTTTCACGGACCACTGGCGCAGCGCGGAAATATCGTCGAGTATCCACAGCCCGCGGCCAAACGTGGACGCGACAAGATCCGCACCGTGAATGGCCAGGTCGGTAACGTTGGCGGTGGGCAAATTGAGTTGCAAGGGCTGCCAGTGATCCCCTGCATCGAACGAAACGTAGACCGCGTTCGTCGTTCCGGCGAAAAGAAGCCCCTTGCGGCCGGGATCCTCACGAATCGTGCGCGCCATGCCGGCTTCGGGCAGGCCGGTGACGATTTTCTCCCAAGTCTTTCCCGCGTCTCGCGTGCGATAGAAATACGGATGGTCATCGCGCGGCGCGTAGAGCGTGGAAAATGTGCCATGCGACGCGAAGACCGCAGCATACGCTGTGCTGGCGTCATGCGGCGAAGCCTCGATGCAATTCACGTACGGGTGTTCGGGAAGATTCGCGGGCGTGACGTCGGTCCAGGTAGAGCCGTCGCGCGTGAGGTGGATCAACCCAGTGGTTGAGCCGACCCAGATCCGATTGGCTTCGAGCGGAGAAGGGGCAATGGTCTGGATCGCGCCGTGCGGCGCGTTCTGGGCGTCGTCGTCATCATCGTCGTCCGCATCGCCCCACAAGGTGAATTCGTTGCCGTCTTTCATCAGCCGGTGGCCGTTCTCCATCGGCTTTGCCCCGCCGGAAGGTTCAGGCGCCTTGCTGGTTAGGTCACCGCTGATTTCTTTCCACGATGTGCCTCCATCGGTGGTTTTCAGCAGAAATTGCGTCCCGTAATAAAGTGCATGCGGTTCGCGTGGCGAAAAGACCAGCGGGGTTTCCCAAGTCACCCGATAGCCGGTAGGCGGAAGATAAATCGTCGCCACCTGGCCTGTGCTGCGATTCAATCGAAGCACCACCCCGTACCATCCGATGGAGAAAACATTGTTGGCATCGAGAGGGTCCGCTGCGATGAATGCGCTTTCGAACGACCCGGTGGGAAACCAATCGCGATAGGTAATCTGGCCGTAGTCCGTGCGACTCGGCACGGAGACGGAGCCGGAATCCTGTTGCGAAGCGTACAAACGATACGGGAAGGATCGATCCGTCGACACCCTGTAAAACTGTCCCGTCGGTTGGTTGTACCAGGTATTCCAAATTTTTCCGCCGTCCAGGGTGACCACCGCACCCTGATCCGTGCCCATGATGATGCGCGTCGTATCTTCGGGCGCAATCCACAGAACATGGTCGTCTTCGCCGCTCGGTGTGCCTTTCCACGCGGTAAACGTGCGCCCGCCGTCCGTGGATTTGTATGTCGAGGTCTGCATCACGTACACGACGTCGGGATTTTTCGGATCGGAATAGACCCGGCCAAAATAATCGTCGCCGAACACGCGGGGATCCTGCGTGATCTGTTGCCAGGTTTCGCCTGCGTCGTCAGAACGGAAAAGCCCCTGGCGCATCAGGGAAAAAACGCGCTTTCCTCCGAGGCCAGATGCGACCGCAAGGCCAATACGACCGCGGTGCGCGGGTGGCAATCCTTTTTCGCCGGTGGAGGTCCATGTCTCCCCTGCATCGGAGGATTTCATGATGACGCTGTCCGCTTCCTGTTCCTCCCGTGGCTTCACTTCAGCGGGTTTTTCTTGCGGTGGCTGGGGAATTCGCCGGACCGCGGCGTATATCACACGAAAGTTGTTGGGATCGAAGCAGAGTTCGGTGGGACTGTGGCGCTCGTCTTTATAGAAAACTTTTCGCCAGGTTTTGCCGCCATCGACGGTTTTATAGATTCCGCGAGATTCGCTGGGCGTGATGTCCCCAACGGCCGCAACGTAAACAACGTTGGCATCCTTCGGATCGACAAGGATCGAGGGGATCGTGCGCGACTCGCGAATTCCGATGTTCGTCCAGGTGGCGCCAGCATCGGTGGATTTCCACACGCCGTTGCCAGGGGATTGCTCGCCCGTCGCAGCATAAATCACCTTGGGATCGGATGGCGCCACGACCAGGTCCCCGATCGAGGCAACGTGCGCGTCGTCGAAAATTGGAACCCAGGTGACACCTCCATTGGTGGTTTTCCAGACGCCACCACCCGGTGTGCCCATGTAATAGGTCTTGGGATCGCCGGCGATACCAGCGACCGCAGTGACGCGCCCGCCGCGGTGCGGCCCGATCAGCCGCCAAGACAGACCCTTCATTTGTTCCGCGGATAATTCCTGTGCGGACCCGGGCAGTCCAAGCGAAATCGTTGCGACCGCGCAAAGTGAAATGGCCATCATTCGGGCGTGGTCAAAGAAACGAGCGAGGAATGGGCTCAAGTCGGTGTCTCCTGGGAAAAAGTGAGTGTAACATGCGCAGGATGCCGCCGGACCGGCCCAGGAGAAGAAAATGAATGTTCAGGAAGTCTTCCGTTTTATGGACAGCGAAAGACTTGGCGTGCTGACCACGGCTACAAATTCCGGGCGGCCCGAGGCGGCGCTGATGGGATTTGCGGTCACGCCGGAACTGGAGATCATTTTCGATACCGTGCGCAGCTCCCGGAAATATCCGAACCTGAAAGCCAATTCGCGTGTTGCCTGGGTTGTGGGCTGTACGACGGAAGTCACGGTGCAATACGAAGGGGAAGCGGAAGAGCTCGAAGGCGCGGCGCTGGCAAAATACAAGCCAATCTATTTCCGAAAATTTCCGGATGGCCCAGCGCGGGAAAACTGGTCCGGGATGACCTATTTCGTCGTGCGTCCGAAGTGGGTGCGGTATTGCGATTACAATCCAGGTTCGCGCCGGATTGAAGAGCAGCGATTTTAGCGCCTGACGCTGTAGTGGCCGCCGCCTGCCCTGAGCGTAGCCGAAGGGTCCGAGGCGGGCGCCTTTTGCCCAGTCTAGAGTTCCCGCAACGCCACCGCAACCGGCCTGACGGACGCGCGAATGGCAGGCAGCAAGCCGCCCAAAACGCCCATGACCAGCGCGAAGAGAATCCCCATCAGCAGCAGATCAAACGTGATCTTGAACGCGAACGCCAGGTTCGAAAACGTCTGAAAATTCATCGTGCTGGTGGTCAAGCCGTTCAGCGGAAGCACAGCCAGGCAACCTAGAATCCCGCCGACAATGGAAATCAGCAGCGCTTCGAACAGAAACGAAAGCAGCACGCTCAATGTGGAAAAGCCCAGGGCGCGCATGGTGGCAATCTCGCGGCCCCGTTCGGCAACCGCGGAGTACATGGTGTTCAGCGCGCCAAACACCGCCCCCACCGCCATGATGAGCGCAACGATCCCTCCGAGCACGGTAATCAGGCGCGTCATTACGGTGGACTGCTTCGCGTAGTAGTCCACCTCACGGACCGCATCAACCGTTAATCGCGGGTCCGAGGTGACCGAATCCTTGAATTCCTGAAAGGCCGCGGGCGAAATAAGGTGCACGGTGGCCGACTGAAAAATGTTGGGCGGACGCTGCAGCACCTGGCTGAGGATTTTCGCGTCGCACCAGACCTCGGAATCGAACGACGAGCCGCCTGCGTCAAAAACTCCGACAACCTGCCAGTGACCTCCGCCCATGTTAACGGAGTCGCCCAGCTTCAAGCCTGAATATGTGTTGGTCGCATTTTTGCCGACAATAATCTGCGAAAGCCCCGGCTGAAACATTTGGCCCTGGACGATTTTGACGAAGTTGCGGATTTGCAAAACGTTTGGAGAGACACCACGAACTTGCACGTTTGCATCGGTGCCGGTGGTGATCAGCGGAATCGGTACTACGCCAACAACTTCCTGGGTGACGAGGGGGCCGGACGCGTCATGAGCGACTCCCGGTGCGTCCTGAACGATGCGAATCGAATCCAGCGTTATACCGCCCAACATTTCAGAGGCGGATCCGGCGCGCATCACCAGCACATTTCCAGCGGAGCCCGAAGCAACCAGCGTGGATTTGAAGCCTTTGGCCAGTGACAGCATGGCTACAAAAACGCCGACTGTACCCGCAATCCCGAGAACCGCGACGATCGTGGAAGTCCACCGCGCGCGGATACTTCGGAAGTTGTAGGACACCGGAACCGTGTTAAACAGTGGCGCGATCAGCCCGACAAGGATGGTTAACCCGAGCAGAAAAACAAACACCGCCGCCAGCGTGACCACAAATCCGAAAAAAAGCTTGGGCAACATTCCTATACCCTCCTGAGGGCGTTGACGACGCGCAGCCGCATCGCACTCACCCCGGGAATCACCCCGCTGGCGAATCCCACCAGAATGGCGAGACCCAGCCCGAACACCAGCATCGAAGGTGCAAGAACAATGCTGGGCAGCAGCCCGGTAAGTGCCTTTCCCAGCGCCGGGACGACAACCAGGGCGCCCAGAATTCCAAGGAAACCGCCAAACAGGGCAATCGTTAAAGCTTCCGCGAGAACAAAAAACAGAACCGCGCGGTCTGAAAAGCCAATGGCCTTGAACACTGCCAGCTCCGAAGTCCGCTCGCGGACGGAAATGGCCATGGTGTTCCCCGTGACCAGCAAGAGGGTGAAGAAAACCACCGTGCCGATGGAAACAATCAGAAACTGAATGTTGCCGAACTGCTTCACCCAGTTGGCGGCAAAGGCAGACTCCGTCTCGGTCTTGGTTTCGTTGGGAGAATTCGCAAATTCCGCGTCAATGGCCTTCGCGATGCGCGGCGAGTCGTCGGGATTGTCAACGCGGAGGACGTACCACCCGATCTGGCCCTTCACCCGATCCGGAACTTTTTCCTCGAAATAGTCCCACTGGAACCAGAACTGCGTCTCGTCATCCTGCGGGCGCTTCCCGTGATAAATGCCATCGAGGTTGAACTCCCAGGAGCCGCCGCCATAGAGCGTCGTCTTTATCGGAATGCGATCGCCAATTTTCCACCCGAAACGCTCCGCTGTCTTCGCGCCGGCAACGGCGCCCTGGCGGTCTTTTAAAAAGTTGGCCCATTGGTCATCGGGCACAATCATCTCCGGAAACACTTCGCGCTGAGCTTGCGGATCGATCACGAACTGCGGGAAGAAATTCTTTTCGTCGATATACGTGCCGCCGAACCAATTGTTGTGCGTAATGACTTTCACACCGGGGATGCGCAGGATTTTGTCCCGGTACGACAGTGGAATCAGGTTGATAATGGATGTGCGGTTGATCACCACCAGGCGGTCGGCGCCCGCGACATCAGCTCCGCGGTTAAAGGCATCGCGAACTACGGCAAGGAAGATAAAAAGAAACATTGCGACCGCGAAGGAACCGATCGTCAACAGCAGACGCACCTTTTTGCGAAACAGGTTGGCAAAAATAATGCTCGCGAATTTCATGCCGCACCCCCCGCCGTGGTCATCTGCGGCTGCCTGCGCCCCTCCACCAGCACGCCCTTTTCAAGGTGCAGTGTCGTATTGGCGCGGGAAGCGACAACCGGGTCGTGCGTCACCATCAGCACGGTCTTGGAGTGCCTGCCGACGAGTTCCTCGATGAGGGCCATGATTTCGTCGGCGCTCTTGCGGTCCAAATCGCCGGTGGGCTCGTCGCAGAGCAGAAACGTCGGATCGGAGACGACCGCGCGAGCGATCGTAACGCGCTGTTCCTGGCCGCCCGAAAGCTGCCGCGGAAAATGATTCATTCGGTCGGCAAGCCCCACGACCGAGAGTGCGGTCTCCACATGCTCGCGCCGCTCGGCCTTCGAAAGCTTTGTCAACAGCAGCGGCAGTTCCACGTTCTGAAACGCGGTCAGCACGGGAATCAGGTTATACATCTGAAAGATGAACCCGACGTGCCGCGCGCGCCATTCGGTCAGCCGGTTTGCGGACATGCTGGTGATTTCGTCGCCGGCCACGGTGATGCTACCGCGCGTGGGAACGTCGAGCCCCCCGAGCAAATTCAACAACGTGGTCTTGCCGGAGCCGCTCGGGCCCATGAAGGCGATGAACTCGCCCTTCTCCACATCCAGGTTCAACCCCTGGAGCACGTGAATCTCTTCCCCGCCGCGGCGATATGTTTTGTCCAGATCGCGAACCTGAATCAGGCTGGACTGACCACCACTTCCGTCAACTTTCACCATAGCGAGCTCCTATTTATTTACTTGCACCGACTGGCCATCACGCAAGGAATCCGGCCCCTTCACAACAACGACAGCGTCCGGTTGTATCCCGGCAAGAATCTCGACGTCCGAGCCACGAACGGATCCGAGCGTCACCGCGCGGCGTTCCACGGTATCGCCCTTCACCACAAACACAAACTTGGAAGAGTTGTCCTGGTGAATCGCGGCTTGCGGCACCAGAGCCACCGCCGGCGTTGCCGCTGATTTATCGGCCGCCGCTTTCGGCTTTTCGTCTTCAAGAAAAGTCACCTTTACTCCCATGTCGGGAAGAATGCGTGGCTGTGTGGCGGGATCAATCAAATGGACGTGGCCCTCGTCCGTGAACGAGATACGCACCTTCACGGTGGCCTTCTGCCGGTCGGCGGTCGGAATCACGGTCCGCACCTTCGCCGGAATGTTCCAATCGGGGTAAGCATCCAGAATCGCAGTCACAGGTTGATTGGGTTGAACCTTAGCGATATAGGACTCGCTGACGTCCACCTCGATCTCATTCGAATGCAGGTCCACGATCGTGGCGATGCCTGTGCGCGTGAAGCCGCCGCCCGCCGAAACCGGCGAGACCATTTCGCCCACCTGCGCGTCCTTCGAAACCACAATGCCGGCGTACGGCGCGCGAATCGTGCAGTTGTCCACAGCTTGCTGCTGCTCGCGGATCCTCGCCTCCGACCCCGCGACTTGCTGTTTCGCCAGATTGATTTTGGCCCGCAGGCTATCGGCCGTGGTAACCGCCAGATCCAAGGTCTGCTGCGTCTGCACGCCCGCTTTCACAAGTTCCTGCGTGCGGCGAAGTTCGATTTCCGCGTTGCGAAGCTGCACTTCGAAATCGGCAATTGCCGCCTGCGCGGAGTCGCGATCCGCCTTGGCCGAGTCCAGGGCGCGCCGCGCATCGGAATCATCGAGTGTGGCAAGTAACTGCCCTTCGGTTACGCGGGTCCCTTCATCGAACATCACGCTGGTGACCCGGCCGGTGATTTTTGCGGCAATCGTTGCGCGGCGCCGCGGCGTTATGTAACCGCTGGCGTTCAACACCCCGGCCGGCCCGCTGACCGGCTTGCGAGCAGAAGCGACCTCCACCTCCACCTTGCGGCCACGGAAGGCCGAGGCGGCAACGGCAAGCAGGATCAGGGCCAGGGCGCCAAGAATCAGCCACAGCCAGCGCCGGCTGGACCTGGCGGCGTTGCGCTTCGTATCGCTGATGCGCAGGGAGCCCAGGTCAGGCTTCAGCGTTTTGGGTGTCGTCGCCATGCGGCGGCATCTCCTTGGGTCGGCGGTGCACGGAAGACTGGATACGCACCTGGTGGCCCATTTATTTCATCTAGGGGAAGCGGGAATCGGTTCGCTTTTATTTTAGCGGGTGGAGGCCGGTTTGGGGAGAGGAATGAATAGACGGCGGCCCAGTCCTGAAGCCGTGATAAAAAAACGAGCCGAGGCCGATTGTGAACAGGAAGTTACCAAAAATGGCGTGGTCCAGGCAGGCGAGCAGCAAAGAGCCGGACTCCTGATACGTGAACGAAAAGAGAAATCCGCCGATTACGCAAAGGCCGACGGCTAGCCAGTTCCTGAAAATGATGTGAACGAATCCGAACGCCAGAGCGCTGGCGGCGATCATTCCCAACCCGTTGCCGAAGAAGGACTGGTAACGATGAAAGAAAAACGCGCGGTAGAGGAACTCCTGCGGGTAAACGGAAACCAGCGGGTAAAAAAGAAAAATTAGAGCCCAAAGCCACGGCGAACGCCGAACCAGCGAGAAAAGCAGTTGGGGCGCCAGCAGATAAACCCCGGTTCCCAGGCCAACCAGGCAAACCGCGTCGCGGATCAGGATGCCCCAAAGAAACGGGCGGAAGTTACCCCAGGCCGTGAGTTGCAAGCGGTTGAATGTGGGATCACCCCGCACTGCCAAAAAAGCCAGCAGTGCCGCGGCCAGAAGATAAGCAATCGGCAAATTCGGGATACGGCGGTAATAGACGAGCACGGGAACAACCACAAAAACCGCAGCAAATTCGATGGCGAGAAGCAGGTGCGGGATCATGAATTAAGCGCCGGGCAGCGGGCTCAGGAATTCTTTTGTTCACCCACGTTTGTAGGATGCATTGAATCCGGGTTCCGCAACGAATTGCGCAAGCTGTTTACGGCCGCCTGCGCCCGGTGCACTTGTTGCTGGATAACCTGGGCGCTCACGCGATCCGTCGGCGAGAGGGAAGGAAGGTCCGTCAGCAGCTCGGAGTAGCCAAGAATGGCGGTCAGTGGATTGCTGATTTCGTGCGTGGCACCCGCCGCGAGCCTCCCCAACGCCGCAAGCTTCTGCGAATGGGTAATCCGCGCTTGGACGGATTTCAGATTTTCCAGCGAAGTCTGCGAGAGGTGCACCAGCCGGCGCAATTCCCGGGCGAGAAGTGTCAGTTTCCAGAATACCAGCCCGCTAAGCAGCAACATCTCTCCAAACACCATCTGAAGCCGGAAGGCGGCTACATCCTCGGGGACGTTCTTCTCAAACGAACCAAGCAAGGCAATCACTGGTAGCGAAAGAATCGCGACCATGGCGATGCGCGCGGTCCACAAGCTTTGATTGATTTCGCGATTCGGGGTCTTGTCCTCCCCGGGCTGCAGGGACGGCCCAAAGCTTGCGACCATGGTGACCATTAGCAAGGAAACAAGGAAGGGCGTGTCGTAAAAACCACCGGAGTAATAAGTGCCCCGATCGATAGTCACGCTCTGCAGCAGATTCGCCCCGGCAATCAGCACAAACAGGCAGATGAAGCTGCCGTAAAATATACGCCACAACCCGCTGCTGCGTTTCCACACGACCGCCAGCCCGGCAATGATCATCAGGTGCTGAATCAGCGCGATCAGATAATAGGTCGGATTGTATTTGGTGAAATCCTGCACGACGGTCTGCCAGGGCAAAGCGAAATAGCCGTACAAAGCAAGCCACCAGAAAGTGAGCAGTGCAAAATCGAGGTGCCGCAGCCGCATGTCACGGCCGGCCGACGCCGAGTGCGGCCGCAAAATAAAAGCGGAAAGAAAGAAAACGTGAGCCAGCAAGAACAGCGTATCGCCAATGACCGGGCTGGGAGTGGAATAGCGGTGTAGCGAGTCGTAATAAAACCAGTAGGATTGCGAAAGCAGCATCTGAAACAGACCCGCGGCCATCAATTTCCAAAACAAGGGCAGTATCCCGCGTTGAAACTGGAAATTCTCTCGAACAGCCAGAATCGCCACCACCAGCAATCCGCAGGGGAGCGCGTCTCCGAACATGGTCAACTGGAACGAAGGCTTGGCAAACGCCGCGACGCTCAGATGCAGGACAAGAATCGCCCCGGCAATTCCGAGTAAGAACTTATGGCGAGGTTGAAGTTTCATCCTGCCGGCTCCGATACAATCGCCGCTGGCTCACTGGATTCCCGCTCAGTCACCGCAACCGCGGGAACAAATATTGTGAAGTACGCGCCGCCCTCCAGGCGGTTCCCGCAGCTGATGTCTCCCTCATGCTGGCGAATGATGCCGTAACACGTGCTCAATCCGAGGCCGGTTCCCTTCCCGACCCCCTTTGTGGTGAAGAACGGTTCAAAGGCATGTTCCGGATGCCGGAGGCCCGGCCCCGTATCTGAAAACTGAATGCATACTTGCAGCTCGCATGGCCGGATGGAAATGGTCAGTTCGCCGCCGCCGACTTCTTCCAGCGCATCCATGGCGTTCGAAATGATCTGAAGAAACACGTGCAGCAACTGGCTGGAATCGGCCAGCACGGGCGGGCAAGCGGGGTCGGCCTCCAACCTCACTGCAATGTTTTGGACCTTTTCGATGCGGCTCAGATGAAGTGCGCTCTCGAGCAACGGCTTTAGTTCCACCGGAGCGAGTTGCAGCGGCGTCTCCTGCGCAAAACGCTGCATGTTCTCCACCAACGCATCGGTTCGCTCCGCGTACTGGCCAATCTTTCCGGCTAGGGAACGGCTCCGCGACTCGCCATGAGAGCGTGAGGTGATCTGCAAAGCCTGCTCACGTATGACGGTCATCGCGTTGCGGATCTGCTCAGCCACACTGGCGACCAGTTCACCGAGCGACGCCAGTTTGTCGCCCTGCACGAGGTGATCCTTGAAGCGTTCGATGCTGGAGTAAGTATTGGACAGGTGCCGGAGGGATCCGAAAAGGTTGGCGCTGAGAAAATCCTGTTTAATGGAAAGCAGCAAAGTCAGCAGAAAGATGGTGACCAGCGTGATGTCTAGGCGAAACGCAAACAGCTTATCGCGGGGATTGTAAGTTCCCAGAAGCCACAACCCCATCGCCGGTGTGGAAAGCGTGACGACCATCGCCAGATTAGACGAAAGAAACGTCAGCTCACGGATTGTGCTTTGCCGTCCGGCTTCGCGCTTTTCCATCTCCCGCTCGGTTTGACCCAGCGGACGGCCGGCAAGGCAAGCGCAAACAAAGCCGGCCATCCCGGCGACCAGCGGGACGTCGTACAGCGACCCCGTGTGGTATTCGCCAAGATCGATCGCCACATTAATGAGGTCGGAAGCAACCGCGAAAGTCGCCGCCGAGAGAAAAAATATACGGTACATCGGACGCCACGTCCCGCGCTCCCGGAAAAATACTATCCCCGTAGCGACAGCGAACATCTGGTTTCCGATCGCGTCCGCCACGTTGAAATTGTGATTGTACGTCCCCATGTCGCCAGGCAGCAGACGGTAGGCGTACACGAAGAATGCGAACAGATAAAGCGAATACAGAATCAGGATCGAGAGATCCAACAAACCAAACGGGCGGAATCGGGAATCGTGCGCCCTTTGAGGCTCAAGGGCGGTCGCGGCCACCAGGGGAACCAACCCCAGGAATAGAAAGATGTCGGCCAGCGGCACGTCGGGGACCGCTTGGTGAAACCACAGTTCGTGGGTGGACCAGATCAGCAAGCTGGCCAGCCACATTCCAGCTCCGATGAACAGCATGAACCAGAAAGCCCGCACCTGTTCCTGGCTCCGAAGCATATTCTGAAACGCAAGCACCGTGAAGAGCCCAACTAGCCCGACCTGCAAAACGTCTCCCAGCAGAGTCAGTTGAGTGCCGTTGGGGAGAATCAGGGCTGCCACCAGAGACACGAGAACCACAAAAGCCGTCAGGCAGTAGCCGTACAGCAACGGACGGCTTGGGTGCCAAGCCAATTGCGGGGTAGAGACGGACGCCTTGTGACCAGGTTTCATCATTGGCCGACGGAAAATGGGTGCTGCGCACACCCTCAACCTCGCTGGAACTCACGGCCCGGGCGGAACCGCGACACGTCGATTACCTGGCGTGTCCAGCAGAACTCGCTTCCTCTATCTTTTTACAGTTCTGGCCCCACGCCGCCGGAATTCTCGCTTCGTGTGTGCCGTAGGTTAAGCGGTACCCTACCCGGCACGGGACTCTCTCAAATTTAGCCGGCCGCCAGACTTGTCCGGAACTTCTATCGGACTTAACTGGTCTTGTTCTAAAAATACTTGAAACACTTTCTCCCGCTTGGACATCGAAGGCCTGTCAGTTTTCCCGGTGCCCCAAAAAGTTTTTACACTTGACAGACGGCTTGGGAAGAAATATGAAGAGGGGACCACCGCGCATCTCCTCACACTCTCCGGAGGCTCCTGATGGACGCTTCACGCCGCGACTTCCTTAAAATCGCCACAGTCGGGGGAACAGCCGCAGCCGTTTTCGGCTTCGATCTGAAGCCCGCCTATGCGGAGCTTCGCACCCTGAAGATCGGCCGCGCCTCCGAAACGCGGTCGACGTGCCCGTATTGCTCCGTGAGCTGCGGGGTCATCATCTACACGATTGGTGACCGCGCCAAGAACGTCACGGCACAGGTCGTCCACGTGGAAGGTGACCCTGACCACCCCATCAACCGTGGCACGCTCTGCCCCAAAGGCTCCTCGCTCGAGCAGGATATTTTGAACGATCGGCGCCTTTTGAAGCCGCAGGTTCGGCGCCCGGGCGGCACTGATTGGGAAGACATCAGTTGGGAACAGGCCATTGGCGAAATTGCAGATAAGGTTAAAAAAACTCGCGATGCCACTTTCATTGAAACGGATGCGGCCGGGCACCGCGTGAATCGCTGCGAATCGATTGCCTTCACCGGCGGCTGCACCGATACGAACGAATTCAACTACCTGGTCGTCAAGTCCATGCGCGCCCTGGGGGTCGTGCATCTGGAAAATCAGGCCAGGGTTTGACACGGCCCCACGGTCTCAAGTTTGGGACCAACGTTTGGCCGGGGCGCAATGACGAATGGTTGGATCGACATCAAGAATACCGACATGATGTTGGTCATGGGCGGCAATCCCGCGGAAAATCACCCCTGTGGATTCAAATGGGCGATTGAAGCAAAGCGAAATCGGAATGCCAAGCTCATTGTGGTCGATCCGCGCTTCACCCGTACTGCTTCCGTTGCCGACCTCTTCTGCCAGATTCGCGCTGGTGCGGACATCGCCTTCCTCGGCGGCCTGATTCATTTCGCCATCGAGAACAACCGCATCGCCAAAGACTATCTGCTGAACTACACCAACGCCGCCTTCGTCATTAAGGATGGTTTCAAGCTCCCCGAAGACGGATTGTTTTCCGGTTTTGATGCCGCCACGCAAAATTATGACAAGAGTTCATGGAATTACGAAGAGGGCGGCGATCTGACCGGCAAGACGCCTGTCTCCAAGCCGGCCGCTTCATCGGAGAGCAAGGCCCCGGCAGGCGGCAAACCGGCTCCGCCGCCACACCTTCCCGAAAATGTGGCCTACGATCTTTCCCTGCAGCATCCGCGCTGCGTCTACCAGCTCTTGCGCAAGCAGTACTCGCGCTATACCCCGGAAATGGTCGAGCGGATCACCGGAGTTCCGAAGGACCAGTTCCTGAAAGTCGCGGAGCTGTTCACATCCGTTCGCAAAGACGGCGACATGAAGAAAGTCGCCACGATTATCTACGCTGTGGGCTGGACGCAGCATTCCTTCGGCACACAAACCATTCGCACCGCGGCTATGCTTCAATTGCTGCTTGGCAACGTTGGCCGCGCAGGAGGAGGCGTCAACGCTCTCCGCGGCCACTCCAATATCCAGGGCGCCACGGACATGGCCGGTATTTTCGAAATTCTCCCCGGATACCTGAAGGTTCCGGTTCCGGCTGATACCGATTTCCAGACCTATCTGACCCGCATCACGCCCAAGGCGGCAAAGCCCCACGTTTGGGACTCTTTCAACTATTGGTCAAACACTCCAAAGTTCGCCGTCAGCTTCATGAAGGCCATGTACGGCGACGCTGCCACCAAGCAGAATGACTGGGCTTTCCATTACCTCCCCAAAGTCGACCGTAACTATTCATGGACCTATATTTGGGACGATATGTACCGTGGCAACGTCAAAGGCATCTTTGCCTTTGGCATGAACGGCGTGGCCATCGGCCCAGACTCGCGCAAGAACATCGATGCCCTCAAGAAAGCCGATTGGCTGGTAGTCGGCGAAATCTATCCCGATGAAACCAGTGAGTTTTGGCGGGCCCCCGGAACTTCCTCCGATGAGATGAAGAAAATTCAGACCACCGTCTACCGTCTGCCCTGCGCGGGCTTTGCGGAAAAGGACGGCGCTTTCGTCAACTCCGCCCGCTGGCTGCAGTGGAAGAATGCGGCGCTTCCCCTGCCCGGGCAAGCCAAGCTCGACCAGGAAATCCTCGCTCGCATTTTTCTTAAGACGCGCGAATTGTATCAGGCCGAAGGCGGGAAGTTTCCCGATCCAATTCTCCACCTCGCCTGGAACTACACCAATCCATTGAGTCCGGCTCTTTCCGAAGTGGCCAAGGAGATCAATGGAAAGGCGTTTGCCGACCTGAAAGACGAGAAGACCGGCCAGGAAATCAAGGCCGGACAGCAACTCCCGGGCTACGCCTGGCTCAAGGACGACGGCACAACCTCAAGCGGTAATTGGTTGTATTGCGGCTCCTTCACCGAAGCCGGAAACCTTATGGCGCGCCGGGGCACCGAAGATCCTTCGGGACTCGGCATCTATCCAAACTGGGCCTTCTCCTGGCCGGCGAATCGGCGCGTTATGTACAATCGCGCGTCCTGCGATTTGCAGGGCAAGCCGTGGGACCCTTCTCGCAAGCAGGTTTGGTGGAGCGAAGCCACGCAAAAATGGGTGGGCAACGATGTTCCCGATTTCAAGGCCGACTCCCACCCCAAGGATCATATGGGCCCGTTCATCATGAATCCGGAAGGCGTAGGCCGCCTGTTCGTTCCGCTGGGCGCGGTCGCCGACGGGCCGTTCCCAGAGCATTACGAGCCCATTGAGAGCCCGGTGGAGAACGTCTTGCACCCGGCGCAATCACACAATCCCATCGTCAAGAAATTCAAAACCGATGCCGACAAATACGGCACGGCCAAGGACTACAACGTTGTTTGTACCACCTACCGTTTGACCGAGCACTATCACTACTGGACAAAAAATAATCCCATGAACGTACAGCTTGTCCCGGAACCTTTCATCGAGATTCCCGCCGAGATGGCCAATGACATGGGCCTCCGCGGTGGCGAGGAGCTTAAGGTCTCCAGCGCGCGAGGCGTTTATATCGCCAAGGCCATGGTGACCAAGCGCATCAAATCGATGCTGATCGACGGCAAGAAAACGTATCAGATCGGAATTCCGATCCACTGGGGCTATCGGGGCATTGCGGAAGACGAGGGCAAAACGGCGCGCACTCTCGCGAATCTCCTTTCTCCTACCGTCATTGACCCCAACGCCTGGACTCCCGAATTCAAGGGCTTCCTGGTGAAGGTCGAGAGAGCGTAGGAGAGCTGCCATGAGCCAAGCCACACTACGCGTTCAGAAAATTTCCGGCCACGCCGGCACCGTCCCTGGCGAAGACACGCAACGCGAATTCACCGTCTGCAAACTCGTGGACACCACCACCTGCATCGGCTGCAAGGCCTGCGAAGTGGCCTGCGTCGAGTGGAACGACATGCCGTTCTCGCAAACCACCTTTGACAACACCTACCAGACGATGCCGGACACCCGGTGGAATTACTGGAACCTGATTCTCTTCAACGAGCACGAGCGCGAAGACGGCTCGCTGCAGTGGCTGATGCGCAAGCACCAGTGCATGCACTGCGCCGAGCCGGGTTGCCTGGAAGCTTGCCCCGCCGACGGCGCCATCGTGCAATACACCAACGGAATCGTGGACTTCCAGCAGGATCACTGTATCGGTTGCGGCTACTGCGTCACCGGCTGCCCGTTCAACATCCCGAAGTTCAACAGCGTCACAAAGCGCATGTACAAGTGCTCCCTGTGCACGGATCGAGTCAGCCAGGGCCTCGAACCCGCCTGCATCAAGTCTTGCCCCACCGGCTGCCTGCACTTTGGCAGCAAGGACGACATGAAAGAACTGGCCCAGACTCGCGCGAAACAGTTGCGCGATCATTACGGCTTCGAAAACGCCGGTGTGTACGATCCGCCGGGCGTCGGCGGCACGGGCGTGATTTACGTTCTGCACGATGCCACCAAGCCGGAACTCTACGGTGGATTGCCCAGCAATCCCACCATTCCGCTTGCCGTGAAGTTCTGGAAGCACCCGCTGAAGTGGCTGGGCAACCTGGCGCTGATCGGCGGCTTGGTCGGACTGTTCGCTCATTATCTGCGGTTCGGACCCAAGGCGCGCGAAGAGTCGGACCTGGCGCCAAAGGAAGGAGATTAACCGTGAGCCATCAGGAGCAGTTGATTCCTCACGACCATGTGCTCCGCTACAACTTCAACGAGCGCATGAACCATTGGGTCGCCGCCGGCTCATTTATTTATCTAATGCTGACGGGGCTCGCCTTCTGGTCCCCATGGCTCTTCTGGATGGCCTCGGCGCTTGGCGGCGCGGAACTTTCCAGGATGCTCCATCCCTGGGTCGGCTTGGTATTCTTTGTGTCCGTTTGCTACATGTACGCTCTATGGTCCAGCCAGATGAAGCATGATCCAGTGGACTCGGAGTGGTGGAAGTCACTCCACTACTACATTCGCAACGAAGACGACAAAATGCCTCCCGCCGGCCGGTACAACGCCGGGCAAAAGCTTCTATTCTGGAGCTTCTTCCTCGGCGGCATTGTGCTCCTTGCTACGGGACTCGTGCTCTGGTTCACAGAGTCGATTCCCTGGGCCTGGCGCTGGGTGCGGTATCTCTCGGTCGTTTTGCATGCTGGTACTGCGCTGCTGATGATCGGTAACCTGATGATCCACGTCTACATGGGAGTCTTCGCGGAGCGCGGCGCGTTCGGCAGCGTCATCCGCGGCGACGTCTCACTGGCGTTCGCCAAACGGTATCATCCGGGCTGGTATCAAGAGATCGTCCGGAAATCTGCCCGGACGAAATGACCATCCTGGCAGCCGGGAATGTGAATTATCGCGCGCGAATCGAGCGCGCCGCTCTCCTGGCCGAGCGACACCCGTTTGCGCATCAGGTTCTCTCCTTTTACAGCTCGATCGCAAAATTTCAAAAAGAGTTTTACGAGACACTTCCTAAACGATGGGGCAAGAAATCCGTGGTTCCGGCGGGCGGCGATTTGCGCTCGGAACTGAATCTGGCTGTTGTGCTCGAATCTTTCGCCGGGTTTCTCCAGGTAATCGAACAGCATGCCCCGGATGCCTTGGTCCAGGAAGCTCGGAACTTAAAGTCCAAGGGCCCGGCGCGCCAAGCGGAAATCCTTCAGGAATTCTGGAAAACCGGATTGCTCGAGACTCATCTACCCGTCGCCGCGCCTTCCGAACCGCCGCTGGTGAACCCGTTTGAAGACTTCTTTGCCCGCGCAATGCTGCAGCCTTACGCGGACTTCGTCACCGGCGCCATGCTGCCGCCCACTCCGCTCATGACGGTGCGTCGTTGCCCGCGTTGCAATGCCCTGCCCTTGCTCGGCGTGTTGCGTCAGGAGGGCGATGGCGGCAAGCGCTTCCTTGTTTGTTCTTTCTGCTCGCTAGAGTGGGAATTCCGGCGCATTCTCTGCGCCAATTGCGGCGAGACAGACGAAAAGCAACTCCCTGTCTTTGCCGCCGAACAGTTTCCCCACATCCGCGTGGAAAGCTGCGAGACCTGCAAACATTTCCTGCGCACCATCGACCTCACCAAAGACGGCCATGCTATCCCCGTGGTGGACGATTTGGCCGCCGTGCCGTTAAGCTTGTGGGCCGAGGAGCACGGCTACACCCGCATTCAGGGCAACCTGCTGGGGACGTAGCCCTCTCCGGCGATCGAATCAAATACACTAGAAGCCATCTCCTGAATATCCTTCAGGGGTCGGAGCTTTAGCTCCGACATTTCGGCGCCAAGAAAAATGGGGCTTTAGCCCCTGAGGAAACTCTTAGCTTCCGGGCCACGCCACTTATGAGACGACTTCTAATAGGAAAACGAAATGGAGCGGGTATGAAACGCTTTGGACTGCTCTTCTGGTTGGTCGTGTTGTGCGCCGCGAATTCCCTGGCGCAATCACAAAAAATGGAATCAGCGCCCCTCACCGTGATCCGTGCGGGAACGCTGATGGATGGACAGAGCGACACGCCGCGCAAGAACCAGCTCATCTTCGTGCGCGATCATCGGATTGAAAAAGTTGTTGATGCTTCCGCAGCTGTCCCGGCGGGTGCCACGATGATCGATCTATCGAGCGCCACCGTTCTTCCCGGTCTGATCGATTCGCACACGCATCTTTTCTTATGGGGAGAAGATCCCGCCAAGGGCGGCTACGACGCGAACATTTTAAAGGCGGGACTCGCGCTGCGTGCGGCTCGCGCAACCTATGCCGCGAAACGCGCCCTAGAACAGGGCTTCACAACTCTTCGCGACGTCGAGACCGAGGGCGCCGGCTATGGTGACATCGGAATCAAGCAGGCCATCGAAGAAGGCACCATCCCCGGCCCACGCGTCTTCGGCGCAACCCGAGGAATTTCCACGACCGGCGGCTATAACCTGGAAGGCTACGCTCCCGAACTTGTGATGCCCAAAGGGGTGCAGATCGTGGACGGGCCCGTGGAAGCGCGTAAGGCGACGCGTGAGCAGTTGGAGCATGGGGCGGACTGGATCAAAGTTTATATGACCCACCGCTCTTGGGTGGACAAGCAGGGCCATCTCGTCTCGCAGCCTACGCTGACGGTCGAAGAATTGCGCGCCATCGTCGACGAAGCCCACGGCTGGGGAAAGAAAGTGGCATGCCACGCCTACATCGGTGAAGGCCTCCAGCGCGGCCTGGACGGCGGCTGCGATTCCATCGAGCATGGCCTCGACATCAGCGACGCGCAGATCGCACAGATGGCCAGGCAAGGCACATGGTACTGCCCCACTCTCGGCGTTTATTACACCGATTGGGCCGCGGAGAATACTCCTGAGGGACAGCGAGATCGCGCCCGTGCCAATCTACACGAAGCGAGCTTCCGCAAAGCGCTGAAAGCCAATCTGAAAATTGTTTTCGGCACCGATATTGGCGGCATCCCCTGGCAGGAACCGATCGCGGAAGAGTTCAAATGGATGGTGAAACTCGGAATGTCTCCGGCAGCCGCGATTCAGGCGGCCACTTCGCGCCCGGCCGAAATGCTGGGAAGCAAAGGAGACTTGGGCGTGGTAGCCGCAGGCGCATACGCCGACATCATCGCTGTCGCCGCGGATCCGTTAAAGGACATCGCGGAGCTTGAAAAGGTGAAGTTTGTGATGAAAGACGGCGCGGTTTTTAAGGATGACTTCCATGGCCTGCCCTGCACCGCGCCCGCGAAATAATCTGGCTGCTTTTTGAATGGCGTGCTGGTGGGAACCGTTGGAACTATTTCTTTTCGGAGAGGACCATCCACAGTTTGTGTAGAATGCTCTCTACCGTCGAGCCTTGCGGTCCGTTCGCGGATCTGCGGGAAGAGTCGCCCTCTGCCCCTTGATTCAGGGCGGACGGAAAATTCGATGCCGCTCCATACGCGGGCGAATTTACTTCCTGGCTGGTGCCATACATGATCCGCGCAAAGCTGAGGTTTGACATAATGCCTTCCCGCCGCACGCTTCGCGGCAATCTTTAAATTGTGCATTTTTCGGAGTGCCTCGGGGCGGGCGCGAGGAAACGCGCGCCGGGTTAATAACTGGCCGAAAGGTCAGGAGCAGAAACTGAAGACGGAGGAATTACAGACATGGCGGAACAAACGTTTGCGAATCACGTGCGGTGGGTTCCCGCGTTTCACTATTTTGTGATGCCGGTGATGGCCTTGAATTTCGGCTGGTCGATCTACCGCTGGAAGTTGGCGGCTTTTTCGCTGGATGGGTTCATAGGCGTGCTGACTGCTGCGGCACTGCTCGTGCTCACACTTTACGCGCGTCTCTTCGCACTAAAGGTCCAGGACCGCGTGATACGCCTGGAGGAGCGCCTTCGCCTCGAAAAACTTCTCCCCGCCGATCTGAAGCTCCGCATCGGAGAATTCACCAGCGGCCAATTGGTGGCCATGCGCTTCGCGAGCGACGCAGAGCTTCCCACTCTCGCTCGCAAAGTCCTCACCGACAATATTCGAAGCGGCAGTGCCATAAAACAAATGGTGCAGTCCTGGCGCGCCGACTACCTTCGCGCATAAGCCACCAACCTCACAGAATACTCGTCACCACGCCACCCACATCCTCTGGAGTTTCAAACCGCTTATTGCGCCACAAACGCCGCATCCAACGAAACGCTTTCTCCGTCCGGATTTGTCAGCACGAGTTGCTCCGCGCCGGGTAAGAGCGCCGGTGTAATAAATGTCAGTGTATTTTTATCTTTGAACGTAACCGCCAACGTTTTGCCGCCAAGCGTGGCCTTTGTTCCTGATTGAAAGCCGCTCCCCCGCAGCGTAACGCTTGTGCCTCCCGTCGAAGTTCCCGCCGCGGGCGTTACGGTCCCAATCCCCAACGGCACGCTCGAAAGCTGTAAGACGCTCACACCCGATGTCGTCAGTGCAAACAGCCGCTGCCCATTTTCATCCACCGTCAAAAATGTTCCGTGCAAGCCGTCCGTATCCGTCGAAAGCATCGCGAACGGTTCCGGCAGGTAAACCCGCATTCGCAGTCGCCCGCTGTGCGCATCGCGAATATCCACGCCACCATGAATTCCCATTGCAGGGGGAGCCGGGGGCGGAGCCCCATCCAGAAACGGTTCATAAAGAAGCGCACCAGACGGATGCAGCGCCGCCCCGGGAACGGCGACTCGATTGGGAATGGTTTCCAGTTCGCTGGACGTCGGCATCGCGGCAAAGGTCAAATCAGCACTGCGAATTTCCGTGGTCCCACTCGATCGAACGGCAAACATCGTGCCGTCGGCAGAGGCGGTAAGATCCGACGAAAAATCTTTTGCTGTCGAGACGGTGAAAGAATTGGGAGCCGCCGCCGACCACGACGCCACCGGCCCGCCCGGCGTGCTGCCGAATGCGAGATACACTGCATCCCCGTTATGGTCTGCCTGCATTAGAGGCGCTCCCGTGATCGATGTCACCTGAGGCTGCGGTGCGGGCTCGAAAGTCGGCGGAAACGCCGTCAAATTCATTTGCCCGAGGCAATTGTTGCACGCATTGGATGTTCCACCCTCGCCGCTCAGTCCCACAAACACGCTCTGCGCGCTGGTCGCAGCTACTCGCGAGGGACCCGAATTCAAATATCCCGCGACACCGCCGACGAAAACTTTCGCTCCGTTGTTCGCCCCGCCATCAGGATTAATCAGGTAGACGTTTTGCGCCCCAAAATCCGCGACTACCAGTTGCGTGTTGTCTGGCGTCAGCGCCATTCCGCGAAGCCCGGCATCCGGCGGCGGGCCGTTCGGCGGCGGTGCCAGCGGGCTGCGAAAAACCTGCGCGTTCAGATCAAAGACGTCCACGTGATCGGTGGCGGAAAGATACAACTGCTGCCGGCCCTGGTCGTAGAGAATAAATTTGTAGAGACTCGGATTCGCGTAAGTGTGCCTGGCGGACAGATATTGAAACGATTTGGCGAGAGTGATGCTTCCCGCAGGTGTGGTAACCGAAATGTCGGCCTTTCCGGCGGTTCCCGATGGGCTCGTCACCGTGATGCGCTCGATAGGAAACGGATACGAAGAGTCGAGCGAAAGTGCCGAGGAAAAAACCGCCAGCGATTCGACCTTCTGCACTGTCGCGGACTGGCCGTCAATCTTCACCGTTATCCCGCCGGCGCTTGTGCCGAACCCGTGGCCAAGCAGATAAATCGTATCCCCGCCAGCGGATGATGCCGCATTCGGAAGAATCGTTTGCACGCTCGGGCCGTAGCTGAATCCATCCGGTGCCGCGGCCATCCAGCCGTTCGAAAAGTAAGCCGTCAGGTTCACCGGCCCGCTCGAAGCGCTCGGCGGCGAACTCACTTGCATTTGGGAACTACCCGAAAGGGTTGCGGCAATCGGATTCTGCGCGCCGAACCGGATCTGCGCTCCCGCCGGAAAATTTGACCCGCTGATGGTAACGGATGTCCCTCCTGCGTTCGGCCCTTCCGCTGGCAGAGCCGCCGGTGCACTGGCGAAAACCGGCGCGGGCAGCGGCAGCGCCGCTGGCGACGAAACATCGATCACGCCGATTCCCCGATTGCCTCGACCCCAGGCAAGTTGCGAATCGTCCATCTCTTCAATCGCCGTCGGAATTCCCTGCACCGCCAAATCGGAAACCTGCCCCAGTTTTTGCAGGTTGCCGGTGGACAGCGCGGTAATCACGCGGCCGTTGCCAAGCGCCTCGGACACATACACCGTCTGGCCATCGCGTGAAAAAACAATCCCCGCCGCGCTTGTCGCCGAATAGCTTCCTAATGAATTCAACGTCGCGTCGAACAACACAATTTGTTGTGTGCCCCCCGAATTGATCACCGCCGCAAAACGGCTCCCGTTCGCATTCGCGGCGAGACTCGTTACATTCCCGCTTCCCAGAATTTGCGGTCCACTCGCCACATTTCCGTTTCCGTCGAGTACCACCGCCCCGCCGCTCGAATCATTCGCCGCCGCCAGCAGCCGCGTTCCGTCGCCGGACCGCGCCATGACACCAAGTCCATTTTGAAAGACGCCGGGAGCCCGGGGCGTCAGATCCGTCGCACTATTTGAAACTGGATCCCACAGCGCAAGCAGCGATTCGCTCGCCGCGGATTGCCTCAACCGCAGAGCAATTTTGCCCCCGGCCAGCACCAACGCTTCCCGCGGCCGGTTGAACACCACGCCAGGAATCGGTGAGACTCCAGCCATCGGATACCGTGTTATCACTTGCAAGCTGCTTGCAGAGATGGAGAGAAGTTCCTCCGCGCTCGTCCCCACCCAGAGCGTCATGCCGTCGCCCGACAAATCCACGCTGGAAGCACCCGGAGCGTCTATCGCCGCCTGCAAGCCAGGATTAGCGTCCGCGTAAACCTCTACGCGATTCATGGCCGGGTTCGCTACAAAAAGCCGCTTTCCAGCGCTGTCATAAACAATCTGCCGTCGCCGCGGTTCGCCGGAAGGAGTGTCCACTGCCGGGACTGAATCGTTTCGCAAATAGGTGGAACGCGAGAGATTCAGCACAACTCCGCTTTGAATGGTCAGCGACAATGGTGCGGAATGGGAGAGAGCACCGCTGGTCGCTTGCGCGGAAATGTTGTACTGGCCCGTTGCAGCGGTCGGTGAGGCGCCCACAATCACCGTGACTGGCTGAGCGCTTCTGACGGGAAAAGGACTAGCGGGATTGCTGGTCACTCCTGCCGGCATCCCCGAAAGCGTCACCTGCACCGTGCCGGAAAACCCGTTTAAGCCGCTCACGCTCACGTTGACCGGCGCGCTCGAACTCCCTTGCGTTATGGTCAGTGTGGCTGTCGAAAGCCCAATCGCGAAATCGGGCTGCGGAGGCGGCGGTTGAGTCCCCCCTCCGCCGCCACCTCCGCAACCCGTTACAAAAATCGCAAAAACGGTAATCAGGAAAGCCGAATTGTGCATGCCTCGCGGCATGTCGCGACTCCTGCGAAGCGAATCTCTGTTTGCCTGGGATCGGCAAGCACGGGCGGGCGCCCGCCGGATCGTTCACCCCTCCGGGAAGCGAACAATCGCCCACACCTTAGCTATCATTCGAGGACTTGTCAAGTTATTAAATAACGCGAGCGGTAAGCTGAGGATAAAATAAAAACGGCGCCCCGGTTGTTGCGAGGCGCCGTCCTTGGGAAGAACTTGGGAAAGGAACGGAAACTTAGATCGTCTTGGGCCCGACGCCGGCACCCGCGGGCGCCGAAGCCGAACGCGAAAACGCGCTGCTGCCGGACTCTTTCTCTCCGGACTTGTCGATTTCGATCGAACCTTTGAAGTACGCGCCGTCTTCGATCATGATGCGCGCCGTGGTCAGGTCGCCGTTCACCGAGCCGTCCTTCTTGATCTCGATGCGGTCCTTCGCGCGGAGATTGCCCTTGACCGTGCCGTACACCACTACTTCACGGGCAATGATATCCGCGGTCACCTTGGCGGAAGCGCCGACGGTGAGTTTGCGCTCGTCGAGCTGGACCAGCCCTTCGACCGTGCCCTCGAGGAGTAGATCTTCACTTCCGGTAATTTCGCCCTTGATGTGCAAACTCGGTCCGAGTCTCGCGGTGGAGCGGTCGGCGGTTGCACCCAATGGACGCATGGCATCTGTAGACATTGCGGTTGTTCCCTCCCAAGTTGCCGCAGAAGTCTTCGGCGGCAAATTCACTGGTGAATTTTTTATTTCCGGCGGCGCGGCTTGCGGCGTTTCCGGCTTTTTGTTACCCCACATCGGTCCTCCCTGGGATAGCGCACCCCACGCGATTTCCGGCCCGGGGTAGTAAGCAAAAGATAGTCCGCGGAGAGGCGTGCAGCAAACACAGTATCGTAAACGGGTGCTTGAAAGTAACTAGACCAACGAACAGGCTCAGGACTGTCCCTGGTACTAAGGGAGCTCGTATGATCCGTCCTGCGGAGTTGGGGCAGGTCAACTCGACGCTGGTGTGGCCCGGGAAGCCGACTAACAAGGTGATTCAGAGATGAGGTACATCGGAAAGTCTTAGGCTTGAATTTTTGTGGAGGACATCAAAACCAAAGTTTTCACGAGCGAAGTTTTTGGTACAAGCCGAGTACGCAACTTTGGTCAACGGGATTTTCCTTCGGACAAGTTCCACAATTGCGTAGGAAGTCAGCGTGTCTGTCGTTTTGCCCCGAGTGGGCCCGCATACCTGAACTATGTAGTCCAGAAACTTCGAACTAGCATCACTGACAAAATCGTCTGCAAGATGACACTCGATCTTTTCGTCTGTGCGCCGATAATAATGCTTTCCCTTATATTTTTCGCAAAATTCGACTATTACTCTTGCGATTCTAGCGTGGTCAAATGCAGCGTCGTTCATTAGCATGTCTGCAAAAACCGGTAGGCCGTCCTCAAGCTTCAGTATCGTTTCCATTACCGATGTAGCATCTTCCATCATGCAGGCGGCGTATGCAGTCCGAGAATCGGGTCGTACAGATCCCTTCAAAACATCGCTCGCGAATAAGCCAGTTTCAACCCAATATTGGGCGCCCAGATAGTCTTGCAGGGTCCTATGCACAAAGCCCCATTTACTCCCCATCGGGACAAGCATGCCGTAGAACTGTGCCAGTTCATGAAGAACAACTAGAGGATCAAGACTCTCCAATCGTGTCCGTTCAAGTTGTTTCCGGGTGAGTTCAACTACCCTCTGTTGACGAACCGGTTCTAGTTCAATATGAAAAGCAATCCTTTTGAGGATCTTAAGGCGTGCCGTACCGTCCAGCGGGGTAGCGCCCTCGCGTTTCAGGCCTTTACCTTGGTCCCAGCGAAGAACCAAAGTCTGAATAGCAGCCTCTATCAAAGACACTATGTTTTTTGCATTGAAGTTGAGAGAACTGCTCTTAGCAATGCAAGCTAGTGTCAAAAGTAAAGGATGGCGCAACAAGTCATCCAATCCTCGCTTCGCAAGGTCTGTTACCATTTCGTCTGCATTCGCTGACCAGCCGTAGACGCGCAGGATCGTTGTTACAAACCTAACTTGGTCTTCCGTAGTAAACTGCATGATATGGAAAAGCGGAGCCTTCAAGTCGAAGATTTCGTAGAAATCTCTGCACGTTAGAAAATAGTTCCCCACACTGGCTGCGGAAAACCTGAAGAGTGCCTCTGACACCATTTTTCTAGCGTCAGACGTGATCTCATCGTACCCGTCAACGAGCAATAGGATTCGTCGTTCAGGGTCCCGCTTTTTGATCACATCTAACTGGCGAACAAATTTCTGCAAATCGGCCACAGCATCGGTTTGTCTGAGCGTAAAAAGTATGGGAAAGACCTTACCGTCACTGGAACACAGGAAATGAAGGAACACCGCGTGCAAGAGGGTCGTCTTACCCCATCCAGGCCCCGCGATGATGATTGAGTTACTTCTTTTCGATAAGAATCGGTCTAGAGAAATGACTTGTGGTTGTGGGGCGTCCCACTCGCGTCCCGTCAATAGGGCCGCAATTGTCTCCGGTTCACTCTGTATCAGGCGAGTGGGCTGAAATATCTCGGATAGAAGAACCGGGGTGTGCATTCCTAAGCATTGGACATCGCGCGCTCTAACGAACGCCTCACGCGTTAGGGTTTCGATCCATTTCTTGTTCTCGACCGTCTCGGCGTCTTTTCCGAAGATTGAAAGAAACGCGTCCCACGCCCTTGAAATTGTGGTATCGAGATTCAGGTTTAAATTAAGGATCATTGGAAGCATTTGGCGGGTGACCCGAGTTGAGTGGCTTGGAATTTGTTGACATGGAAGTAAGTGAGAGGATATCACTTCGGCAATTTCCATGAAAGTAGAGAGACACGGAGACTGCCCTAAGTTCTGTTGTTTTGTACCTGGGCTTGGGGTCGACTTTTCTTCTCTCGACGCTGGTGGAGCCTGGGGGATTAAGAAGTCGGCTTGTCCGGAACCGGCTGCGTCGCCAGGAAGTCCGAAACGAATCTCTTCGAATAGGACGCCAGCAACTCTTCCACTCGATCCGCCGAGGAGCTTTTCAACACAAATCCGGCGTGGTGATATTTCGAGATCCGATAGACAATCTCCTCGTCCGTGTACCCGGAAGTGTCCGGCTCCTGCTGCCGCGCCAGCGAAACGATGACGCCGGCAAAATCTTCGTGCAGCGCCGGCAAGTGGTAGGGCAACTTCCCCGCCCCCACTTCCAGCTGCGCCCACTCGCGCCACAGATTGATTCCCGTCGCAGCCTGTACCACATTCGATATATAGGCGCCGCCAATGCGCGCCGCAATTTCCAGAAAATAGAATCGCCCATCGGCGTGCGATTTCAGAAACTCCGTGTGCGTCACTCCGCGCATCAGCCCCAGCGCCTCCACAAGCTCCTCGTGAATTTCCTTGATCGCCACCGTGTCCCCGGAATCGCGCGGCAAGGTTCGCGTGGTAAAAACCCCGCCATGATGCGAAACATCGAGCGGCGGCATTCCATAAGCATGCGCCTCAGCGAATAAAACTCGCTTTTCCGAAACAATCCCGTCCACATGGAAAACCCGGCCCGGAATAAATCGTTCCAGCAGGTATTCCGATTGTTTGTCGCCCAACTGCTCCAGCCAAGGCCACAGTTCCTCGCTCGCACAAATCTTCTTCATGCCGATGCCCGAAGCCTGCGCCCGCGGCTTCAGCAGCCAGGGGCCCTTCACCCGCATCATGAATTCGCTCAGATTCTGATGATTCAAAACATGGATAAATTCAGGCACCAGGATGCCCGCTTCCCGGGCCCTCATCCGCATCGCCAGCTTGTCGCGAAAATAATGCACCGTCGTCAGGCCCATGCCGGGCAGTCGCAAATGCTCGCGGATGGCCGCCACGTTCTCCAGGTCAAACTCATCGAGCGCGACGATGCGGTCGATCTTCCTGCTCCGGGCCGCATAGCTCACCGCGTTCAGCAAATCCTGCACCGGCAACTCCTCCGGCATGAAAAACATCTCGTCGATAGCTTCCCGCGGCCAATTCCCTTTGCGCAGCTTTTCAACCGTCAAAAGATAAACCGTGCAACCAAGCGCTTTGCAGGCC
>DASYXF010000013.1:0-6268 GCA_035935335.1 Candidatus Acidiferrum sp.
GCCACGGAATTTCACATCGTTGGCGGGTTGCACCCGGATCTTTCGTTCGACCATTTTCTGGAGATGATCAGCGGGTTGAAACAACGGCATCCTCATGTGCACCTGAAGGCGTTCACAATGGTGGAGGTGCACTATTTCGCCCGCATCGCGAAGCTGACCATCGAGGAAACGTTGAAGAAGATGAAAGATGCCGGCGTGGACTCCTGTCCCGGCGGCGGCGCGGAAATTTTCCACCCGCGCGTGCGCAAGATCATTTGCGACCACAAGGTCAGCGGGCGGATGTGGCTGAGCATCGCGAAGAAGGCGCATCGCATCGGGCTGCGCTCGAACGCCACGATGCTGTACGGCCACGTGGAAACCGTCGAGGAGCGCGTGGATCACCTGGTGCTTTTGCGCGAGGCGCAGGATGAAACTCACGGCTTCGTCGCGTTTATCCCGCTGGCGTTTCACCCGGACAACACGGCGTTGTCGCACATCCCAAAGCCGACGGGTTACGACGACCTGCGCTGCATTGCGGTGTCGCGCCTGATGCTGGATAATTTCGATCACATCAAGGCTTACTGGATCATGCTGACGCCAAGCATCGCCCAAATCGCGCTGCGGTTCGGAGCCAATGACCTGGACGGCACAGTGGTCGAGGAAAAGATTTATCACGACGCGGGCGCAAAGACGTCGGAGTTCACGCCCCTGGGCGAACTTCAGCGCCTGATTCGCGCCGCCGGCCGTGAGCCCGTCGAACGCGACACTCTCTACAATCCGGTCGACCGGTCGAAGCTCCCAGCGATCATCCCCGCCACGCCGCCAGGCCTCGTCTCACTCAGCCTGAACGGCTAAGCCCCCAAACCACCGCGAAGCTCGCATAATTCGGGGCACGCCAGGTTCATTCATCGTTGCATTCAACACCACTCATGAATGGTGTTGAACCTTCCACACCGGCAGAGTATCCTGCACCCAGGAGTCTAAAAATGCGCAAACAGTTCGTACTCGACAAGCGAACCGACAAGCTACTGAATGAGTTGGCGTATTACGCTGGCGGGAACCGTAGCATGGTGATCCGGGAAGCGATCAAGCTGTACTCCCACATGGAAGACCGCTTAGAAAAGATCGAAGCTGACCCGGCTTTTCAGAAAATGATGAAGGAGTCGGACCGCGCGATCCGGGAGGGCCGCGTCACCCCACATGAGGAGGTTGTCCGCAAATCAAAGGCTCTAGCAAGACGTAGAGCCAAGAAACACCAATGACACGGATCGTTTGGGCCGATCCAGTAAGAGATCTCGTTTACGAACTCCCGGAATCGGAGCAGAACGCCATCTTTGAGCACCTGAAAATTCTCACCCACTTTCCCCACATGCATCCAGTGCGCTTCAAAGGGCGCCGCTTCCGGCGCCATCGGTGGTTTCGAGCCGGGAATTGGCTGGTGTATTACCGGGTGGTGGAAAACACGATTTATATCCGGGGAATCTGGCCGGCCCGCATTCCATAAGGCAAGAAATGGAAACGGTCGTCCCTTGCCGGACATCGCAGTGGAGTGACACAACCAGGAGCAAGCCTTGCGAACAATCCTCCTTCTCACTATTTCAAATATATTTATGACCTTTGCGTGGTATGGCCATCTGAAATACCGCAACGTGGCGCTCTGGAAAGTGATTGCCATCAGCTGGGGGATCGCGTTTTTTGAATATTGCTTTCAGGTGCCGGCAAACCGGCTCGGCTCTTACGAGTTCAACGCCGCGCAGCTTAAGACCATTCAGGAAGTCATCACGCTTTCCGTGTTCTCGATCTTCTCCATTACCTATCTGGGCGAGCCGATGAAGTGGAATTACGTGGTGGGCTTCGCCTTCATCACCCTGGCCGCGTTCTTCATCTTCCACAAGTGGTAGAATTCTGGCCTGGCTGCATAACCACACCCTGCCCTGGTGAATCAAAGCTGTCTGACCCGCAGCCAAAAGTCAGCAAGAGGAGATACCACCCATGCAACGCAAAGCTTCCGCAGTCTGGCAAGGCGATCTGAAAACCGGCAAAGGATCGATTTCGACCGATAGCGGCGTATTGAAAGAGGCGCAGTATTCCTTCTCGACCCGTTTTGAGAACGGCATCGGCACCAATCCCGAAGAACTCCTGGCCGCGGCTCATGCAGGCTGCTTCACCATGGCGCTTTCCGCGCAGCTCGCGGGCGCAGGCATGGTAGCTTCGAAACTCGAGACCACCTGCACAATTTCGCTCGAAAAGGTTGGCGAAGGCTTTTCCATCACCAAGAGCCATCTCGACCTGGTGGCCACGATTCCCAATGCAGACAAGGCCAAGTTTGACGCTGCCGTGAAGGGCGCGGAAACGGGCTGCCCGGTCTCAAGACTTTTCAAGGCGGAAATTACCGTGAACGCGCGGCTGGTCACGTCGATCTCCGCTTAAACACCTTGTCCGCTGCGATGAAAGAGGCAGGTTGCGCATGATTCCAGTTCCGGGTGTGTTCATCGCCGGCATAGTGATTTTTCTGATTGTTCTCTGGGACGCGTTCGAGGCCATCATCCTGCCGCGGCGCGTCACCCGGAAATTCCGGCTCGCGCGCTTCTATTACCAGTTTACGTGGAGCACGTGGAAGATCTACGCCCGGTTGATTCCTTCGAAAAAGAGGCGCGACTCGTTTCTTGGTTTTTATGGACCGATCTCGCTGCTGGTCCTGATTGCGGTGTGGGCCACGGGACTGATTCTAAGTTTCGCGATGATGCAGTACGGCGCGGGCTCGGCGGTGAATCTTTCCGGAACCACGCCCAGTTTCTCCACGGATATTTACCTGAGCGGCACGACATTTTTTACGCTGGGGCTAGGCGACGTGGTACCTCGCTCGGGCATTTCGCGGTTTCTGGTGGTGGTGGAATCCGGATTTGGTTTTGGTTTTCTGGCCGCGGTGATTGGCTACCTGCCGTTCATCTATGGGGCGTTCGCCGACCGCGAAACAGAGATTGTGCTGCTGGACGCGCGGGCCGGCACGCCGCCTACTGCGGGAGAATTGCTTTTGCGCCACACATTTCCCGGAGGCCATGAAGAATTGCGCAAGCTGTTCAAGGATTGGGAGCGGTGGTCCGCACAAGTTCTCGAAAGTCATCTTTCCTATCCGGTACTCGCGTACTTTCGTTCGCAGCACGACAACCAATCGTGGATCAGTTCGCTCACCGCGATTCTGGATGGTTGCGCGCTGACGATTTCGGGTATGGAGGATGTTTGTGCGCGGCAGGCGCAGCTTACGTTTGCGATTGCGCGACACGCGGTAGTCGACCTTTGCCAGGTTTTTTCAGTCGCCCCGCTGGCGCCGGAGAAGGACCGGCTCCCTCCCGAAGTGCTGCGGTTGATCCGCGGGACGCTGGCGAAACACGGAACAACGCTCTCAGAGACTCCCGAAGCCGATCAAAAACTGACGGAGCTTCGCAAGCTGTACGAGCCATACCTTCACGGCCTTGCGGAACGTTTCAATCAGTTCATGCCGGGCTTTGTGCCGGCGAAAAAATCGAAGGACAACTGGCAGACCACGGCATGGACGAAAAATACGAACGAGACTGTCGCGGCCGCGCTGGTGCACGAAGACCATTTCTAATCCGATGCTTTTCCAAATTTGGAGGTAGATACGTTCCGGTACATTGATCTTGTTTAGAGAAAGACAAAGCCACCCAAACGATTCAGGGAATTCCATGCTGCGGGGAGAATGCTTATGAAAGCCATACAAGTGCACCATTTCGGCGGACCGGAAGTTTTGCAGTTGCAGGAGATCCCGACACCCAAGCCGGGCGCAGGGCAGGTGCTGGTGCGCGTGCATGCCGCTGGTGTGAATCCGTACGACACCTACATGCGCAATGGAACGTACGCGATCAAACCGCCGTTGCCGTATACACCCGGCTCGGATGCCGCGGGCGTGATCGAAGCGGTGGGCGAGGGCGTTACCAGATTCGAGCCCGGCGCTCGCGTTTACACCGCCAGGACAGTTACCGGCGCTTATGCTGAATATGCGCTGGCGCTCGAATCCCAAGTGCATCCGCTGCCAGAGAAAATATCGTTTTCGCAGGGGGCAGGCGTATGGGTTCCATACGGGACCGCGATTACCGCGCTGGTTCATCATGCCCACGCCCGGCCGGGAGAAACCGTCTTGATTCATGGTGCAAGCGGCGGTGTTGGAACCGCCGCAGCGCAATTTGCGCGAGCGATGGGGTTGACGGTTTTTGGAACCGCCGGAACACAAAAAGGCTTGGACCTGGCGAAAAAAGAAGGCGCGCATCAGGTGTTCGATCACAGCAGGCCGGGTTACACCGACGAAATCATGAAGGCGACCGGCGGGCGCGGCGTTAACGTGATTCTGGAAATGCTGGCGAACGTGAATCTTTCGAGCGATTTGAAGATGCTGGCAATGAACGGGCGCGCCATCATTATCGGCAATCGCGGGGAAATCAATATCAATCCGCGGGACCTGATGTTGCATCGCGGCGCAGCCAGGGGATTTACGCTATGGGCAGCTACGGAGCCGGAACTCGCGGAAATTTACGCAACGATCGGCGCAGGGCTGGAAAATGGCACTCTGCGGCCAATCGTGGGGAAAGAGTTGCCTTTAAAAGATGCGGCGAAGGCGCATGTGGACGTCCTCGCACCCGGAGCGCACGGCAAGATCGTTCTGATTGCCTGAGCTTTGTCTTCAGACCCAGCCCAAAAGGTGCAGCGCCATTCCCGCGGCAATTCCGAAAAGAGATTGGGTACCAGTACGCTGGAAAGGTGAGCCACATCACATAACCGGTGGACGGCAATAGGTAACTTGGTCAGCAAATATCACAGCCGCCGCTATTTTTTTGGGCGCGGTGTTGAGAATTTGAAAACAGGAATCGAACATGAAACTTCCTTACTTTCTGCTGTGGCTTGCCGGTGGAGGTTTGGTGCTTCTTCAGATCTACTTCTGCTCCGGACTGCTGAAATTTTCGCAAGTGCATGAAGACGCGGAAGACCAGCGACTGTGGGAACACCTCCTGCGGTCCGGCCGTTCGTAATCCGCAACGTTTGAGCCTGAAGTTAAGCGGCGCACTGGACGTTTAGGGACCGATTGAGGGCGATCGCGCGACTTTAGGTTTCGCCCGCCAGCCGATCCTTCCTGTGCATAAGCCACCCGCCGAAAAGCAAAACGTAGAATGGCGCGTAGACCAGCCACTGCATCAACGGATCAAATTTGAATTGGCCGAGGATCCCGTAGCCGATGAGAACCTTATAGGAAAGAAACTGCAGGACGGTCAGAATCAACCATGCCGGGTTTGGGAAAAAACATAAGAGCGGAACGATCCAGGTGAAATACCACGGGTACCCATTGGGCCAGAGCGCCAGGCTGGTCCCAATCAGCAGGTAGGCCCCACGGGCAGGCTCGGCGCGTTTCCACGCAAGCCACAGAGCAAGTCCCCCGATCACCGTGGCGCCAACCAGCGCGGGGATACGAGTCCCGCCACCAGTCGTCCAGTCGATAATCGTATACAGGCTGGCGTGATTGTTTTTCCAGTTCGCTTCGTAATGGGCCAGGTTCGCGCGAATTGCTTCCCGTCCATTCCAATAGGGTACAATCAAGAGCAAGGATACGGCCGCAGCGAGCGCGCTTGCCCACCATCCCGAGCGCTTTTCCGGCCAGCCCGCGCGGCGAATCCAGACCGGCAGCAGCACGGCGGGGAAAACTTTAGCCATGGCGGCCAGTGTGATCGACACGCTGGCGAGCGCGGGGCGCTTTTTCACCAGGGCCAGGCCGGCGACGATTCCGAGCAGGGCCAGAACGTCATTGTGGCCGCTGGCGGCGAACTCCACGACAACCAACGGATTCCACGCGTAGACGGCGACGCGGAAGTCGCGATCCTTTTCCTCGCGGAAAATCCACACGAGGAGCAGAAGCACCAGAACATCCGCCGCCGCAAACGGAACTTTGAACGCGATCGGACCGGGAAAAAACTTCCAGGCGGCGCGATAGAACAACTCGGTCGCAGGCGGATAGATCGTCGGCGTTTCGCGCCCGGGCATGATTTCGTAGTAGTGGTCGCGAAGATTGGCGAGTCGCGGATCCTGCGGCGCTATGGCGTACGGATTCCACCCGTTGGCCTGCACTTTGGCGTCCCACCGGTAACGCTGCAAATCGTCGGAAAGCGTGGGCAGCATCGGCCAGAGGGTGGCCCGGAATACAAGAGCGGCAAAAATGAGTAAAATGAAGGACGCGCGAGACGCCCGAGTCTGCTCGAAACCATATAAGGCAATCAGGTAAACTATG
>DASYXF010000014.1:0-20289 GCA_035935335.1 Candidatus Acidiferrum sp.
TTGTAGGGGCGGAGCTTGCTTGCCCCGACAACGGAGGGGCTCCGCCTGCGCTATCCGTCAAAGGAGCCTTCCCCATCCATCGAGCTCCCATCCTCACGGGCGACATCTTCGAACTCAACGAAGTCCTAGTCGCTCCGGTTCTCGGCGGAGAAGGGAATCACACGCGTCCCACCTTGAAAATTCAAGACGGCTGCAACTCGCGTTGCTCGTTCTGCGTCATTCCCTTTGTTCGTGGAAAGTCCCGCAGCCTCCCTCCACAAATCGTCCTCTCAGAAATCCAACGCCTTGCGGATTCCGGATTTCGCGAAATCGTTCTCAGCGGCATCAATCTCGGCACCTACGGCCGCGACCTCACCCCACGCGTTGAATTTCTCGGCCTGCTGCGCCGCATCCTCGGCGAAACGTCCGTCCAGCGCCTGCGCATCAGCTCGATTGAGCCGCTCGACGTCACCCAGGATCTTATCGACTTTTTCGCTTCCAATTCTCGCATCGCGCCGCACTTTCACATGCCGCTGCAATCCGCTTGCGACCGCATCCTCGCTGCCATGCATCGCTGGTATCGTGCCGAACACTACGCCCGCCGCGTCGAGCTCATCCACGACCGCCTGCCCCACGCCGCCATCGGCGCCGACGTCATCACCGGCTTCCCTGGCGAATCCGGCGCTGATCACGCCGCAACGCTCGGCTTCATCGCAGCACGGCCCTTTACCTACCTTCACGTCTTTTCATACTCGCCGCGCCCCGGCACCAAAGCCGCCTCGCTTCCCGGCCAACTGTCCGGTCACGTCATAAAAAACCGCGCTCGCGAATTGCGTTCTCTCTCCGAATCCAAATCCGATGCCTTCCGTCGCGCGCAAATCGGCCGCACCCTGAGTGTCCTCACTTTACGCCGGAATCCCGCCGCGGACCACGATTCGACACCAGCCCTCTCCGAAAACTATCTCCAGGTGCGCTTGCCCGTCGTTCTCTCTCCAAACCAGTTCGTCGCTGCTACGGTCACCCACCTGGATGACAGGTATCTCCTCGCCGCGCCCGTCGAGTCTCTGACCCTTGCCGTCACGGGAGCCTGCTCATAGGATCTCCCATGCACATTCTCGGCATCTCCACACTGGGTCGCGGCTCCGCGGTCGCTCTCCTCAACGACACTTCCGTCCAATTTGCCATTGAGGAAGAAAAGCTCAATCGCCACGAAGACACTCTGGAAATTCCGCGCCTGGCCCTTGCCCGTTGCCTTAGGGAGAATCAACTTCAGCTTTCCGAGTGCCGTGCCATCGCCGTCGCCGAACGTTTCCCCCGAACTGCGAAGTCCTCCTCGGGCCGTAGGCGTCGGCCCCCCACTGCGGCTCAGGAGCAGCTTCGCACTCTTCTCCGCGACGGCCCTCGCCCGGCACAGTTCGATCATCATCTCTGCCACGCTGCCAGCGCCTATTACACTTCCGGGTTTGAGAGTGCCCTCATTCTCTCGCTCGATCATGGAAACTCGTCGCAATCCGGCCTCATTGCCTTGGGCGAAGGCGACGAAATCCAATCGCATCAGTCGCTGGTTTTTCCGGATTCCCTGGGTTGGTTTTATTCGCGCGTCACTGAACTTGCGGGTCTCCGGCCGAGCCGCGATGAACATAAGCTCCAGTGGCTCAGTAAGGATGGCGAGCCTGAATTTCTTCCCGTTTTCCGCAAGCTTTTCACTTGGCGCGCCAACGGGCTCCCCGCCCTCAACCGCCGTTATTTCGCGGCTGGTCCCGACCGCCGCGGCATATTTTCCCCGCCGTTCTATCGCGAGCTCGGGTTGTCTTCGCGCAACCTCACTCTTACTCCCGCACTTCGGGCAAATCTCGCGCGCAGCGCCCAGGATTTCCTCGAAGAAACCGTTCTGCAGCTTGCCGACAATTTCCGGCAATCCACCGGCTTGCGTTCCTTGTGCCTCGCCGGCGGAGTTTTTCTGAACGTCTTGCTGGTTCGCGCACTCGAAACACGCGGCCCGTTCGATCGCGTTTACGTTCAGCCTGTGGCGGGGAATGCCGGTACCGCACTCGGGGCGGCTTATCTGTCGCGCAAGAAAATTACTGGCCGCTCTGGACGCGGCCCGCTCCCGAGCCTGGCCGTAGGCGTTCACACCAGCTCCCATGAAATCAAGGCCGTCCTCGATAACTGCAAAATTGTCTATCGTTATCTTTCCGGAGAAGACCAGACCGTCGAGGAATCTGCGGCGCTCCTCCACCGCGATAAAATCGTCGCCTGGTGCCAGGGCCCCTCCGAATTTGGCCACCGCGCCCTCGGCAATCGCAGCCTGCTCGCCTCTCCCTTCTCCGAATATGTCATCGAAAACGTGAATCAGTTCATCAAACACCGCGAAGGCTTTCACCCGTTCGCTCTCTCCGTGCCCGCCGAACGCGCTTCGGAGTATTTTGACGCTTCGCCCAATTGCCTCACGATGTCCTCACTCGCCGCGCTCATCAAACCGGTCGCAGGTCTCGAACGCTTCGCGTTTCATGGCAGGGAAGTGCGCGTTCACACTGTCGAAAAACTGGCCAACCCTCTCTTCTGGAGACTCCTCCACAAATTCGGCGAATCCGCTCCGGCCCCCATTCTCGTCAACACTTCGTTCAATCTCTTTGGCGAGCCCCTCGTTACCGACCCTCGCGGCGCCGTCCGCAGCTTCTATTGCGCCGGCATCGACGCCCTCGCCGTCGGCCCCTTCCTCCTCGTTAAATAGCTTCTCGTGCGCACGCCATCGCAACCCGCTACGCCTGTGTCATCCTGAGCTCGCGTATTTTGCGGGCGAAGGACCTCAACTTGAAATGTTTCGACAATCAACAAGGCGAGCAACTTCCGGCTGGCTCTGCGAACTCTGTGGAACCTCTGCGGCCTTTGTGTTGAATCTTCCTCTTACCCCTCGAAAATCACCTGCGCGATCGCCTGCTCCGAAGTATGCGTAATGCTCACCGCGATATTCTTCACTCCCATCGCATCAGCAATCTTCTTTGCCTCGCCCTTTAGCGCCAGGCTCGGCCGGCCGCCCCTCTGCCGCACCACCTCCACGTCCACCCACCGCACCCCACGGCTCCAGCCTGTCCCCAGCGCCTTCATTGCCGCCTCTTTCACCGCAAACCGCCCCGCATACCGTTCATACTTGTTTTTGAATTGCTCGCAGTACGCCACCTCATCCAGCGTATATACCCGCCGTAGAAACCTGTCCTTTTGCGATTCGATCACCGCCTGAATCCTGGGCACTTCCGCCACGTCAATTCCCATGCCAACGATCATTGGTTCCCCTTGCGGTCGCCTCTACCTCTCCGCCGATTTTTCCGTTCCTGCAGTTGCGATTATACTGGTCTGATTGTGGCTACCAGAAAAACTTCCATGAGGCGGCGTCGCCCGGGCCAGCCTGTTCCCCAGCCGCCTCCGGTCCTCCGCATTACCGCGCCCTGGCGCCTTCGCAAGACTCGTGGCCTGCAGGTTCTCGAACTCGTCCCTTTCTCGAAGCTTCCCTGGCTGATCCATGGCTTCAGCACTCGCCCCGGCGGAGTCAGCGCGCTCGAATCCGAGAAAGTCCTCAACCTCGGTTTCATGGAATGGGACACGCGCGAAAACGTCCTCGAGAATCGCCGCCGTTTTCAATCCGCTCTCGGTGCCACGGATCTCAAGCTCCTTCCGCTCAAACAGATCCACTCGGATCTAATCCGCGTTTTCCCGCGGCCGGCCGTCGAACAGTGCAAAGGCGACGCTTCCACTACGAATCAGCTTGGGCAGCTCCTTGCCGTCCAGACTGCCGACTGTGTGCCGATTCTTCTGGTTGATCCGAAGAAACGAGCCGTTGCCGCCATTCACGCCGGCTGGCGCGGTACCCTCGCTCGCATCACCCAGAAAGCCGTGGGCCGCATGCAGTTCGAATTCGGCAGCAAGCCCGCCGATCTCTTGGCCGCGATCGGTCCTTCCATCGGCCCGTGCTGCTACGAAGTTGCCGCCGACTTCGTCAGCAAATTCACCGCGCAATTCGCCGATGCCGCGGACTATTTCGACGAGCCGCGCTCCGGCGAGGAGCCCAATCCACTCCAGTGGCTCAACATGAAGCCGCCTGGCCACCAGCCGCCTCCGAAAAACGTTCATCTCGATCTTCGCAAAGCCAATCGCTCGCAACTCGTGGCTGCTGGCCTTCTCACGAAAAATATCTACGTAAGCGACCTCTGCACCGCCTGCCACACCAGCCTGCTCTTCAGCCACCGCCGCGAAGGCCCTCTCTCCGGCCGCCTTATGTCCGTTATCGGCATCTGCGCGTAGCCACTTTCAAGTGGCCCACTCATCCCACTATTCGCAACGGCGACTCGCGCACTTCTTTCAACGCCAACTGCCCGCAAGCCGCCATCACATCCCGCCCCCGTGAATACCGCACAAACGCCGGCACGCCCTTCTCCACCAGAATTCTCCGGAACTCCTCAATCGTTTCCGCGCTCGACTCCTTGTACGGCAGTTCCCCCGGATTCCACGGACTCAGATTCACTTTCACGCGCGTCAGCGGCCCCAGCAATCGCACAACTCTCCGCGCGTCCTCCGCGGCGTCATTCACGCCGCCCAGCATTACGTACTCAAAGGTCAAATGTTCCCAATTCCTCAGCGGGTAATTTCGGCAAGCCTCCATCAGCAACTTCAGCGGATATTTCTTATTGATCGGCATCAGCGCGTCCCGCTGCTCGTCGCACGAAGCGTTCAGCGAAATCGCCAGCTTTGGCCGCCCTTCCTCTTTCCCCAGTCGTTCGATCCCCGGCACAATCCCGCTCGTCGAAAGCGTCACATGCTTCGGCGAAAGCCCTACGCCTTCCGGATCCAGCAGAATCCGCAGCGCCGCCATCACATTTTCAAAATTCAGCAACGGCTCGCCCTGCCCCATCAACACCACATTCGTCCTCGCCGCCAGCCCAGTAGGCTTCTCCTTGTAGCGGCCGCCTTCCGAGGCGGGCGCTTTTTCCCCCGCCGCGATCTGAGGCCCTGCCTCCCTCCCTTCCATCTCCTTCAACGGCAGCAACACCTGCGCCACCATCTCTCCCGCCGTCAAATTCCGGACCAACCCCAATTGCGCCGTCAAACAAAACTGGCAATCTACCGCGCAACCCGCCTGCGTCGAAATACAGATCGTCTGCCGGCCTTCGCTCGGCATGAACACCGCTTCCACTGCCGCTGGCTTCTTCGACAATTTTTCTTCCTGCGCCGCCAGCCCAAACAGATACCGCACCGATCCATCCGTAGACACATACCTCTGCCGCACCGAAGGCAGCGTAACCGTTGCCTCCCGCTTCAGCTTTTCCCGCAGCGCCGCCGGCAGATTGCTCCACCGCTCAGCGGAAAACTCCCGCTCCGCGTACAACCAGTGATAAATCTGGTCCGCGCGATAAGCAGGTTCCCCCAGCCCGGCGAAATATGCCTTCAGCTCTTCCCGGCTTTTCCCCAGCAATTCCAAGCTCGTTCCCCCTCCCTCAATCCATTCTCTCACCCGAGCCCGGTTTTCGGCCATTTCTTGCCTTTAGGTGGGCATCCTCCAAATTACAGAAAATAATAAGTTTGCCCTCCTTGTCCGCCACTCGCCACTCGCCACTCGCCACATACCCCACCCTATGCCACAATACCTGCATGACCACCATGGTCTCCAACGCGCGCGATATCCAACGTCACGCACTATCCAACGGCCTCGTCGTTATCACTGAGACCATGCAGCACGTCCGTTCCGTCTCCGTCGGCATCTGGGTTCGCCACGGCTCCCGCCGCGAAACACCCGCCGAAAACGGCACCGCCCATTTCCTCGAACACATGGTCTTCAAAGGCACCGAACGCCGTTCCGCCGAAGACATTGCCCGCGAAATGGATTCTGTCGGCGGCATGCTCGACGCCTTCACCTCCAAGGAACAGATCTGCTTCAACGCCAAGGTTCTAGACGCGCATCTTCCCATCGCTTTCGACGTCCTGTCTGACCTCGTTCTTCGCCCCAAATTCGATTCCGAAGACGTCAAGAAAGAGCGCCAGGTCGTCCTCGAAGAAATCAAGATGGACATGGACAACCCGGAATACCTGCTCCATGACATCTTCACACGCGGCTTCTGGCCCGAGCATTCTCTCGGACGGCCGATTCTAGGCACGCCAGACACAGTCCGCAAATTTGAACGTGAACCCCTGCGCACCCGCTTCCAGGACTGGTTCGCCCCCGATCACCTTCTCGTCACCGCGGCCGGCCACATCACGCACCAGGAAGTTCTCGACCTAGTTGAAAAGGAGTTCGGTAAGCTTCCTCCGTCCCGTTACAACCCCGACGATCCCGTTCCGTCCACGGCCGCGCCGATCGTTCTCGAAACCAAGCGCGATCTCGAACAGGTTCACGTTTGCATCGGTGTTCCCTCCATCGCGCTTGCGGACGAGCGCCGCTTCGCCGCCGCAGTTCTCAACAACCTTCTCGGCGGCGGCATGTCCTCGCGCCTCTTCCAGAACATCCGCGAAAAGCAGGGCCTTGCCTACGCCGTTTTCAGCGAACTCACGCCCTACTCCGACGCGGGCATCCTGAGCGTTTACGCCGGCACCGCCAAGGAGACCGTCGGCCAAGTTGTTGATATGACCATCGCGGAATTCCGCTCCATGAAAGAGTCCCCGGTCACCGAGGAAGAACTCCTCCGCGCCAAGAACCACCTCAAGGGCTCGCTCATGCTCTCGCTCGAGTCCACCAGTTCCCGCATGTCCAACCTCGCCCGCCAGGAACTCTACTTCGGCCGCTTCTCCTCCCTCGATGAAATCCTGGCCGCCATCGAAGCCGTCACGCGCGACCAGCTGCAATCCCTCGCCAACCAGTTTTTTCAACCCGAAAAAATCGCCGTCACCGTCCTCGGCCCCACCAACGGCTTCAAGCTCGACCGCGCCCGTTTAGCCTGCTAACCGCGCGTAGCGGCCACCTTCAGGTGGCCCCGCATTCGCCAACATCCGCTTTTTAGGGACGGGCTCGCCCGTCCCTCTTCTCTTGATTTTGTAGCGGCCGCCTTCCGAGGCGGGCGTCTTTCCCTTGCCGATGATGAATCAATCCGGTTTTCCACCGCCTCCCCCCTTCTCCGTTGACGCCACTCCCTCGCTCTGCCATTATTTTCAAGGTTTCTGGGAGAATCTCTCATCGGTTTGCGCGTCTCCATCCTTGCCTCCGGCAGTTCGGGCAATCTCACCCTGCTCGAAACAGAAACCACCCGCATTCTCGTTGACGCCGGCCTCGGAAAACGCGAAACTCTAGCCCGCCTTGCCGCCGTCGAGCGCGACATCGATCGCCTCGATGCAGTTCTCATCACCCACGAGCACACCGACCACTGCAACGGCCTGCCGCAGGTCCTCGGCCTCTGGAAAACGCCTCTCTACGTCACTGAACCTACCATGGATGCACTCCAGCGCATCCTCCCCGATACCTTTCGCAAGCGCCTCCGTGGCGTCGAATCCATCCAAGCCGGCCAAAGCTTCACGATCGGTAATATCGACGTCCACGCCTTCGCCATCCCTCACGATGCTGCCGATCCCGTCGGTTTCACCTTCCGTACCAACGGCACTAAAGTCGCTATCTGCACCGATCTCGGCTACCTCCCGAACCATGTGCGCGTCCATCTCCGCCAGACCGATTGCCTCATCCTCGAATCCAATCACGATCTCGACATGCTCAAGGTCGGCCCGTATCCCTGGGTCGTCAAGCAGCGCGTCCTCTCCCGTACCGGCCATCTCTCGAATCACGCCGTCAGCGAATTTCTCGCCGACCCCGAAGGCTTCGATTCCTGCGTCCGCCACCTCGTCCTCGCCCACGTCTCACAGGAAAACAACAATCCCGATCTCGTCCGCCTCTCCGCCGAAGAAGCCCTCGGCCGTCGTCCCTCCGAATCCTCCTTCGCTGGTGAACTCTTGATCGCCTCCCAGCACGTCCCCCTCAAACCTCTCGAACTGTAACCAGTACTTTGTAGCGGCCGCCGTCTGCGGCGGGCGCCTTTCTCCGAATCCCCGAATATTTCCCGCGCCACTCTCAGCAGCACCGGAGGTGCGACACAGCTTAGCCCAGCGCGTAAGCGCTGGGTTAAGGATCAAGCGATGTCGAGCGCCGTAGGTGCGCCACATCTTCCTGGATGCGAACATCCGCGTGGGGGAATTCCCGATTCCCCGAGAAATTCGCGTGGCAACCTTGTGACTTTTCCATTACTCTTTTATCGTTCTTGGTAGAGGTGCGGCGGCCATGAGTAACCGGGTGCGTTGTCCCAGTTCGGTTTGGGGCTCCGGAGAAAGGGGCCGGCTTTCAAAGTCCGCCGAAATCGCTGCGGTTTCCGATCTCCCAGCGGTTGGGGAACACGGTCTAAGGCCGGTTCACTGTCATCCGTGTATACGGGTGGAGCGCTATCGAGAGGTGGTTGCCACGGGGTTTTGCTCGCTCGCGGTTTCTTCCTTTCTGAATGCTTCCTCCCTTTTGCTCAAACGACGATGCACCTTTTTGAACTAACCCGCGCGTTGGTCGATATCGATTCCACAACAGGCCGCGAAAAGCCTGTGGCGGACTATCTCTACGCCCATCTCTCACCGCTCGCCGCAAAATACAACGCGCGCCTCGATCGCCAGCCCGCAGAGCCGGGCCGCGACAATATCTTTCTCTCTTTCGGCGATCCCCATGTAACCCTCTCCACGCACATGGACACCGTCCCACCCTTTTTCGCCTCTCGCGAAGACGTCACCCACATCCACGGCCGCGGTTCCTGCGACGCCAAGGGCATCATCGCCGCCATGATCGGCGCTGCCGAATCTCTTCTTGCTGGCGGCACCCGCAACTTCGCGCTCCTCTTCGTGGTAGGCGAAGAGCGCAGCAGCATCGGTGCCATCACCGCCGCCGCTTCTCCCCGCGGCTCGCGTTTCCTCATCAACGGCGAGCCCACCGAAAATCACCTCGCCCTTGGCTCCAAGGGCGCTCTCCGCTACGAACTCATCGCCCGCGGCAAACTCGCCCACTCCGCATATCCGCATCTCGGCCACTCGGCAATTCATTCTCTGCTCGATGCGCTGCAGGGGATCCGCGCCTTCCCCCTGCCGTCAGATCCCGTGCTCGGCCCATCCACGCTTAACATAGGCACCATCTCCGGCGGTCGAGCTCCTAACGTCATAGCCGACGAAGCCCGCTCCGAAATCATGTTCCGGCTTGTCGGCGACCCTGCTTCCACTCGTGCGGCAGTCACGCGAATCGCGGCACAGTTCCAGATCGAAGCCCGCGAATCTCTCTTCACTCCCGCAGTTCATCTTTTTCCGCTCCTCGATCTCCCCACAACGGTTGTCGCTTTCACCACCGATATCCCCAGCTTCGCTGGCTCCTGGGGCCAGCCTTTCCTCATCGGCCCGGGCAGCATCCACGTAGCTCACACCGCCGAAGAACGCATCCCGAAATCTGAATTGACCACCGCCGTGGATATTTACGCTCGCATGGTTCGCCAACTCCTCACCACCGGAGCCCCGCCCGCATGAGCCTCCCTCTTGCCATAGTCGGCCACGGCAAAATGGGCCGCCTCGTCGAGCAACTCGCCCCGCAGCACGGCTTTCATGTCGTTGCCCGGTTCACCAGCGCCAACACCTCCTCGCTCTCTATCGAGACTCTCGCTGGGGCATCCACCGCCATCGAATTCTCCACCCCGGCCTCCGCTCCCGAAAATCTTCGCCGCCTCGCCGCTCTTGGCGTTCGCACCGTCTCCGGCACCACCGGCTGGTACGATCACGTTCCGCAGATTCGCAAATCGTTCGAAGCCGCTGGCTCCGCGCTGCTTTACGGCCCAAATTTTTCTATTGGTGTGAATCTCTTCTTCGAAATTGTCGCGCGAGCCGCATCGCTGCTTGCAAAACATCCCGAATACGAAGCCTGGGGCTGGGAAATCCATCACTCCGCCAAAAAAGACGCCCCCTCCGGCACCCTGAAAAAACTCGCCGAAGAAATTCACGCCGCGGGTTATACCGGTCCGCTGAATCTGGCCGCGAACCGCGCCGGCTCTCACACCGGCACGCACGAAATCGGCTTCGATTCGACCGCCGACACCATCACCCTTCGCCACACCGCGCGCAGCCGCGAAGGCTACGCACGCGGCGCTCTTGAGGCTGCCCGCTGGCTGCAACAAAAGAAAGGCGTCTACGAATTTCGCGATATTGTCTCCGAACTGGGAGCCGCAAAAAATTCCGCGTAGTGGCCGGTCTTCAGACCGGCCAGAATTTGTAGCGGCCGCCTTCCGCTTGCCCTGACGAAGGAAGGGAGGCGAGCAACTTTGTATGGCATAAGTTTCTCGGTTATTTTGGAGTTTGAATAAGGAGCAACCCATGTTTACAGGAACCGGCACCGCACTCGTAACCCCATTCCGCACCGACGGCTCGCTCGACGAAGCCTCCATTCGCTCTCTCGTCAAGCGCCAGATCGCCGCTGGCATCAACTTCCTCGTCCCCTGCGGCACCACTGGGGAAAGCCCTACGCTCACCCATGCCGAGCATCTCCGCGTCGTGGAACTCACTCTCGAAATTGCCAAGGGCAAAGTACCAGTCCTCGCCGGCGCCGGCGGCTACAACACCGCCGAAGTCATCGCCCTCGCCAACGAACTCCAGAAACTCGGCGCCGACGGCATCCTCTCCGTCACTCCCTATTACAACAAGCCCACGCAGGAAGGACTCTTCCAGCACTTCAAGGCAATCGCCTCCGCTGTCAACTTACCCATCATTCTCTATAGCGTCCAGGGCCGCACCGGCGTCAACATCGAGCCTTCGACCGTCCTGCGCCTCTCGCAAATCCCGAATATCGTCGGCATCAAGGAAGCTTCCGGCAACATCTCGCAGATGGGTGCAATCCTGAACCTCGTTCCCAAAGAGTTCCTCGTCCTCTCCGGCGATGACTCTCTAACCCTTCCGCTGATCGCGCTTGGTGGCCGCGGCCTCATCTCCGTTGCCTCCAACGAAATTCCCGCGGAGATGACCAACCTGGTGCAATCCGCGCTTGCCGGCGATTTTGCCGAAGCACGCCGCCTGCATTTCCACTATCTGTCTTTAATGGACATCAACTTCGTCGAGTCGAATCCCATCCCGGTAAAGGCCGCGCTCGCCGAAATGGGCCTTCTTCAGCCCGTCTGGCGACTGCCCCTCGTCGCGCCCAAGCCGGAGAACCTCGCCCGCATTCGCGCCGTTCTCGAATCCCTGAATCTCCTCGAGAGAGTCCATGTTGCAAGAACAAATTGAATCTCTTTTCGATGCTCCGCCGGCCGCTTACACAACGGAGCATCACGCGCTGTTCGCATCATTCAAGGACTCTCTGAATCGCGGCACAATTCGCGCCGCCGAGCCTGACCCTTCTTCTCCCACCGGTTGGCGCACCAACGCTTGGGTGAAAAAAGGAATTCTCCTCGGCTTCCGTATGGGCTCCATCGTGGACATGTCCATCGATTCTGCAAAGCTCCCCTTTTTCGACAAATCCACCTACCCTCTCCATTCCTTCTCCGCCGCCGACGGCGTCCGCATCGTCCCCGGTGGCTCCAGCATCCGCGACGCCGTCCATATCGCCCGCGGCGTCATCTGCATGCCTCCCATGTTCGTCAATGTCGGCGCATTCGTCGGCGAAAACACAATGATCGATTCTCATGCCCTCGTCGGCTCTTGCGCCCAGGTCGGACGCAATTGCCACATCTCCGCGGGCTCGCAAATTGGCGGAGTGCTGGAGCCGGTCGGCGCGCTCCCCGTCATCATCGAAGAGGATGTTCTGATTGGCGGGAATTCCGGAATCTACGAAGGCACCATCGTCAAACGCCGCGCCGTCCTCGGCACCGGCACAATCCTCAATCGCTCCATCCCTGTTTACGATCTCGTCCGCGATGTGGTTTACTCGGCCGGGGACCAGCCTCTGATCATCCCCGAAGACGCTGTCGTCATTCCCGGCTCCCGCGCCGTCTCGCATCCCGCCGGCAAAAAATGGGGACTCTCGCTCTCCTGCGCCGTAATTGTCAAATACCGCGACGCAAAAACAGGCTCGCGCATCCAGCTAGAAGACTTCCTCCGCTAAACGCAGCGGTCACTTTCAAGTGGCCCCGCTTTCTGTAGCGGCCGCCTTCTGCTTGCCCTGACGAAGGAAGGGAGGCGGGCGCTCGCCCAGGCTAAACTTCCTTGCTTCACCATCAAATATTCATTCGCTTCCTTGCTTCGTAGGGGCGGCTTTAGGCCGCCTTTCAGCCCCTCACTTCTGCAAGAGCTCCATCAAATATTCGTTCGCTTCCTTCGATCCCATCAGCGAGAGCTTCTCCACCGCCTTCTTCTTCAACTCTGGATCTTTTTCCGCTCGCGCCGCGGCGACCAGGTCTTTCGCGTCTCCCCCGATGAAATAAGCGTTTAATATCTCCTCTTTCACCCCGCGATCGGTTTCTTTCGAATATAGGGATTGCAGTTCCGCCTGCCCGCCGACAACTCCCAGGTTCCGAATTGCCTCTTTTCTCAATTCCGGGTTCGCTTCGCCCCTTGCCAGCGCCCCAAGCTGTTCGCGATCCCCCGAAATGATGTAACTCCGGATCACCGCCCGCTTTATCTCCGGGTCGTTGCTGGTCGTGTACACCTCCGCCAGGATTTTTCCGGAGCGTTTGCCGCCAAACATTGCCAGGTACGACACCGCCTTTCTTTGCAAATCAGGATGGCTCTGCCCCCGCGCGATCTTCCCAAGCACTTCCTCCGACTGCGGCGATCCATTCTGCGCCAGCACGAACAACGCCTTGGATTTCACTCGCGGCGATCCGTTCCCGTTCAAAATCCCTTCCACCAGTGGAATCGCCTTGTCCGGACTGCTGTTCATCAATCCCTGCAGTGCCAGCAATTTCAATTCTTCGTCGTTCTGCGCCTCGGGGTTTGCTTTGGCTCCCGTAGCGGACCTCACTTCGATTTCCAGCGCCTCGCCATCTTTTTTCCAGCGGCTTTGCGGATAGCGCTTCTTCAGCTCAGCGATGGTTCCGATCGCCGCCTCTTTCTTGCCTTCACGGTTCTGCGCGTAGGCCATCCAATAAAGCGCGGCATCCGTCTGCGGGCCGTTCAACTTCACCAGTTCCGTGAAGCTCCGTTCCGCCTGCCGGAATTCGTCCTCATCCAGCGCCTCGCGTCCTTCGTCATACAACTCCTGCATCCGCTCCGCTCGTTCCCGCTCCTTCTCTCGTGCCTCCTCTTGGCGGTCCTGCTCCGCCTGCTGCTTCTCGTTCTGATTTTCGTCCAGCGTCTCCGCCGATTGGCCTTTGGCCGCGCCCTGTTGCGCCGCCAGGGCGTTCGGCCCAATCCCCACGTTCAACAATAAGGCTGCGAAGCAGATGACTCCAGCACGCCAAAGATTTCTCCCCATGCTCATACTTTTTTCCTCTCCGTGACTTTTGCTTTGTTTTCCGCCGGCTTCGCCTCGGGATTCACCTTCCGCTCGTCCAGCCCCTGCTTTACTACCCGCACTTTGAACAAAAGCCCCTGTGCCTCAATTCGTTTCCGGATCGTCTCAAACGCCGCCGGCGTCAGTTCCTCGGGGCTGTTTGCAATGTCCAGCAGCACACGCTCCAATTCATCCAGTGTTCCGGCCATCGCCTGATCGCCTTCCTTCAGCGCGGTCTGCCGGTACAACCGGTTTTCTTCCACCAGGTCTTCAGCGCGGCGTTGCGTCTCCGCAATGTTGACGGTCTTCCGCCCCTTTTGGTCAGGCGCATTCTCCAGTTCCATCAACACCATTTCCGTGCGCCCCAGATGTTCCCCCACTGCCAGCACCAGCACGCGTTCCCGTACCTTCGCCGCATCCGCCTGGTCTCCCATGGGCGGCGGCAGCCGCGTAATCCGCCCCGCTACAAACCCCAAAATCACCAGGGCCGCTATGCCGCCATACACCACCAACCGTTGCGGTACAAAAAGCGATTCCCACCAATGGGCCTTCTTTTCCTCAAGTCTCGGAGCAATCCGCTGCCACACATGTTCCCCATAATTTTCTCCGGGGTCCGGAATCGGCATTGCATCCAGCGCACGGAACACGGCTTCAATGCGCGCCAACTCCTCGCGGCATTCGGCGCATTCTTTCAAGTGCGCCGCGATTCCCTCGCGCTCGTTTGCCTCGCCGTCGCGGTACGCGATCAATTCTTCTTCCGTCCTGTGTCTCATCCCTCTGTTCCTATCGCGCGGGCTTCTTTTCCTTCCAGAACCGGCTTCAAGGCCCGCCGCAGCTTTTGCACCGCGCGAAAAACCGTGTTCTTCGTTGCATTCGAGTTTGACTTCAGCACCGCCGCAATCTCTTCGATCCCGCAGCCATCCCAATGCCGCATCACGATGGCTGTCCTCTCCGCCGGGCTAAGCTCCGCCAGCGCCTTCTTTATCCGGTCAGCCAATTGCGCACTGCCGGCCAACCGCTCCGGCGAAGGTGACATGTCTTGAACCTGGCTCACCGGGTCCACTTCCAACGATTCTTCCCCCGCCTTGCCCGGGTTTTCGCGCCGCGACTCCTCCGAGTTCCGCTGCCGAAGCCGGTCGATCGCATAATTCGCCGCAATCCGGTACACCCACGTCCCGAAATTTGCGTTCCCCGCGAACTGCTTCAGTTTTTGATACGCCCGCAAAAACGACTCCTGCACAACTTCTTCCGCGTCGTGCGCATTCCCCGTCATCCGGTACGCCATCCGGTACACCGCCCGGCTGTGCCTTTCCACAAGCACACGGTAGGCGTCTCGATCGCCGGCAAGCGTCCGCTCGACGACCATCGCGTCGCTGACCTCCACCTCTTCAGCCATCCCCGCGCCTTCCCGCATTCCAACGATTAGACAGGTTTGCCCCCTTCCGGTTAGGTCGGCCCCATTCGCCCGCGACTCGCTCCTCGGCCCGAAAATACCGTATCATTACAAAGGATTTGCACGGGAGATGCCCACGTGATTCCACGCTACACCCGAAAAGAGATGGGCCACGTCTGGAGCGACGCCAATCGCTACCAGAAATGGCTCGACGTTGAACTGGCCGCCGCCGATAGCCTCGCCGAAGCCGGGCTCTTGCCCAAGGATGCCGCCGCGCTTCTCCACTCACGCGCAAAAGTGGACGCCGACCGTATCAACGAAATCGAAACCCGTGTGAAGCACGACGTCATCGCCTTCACCATGGCCGTCGCTGAATCCATCGGCGATCCAAACGTCGCGCGCTGGCTTCACTACGGAATGACCTCCAACGACGTTGTGGACACGGCGCAAGCTCTCCTTGTCCGCGACGCTTCGCATATCATCGAGCGCGACCTGGTTATATTTGGCGAAGTCCTGGATATTCGCGCCCACGAGTTCCGTCATACCCCCCAGATCGGCCGCACCCACGGCATCCACGCCGAGCCCATTACCTTTGGCCTCAAAATCGCCAACTGGTTTGCGGAAAATCAGCGCAACATCGCCCGCTTCCGCGAGGCTGCCCACACCATGGAATTTGGCAAAATCTCAGGCGCCGTCGGCAACGCCTCGCACCTCGGCCCGGAAATCGAAGAGAAAATCTGCCAAAAGCTAGGCCTGCACGTAACACCCGTCGCCACCCAGGTCATCCAGCGTGATCGTCACGCTCAGTACCTCAGTGTCCTTGCGCTGATCGCCGCTTCGCTCGAAAAGATCGCCCTGGAAATTCGCCACCTGCAACGCACCGAAGTGCGCGAAGCCGAAGAACATTTCGGCAACGAACAGCGCGGCAGCTCCATCATGCCTCACAAGCGGAATCCCGTAACCTCCGAGCAGATTTGTGGCCTGGCGAGGGTCGTGCGGGGGAATATGGTTGCAGCGTACGAAAACATTGCGCTATGGCACGAGCGGGACATCTCCCACAGCAGCGTGGAACGCGTCATCCTGCCGGATTCCACGATTCTGGTGGACTACATGCTCTCGAAGATGACCCAGCTTGTCAGCCAGATGCGTGTGTTCCCCGAACGCATGTTAAGCAACCTGGAATCCACGCAGGGACTGGTGTTTTCCGGCACGCTCCTTCAGGATCTTGTCGAGAAGGGGATGCCCAGGGACGACGCCTATAAAGCCGTGCAGGAAAATGCCATGGCTTCCTGGGAATCGGACACCAGCTTCCGTGAGCGTGTGGGCAGGGACTCCAGACTGACAAAATATTTGTCGCCGAAGGAACTGGAGCACGCCTTCGATTTGAAGCGTCAGTTGCGTTATGTGGACAAGATTTTTGACCGCGTCTTCGGCGAGCACCCCGCCGGGGAACGTGGCGTAGCAAACAAGGCCTGAGCCCCCTCGCCAAAATCGCCTGCGGGAACTCCAACGCCTGAATTGCTGTAGCGGCCGCCTTCCGAGGTCCGTCTCTTGGACTCCGGATGGTTTTGCGGAGCCGGCGCTTTCCCATTCCTCCCAAAAACAAAAGAGCTCCCGGCTCGGCGGGAGCTCTTCTTGCGATTGCCTCACCCGGGCGTCTGGAAAACCGGCCCGGCTGCGGAGGCGGAAATTATTCGACGCGCTGCACGTAGCGGGCTTCGGACGTGTCCACGCGGATGCGGTCGCCTTCGTTGACGAACGGCGGCACGTTCACGACCAGGCCGGTTTCGAGCGTGGCGGGCTTCATCACCGCGCTGGCCGTCGCCTTCTGCAGCGTCGGCTCGGTCTGCACCACCTTCATGTCCATGGTGTCGGGCAGGTCCACGCCGATTGGCTTTTCCTCAAAAAACTCGATTTTCACGACAGTGTTGGGGATCAAGTAATTGACGGTTTCGCCGAGCTCGTCGCGGGTCATCTGCATCTGCTCGTACGATTCCGTGTTCATGAAATGGAATTCATCGCCCTCGTTATAGAGGTACTCGAATTCAATTTCGTCCAGGATGGCGCGGTCCACGAACTCCTCCGCGCGGAACCGGTAGTCGATCATCACTCCGTTGCGGAGATTCTTCAGGCGCGTTTGCATCGAACCCCGCTTGTTGCCTGGCGTGCGGTGGTCGGTGCTGAATACGGTGAACAGCTGCCCCTCATGCTGGATCACCATGCCGGGGCGAAGTTGTGTGGCCTTAACGGTGCTCATAAGTTCTTGGCGCCGCACAGAGCGGCAGCAGGCTCCCTGTCGAAGTTAAATTCAATTCGTAAATTCCAGACGGCAGTCCGAAGGAGCGACGCGTGGAATGACCTGCCTACCGCAGGCAGGCACGAGGCACGCTGGGAAGAGATGCGTTCCCAGCGCGAAACACCAGTATAACGGCGGCCTTGAGCGACGGTCAATGCGGTCGCGAAGAGGCCGATCGGAATCATGGCTTCGGTTCGGCAGAGCGCTGCCGCGCGGCTTCGGCCATGATTTTCTCGATTTCGTCGGCGGTGCGGGGAAGCTTCCTGCTGAGGAGTTCGTAGCCTGTTTCGGTGATCAGCACGTCGTCTTCGATGCGGACCCCGAGATTTTCCTCCGGGATATAGATGCCGGGCTCCACGGTGACCACCTGCCCGGGCTTCAGCGGATTGCAGGAATCGCCCGGGTCGTGGACATCCAAGCCGATGTTGTGGCCGAGGCCGTGGATGTAATACTGGCCGAGCGGCTTGCCATTCAGATCTTTTCCGTGCGAATTGATGTAGTCGTACGAAATTTTATAAAGGCTTTGCTTGCCCTTGCGGCACATGTCCGCGCCCGGCTTCAATGCCTCCAGTGCGGCGTTCTGCGCGCCCAGAACGATGTCGTAAATTTCCCTTTGCCGCGTCGTAAATTTCCCATTTGCGGGAACCGTGCGGGTAATGTCCGCGGCATAGCCGGAATATTGAGCGCCCACGTCCATCACCACGATATCGCCATCCTGAATTTTTCGGCCCAGATTGTCGTAATGCAGTGCTGTGGAGTTGGGTCCGGCGCCGACGATGGGGGCGTAAGCTTCAGCCTCCGAGCCGCCCATCGCATGTATCTCTACCATTTTTGCGGCGATTTGATACTCCCACAGGCCCGGCCGCATCATTTTGAACGCGGCGAAATGCGCTTCGAGCGACAAATCGATGGCCTGGCGGAGGAACGCAATTTCAGTTGGCCCCTTGATCAATCGCAAATCAATGATGTTGCCGCGGATATCCTTCAGGTGTACCTGGGGCACGGCCATCTTCAGCCATTCGACGGTTTCGCGCTCGTGCGGATAACCGCCCAGCTCTTTTTCGTACGGAAGAATCGTCCAGAAGGCGGGATAGAACTTGGCGAGCCGCTCAATCGTCGCCCGCATTTCCGAAAACGGCCGGATGTCCGCGAAGCCCGTTCGCGCCTGGATCCCTGGGTCGCTCGGCGACATCCGGACGCCGTTCCACTTTTCCTTAGCAGGATTTTTGGCGGGAAGGAACAGGATTTCACGCGGACCCTCAAAATCATCTTTTTTTGCTTTGCTGTCGGCGGGCGGGAGAAGAATCAGCCCGGCCTCTTCTTCATTGTGGCCGGTGAGGTAATAGAAATTTTCGTCCTGCGCGAAGACGTAGGCCTGGGACTCTTCTTCGCGGCCCGTGAAGCCGGTGAGGATGATCGGCCCATCCGCTGTAGCGGCCAGCTTGGCGCGGCGCTGCGCGTATACAGAGTTCGGCTCGCGCTCGCGGCGCTGTTGCGAATCGGCCGAGGCCGCGAAGGGAAGCCCCGCCAGCGTCAGCAGGATCAGCGGGCCCCAGCCAGACCGCAGAAACACCCGGCGGGAACGCACACACACATTCACCAGACCACTCATCCGGTCACCTCGGAGCCCCAGGGCAGTAGGGCAAGCCCAAGATTGTAGCGGAAGCGAGAAGCGGGAAGCAAAGAGACCACGGCGGCAAGTCGCCGGATTCACTTTGCTGCATTCGAATCAAGACCAAACGGAACAAAGGGGAGCGGCACGGCCAGTCGAACGTGACAACAATCCATTCGTCAAAGAGGTTGGTCTTTAGCTACCTTTTCCGACCTCTATTCGCCGACTTTTTTGATGACGTGGGTCGGGATGGGGCTGGCGTCGCGGCGAGCCGGGGGTAGTTTGGGTGTGGTTTTCTTAGGTTTCTTTACTTCGCGCTTGCCTCTGTCTTTGTTTCCCATGGTGGATAGATTGCCACAGGTTGTTCCGCGAGGCTAGAGAAATGAGGAACGGGAGAGGAGTCGCACCTCCGGCTTCTACAGCGGGCTGCCCCTTCCTAAGGCGGGCTGGCATAAAAGCCAGCGCTACCTAGCAGAGTGAAGAGACTGGAAAGCGAGCACACTCTTGGAATGTTTGCCGAGGCCAAGGAGGATGACAGGACGCTGCAGTGGTTGTTAGACTGGAAGGACCAGCCCCACTACATTGGTTTATTGGAGGAGAGATGAAGAGGTCGCTATTTAGCGCCGTCGGACCTGTCTTGGTATTGCTGTTGGGACTTATCCTGACGTCACCTGGGGCTGCGTTGGCCCAGGATCATGTGGTGCCATCGGTCGAGATTCAGAAGGATGCTGCGGGCGCTTCGGCTGCCCGGCAGCAGCATGTGCAGCAGTTGGACGGGTTCCTGTCCTCGCAAGAAGCCCAGAAGGCGCTGAAATCGGCGCACATGGACCCGCAGGAAGTAAAAAACGCGGTTGGCCAACTGGATGACGAGGACCTGGCTCGGCTTTCGGCGCGGGCGGAAAAGGCCCAGCGGGAGTTTGCGGCGGGAAACCTTTCTGACCGCGACCTGCTGATTATCCTGGTGGCGGTGGCGGCCCTAATCTTGATTATCGTGGCCGTGCGTTGAGATGAGACTTCGTCGCATCCTCGGGCTGGTGCTGTTTGCCGCGTCGGGCGTGGGACTCGCGCTTTCCGCGGAGAGGCCCAGCCTGTGGATCGACGTGCCGTTTGTCGCGCAGGTCAAGAATGGCTGCGGCTCGGCGGCAATCGCGATGGTGATGGAATATTGGGAGAAGAAAACGGGGCGGGCTGCTTCCAGCGCCGCGGATGCGGGGAAGATTCAAGAGGCACTTTACTCCCAGGCGGAAGAGGGAATTCCGGCGAGCGCGATGATACGCTATTTTGAGAGCGCGGGCTACCGCACCTTCGTAATTGTGGGCGATTGGAGCGAACTGGCGCATCATTTGGAACGCGGGCGGCCGCTGATCGTCAGCTTGAAGGCAAGCGGGCCTCGCGGACCTCTGCACTATGTGGTAGTGGTGGGAATCGACCGGGCGCGGCGGTACATTTATGTGAACGATCCGGCGCAGCAGAAGATGCTGCGGCTTTCGCGAGAGGGATTTGAGTCAGAATGGAGCGCCACCGAGCATTGGACGCTGCTTGCGGTGCCGCAAAGCGTCGATTGATTTTTTTTCTGCTGTTGTTGTTCTTCCTTCCTATGCGCGTCC
>DASYXF010000015.1:0-19017 GCA_035935335.1 Candidatus Acidiferrum sp.
CTACTGTCCGAGGCGAAGCAGCAGATTCATTCGGCAGCGAAGGAAGCGGCCACGCATGCGGTGGAAGCCGAAAGGCAGCAGTCCATGGAGGAGTGGGAACGAAAGTACGCGGCGTTCCGGGAAGAGGTAGCGAAGGAAACGGCGCATGCCATCGGAACGATCCAGGAAGAGACCGAGGTGCGGGCGCGGACCGCGCAGGCAGCCGCTGCGGAATCACTGAAGGCGGAGCTGCCGCGATGGCTGGCGCCGCAACTGGAACAGCTTACCCATGAATTGATGGCCCACCTCGCCAGAGAGGGTGCGCTGCAACGCGACCAGCACGAAAAACAGTTGGCGACGGCACAGGAAACTCTGCAGACGATGTGCACGCAGGCCGAAGAAGCGGCGGCAAAGCTGCGGACGCGCGCGGAGCAGGTGGAGTCCGAAACAGCAGGGCGCCTGGAAGCGGCAAAGCAGCAAGCGGAGGAAGAGGCTCGGCGCAGAGAAGAATTGGCCGGCGCGCATAAGGATGCGTTGGGCGCGGTGCTGAATGAGATTCAGCAGAAGGTGAGCGTGACCTTCGAACAGGCTCAGAATTCGATGCGCGAGCAGGTGGCGCAGGAACTGGGTTCCGCGCAGCAACAGGCAACGGCGGCGCTGCACGAACATACGCAGCAGTTGCGGGAAGAATTAAAGCAGGAGAGCGCAGCGCAGGGAGCGAGCGTTCGGGGTTCGCTCGGCGAGCAGATGCGGCAACTGGAAGAGACGCTTGCGCGGGCGAACCAGGCGACGGAGCGCCTGGAGCAGTTCGCGGCGCGGATTGAAGGCGTGCAGCAACAGGCGATCAGCGGGTTTCAAGCGCAACTGGATGATGTGCTGAGCCTGCACCGCAATGAATTGCACCGGCAGTCGGACACTTTGTTCGAAGAGATTTACGGACGGATCCGCAGCAGCTTTGAAGCGGCGAACAGCGAAGCCCTGGAGAAATTCGAGCAACACGTGGAATCGATGGTGAAGCCGCACATCACCCGGACGGAAGAGGCGGTGCATCGGCTGGCGGGCGGGCGTTCCCTGCTGGACGCGGCGATGACCATGCAGCAGGACCGGATCCGGAATTCGGCGGACGAAGCGTTTGCGGATTCACTGGCCAGGTTCCGGGAGAATTTGGGAACGGTGGAGCAGGTTCTCAGCGAATCAGCGCAGGGGATCACCGAGCGGCATCTGGACGAGTTAGAAGGCAAGGCCGTGGACCTGAAGCATCACACGCTGGAGGAGATGTTCAAGTCGGCGGAGTGGTACGAGAAGAAGGCGCAGGCGCAATTGCAGAGTTCTACGGAAAAGCTGGTGGAGCAGGCGGGAATGCAATTGCGGGAGAAGGCGGGAGAAGTTTCGAGCCTGTTCGCAAGCGAGCTGAACCATGCCAGCCGGAGTTATGTGGAGCAGAGCCACCGGCAGATGGAAGAGGCGGTGCGGGAGTCCTTTGAGCGGATCCGGATTTTGTCGGCGGAGGCGGCGGACACGACCTCGGCGGCGTTCACGGATGAGATCCAGCGCAATGGAAGGCAAGAGCTGGAAGGTTTCATGGAATTGATGCAGAAGACGGTGGAGGAGTCGCGGGAGCGGCTGGACGCGGCGCGGGCGGCGATGGCCCACAAGTTGACCGTGGAACAGGACGAGTTTTTGCGGCGATTCCAGGCAGGGATGAACGATGCCGTGGACCAGAGGTTGAAAGAGTCGCAGGAGAAGGCGCGGGCGGAATTTGATGCGCTGTGGGAATCGTGGCGGAAGATGACCGCCGAGCAACAGGCGGAGATTCGCAGCGGGTTGCACAGAATGGGTGACGAGGCGGTAACGGAATTTCTCGGGCGGCTGCAGAATATTTCGAACTCCTGGATGGTGGCAACCGTGACGACGCTGAATCATCAATCGAAGGACGTGATTGCGCAGATTGCGGCGACCGCGGAGGAGAAGTTGCGCGAGGCGTCGGCGGAAGTGTTCGCGAAATTTGGCGATACGCTGCGGGAGAGGCTGCAGCAGATTGCGGCGGGATTTGAAAAGGGCCAGGGAGCGAAAGCAGGCGGGTGATTTTGTAGCGGCCGCCTTCTGAGGCGGGCGCATTTCGAAGTGTAATACCTTCTAAAAAAAGCAAAATCCGTTTACGCTCTTAAGCTTCAGGCCATCTCCTAGCTGCTATCCTCGTATTCTTCAGCGCAATCTATACGCCCGCCCCCTCGGCCAGCCCGGCGAGCGCCACACCCGCACGAAACAACAAGAACCTGTATAATTTGGGACTGACCATGGCCAACCGGGCGTATCTGCGCGTGTGGACACGCGACTTTTCCGAACAGACGATGATTGCGGAGTTTGCACGATTTTTGACGACGGCACCCGTGTCGGAACGCCCGAACGGATTCCAGATGCTCACCGTGCAGCCGGTGGACTACACGATACCCGCCGAGGTGGAATGGGATTTGCGTGAGGCGAAGTACGGCCCGGCGGAGATTGCGGCGCTGGCCATTCAGGATTTGAACGCGGATACGGCGTTCGTCGTGGAAGCGAAATGGGATTTGTGGAATTTCGATATTGAGACGCTGAAATGGGCGAACGGGCCGCAGCCGCTGACGCTGATCTGCCAGGGGACTGGGTTTGAGGATGGGGCGGCCGCGAGCGAGGGGCATTTCGTGGCGGACCTGGGGTTTGAGCATTTGTTCACCGGGCATGCGGGATTGCTGGCGCCAGGGGCAGCAACGAATCCTTTTGAGAGTTCCGACCATCCGGTGGAGAAGAGGTTTCGCGCGTGGATGGGAAGCGGGGAGAACCTGCGCCAATATCACCAGCGGACCAAAGAAAACATCCAAAAACTGATGGGATGGGTGGAAGCAGTGCAGGCCGCGCTGCCCGTGGAGCGTAGCGTGTTGCAGAGCGAAGGCGAAGAAAATTTCGAAGCGAGGCTGGATGCGATCCTGGGCCAGAGATGAGTCGTCAGGATGAGTTGTCAGTTTTCAGTAATCAGTAATCAGTTTCTGAGAAGAGAGGACTGTCGATGCAAGCGCGCCTTTGTAGCGGCCGCCTTCTGAGGCGGGCGCTTTTCGCCGTAGCTCTGGCAACGTCGACTACCGGAGCACAACCCGCGCCAAAGACAGGTGTGAAGGAGGCCTCAGCGCACCGGATGAATGAGACGACGCTTGCGGGACTACGGCCAGGGCGGGACAGCATCGCGCGAGCCGCTGAAATGAACAAACATTTCAGAATTGGCAAGGGGCTTCAAGGAAGTGAGAAAACCTGGCTCGACGGTTGCAGGCATTTGTCGCTGAGTATCGACAGTGGCGATCAAAAGACAGTTGCCGTAATTCGGACTGCTGACTGGAGCGAGTCTAAGACTGAATGCGCTGCCCCACCCCCCAGTCCGTGGAAGACGGGGCGAGGATTAAGAGTGTGGGATACAACGGGCTTGGTACTTAAGCTTTACGGAGAGCCGGATTCGAGGAGCCCTAGTACGAAGGGCGGGCAGCCGCTAGAATTGTGGTATTACGCGTTCGACTGGGCGGGAGCAGATGTGCCGCAGGTGATGGAAGTGCTCTGCACCAGGGAGACGGACGGAAAGCCGGGGCGAGTCGTGGAAATTACGCTGGCCGGACCGAGCCTCTGAGGATTGCGAGCGAGAGATTTTTCCCGAAGGCTTTGATTACGCATCGGTTGAAGGCACGTCTACTCTAGAAAGGATCGGAATGCAGCGTCCCCTATTCCTCGTGATGGCGGCAAGCGTCGTACTGTTTGGATGCGGTTCGCAAGGTACGAAACCCGCAGCGGAGGCCGAGAAGAAAGCCGCGGAGCCGGTCGTTCCGGAAGAGATGCAGGACGCCGCGAAAGCGCTGCTCGGAAGCGAGGCGCAGGTGCTGCTGTTTGGAGATCTGGCGAAAACCGGAAAGACGCAAATCCTGGTGGCGAATGTGGTGCCGAATACGCCAAAGAGCGTGATCGCGGGAACCGTGGTGATGCGCGCAGTGGTGGCGGAGAAGCAGGAAGAAGGCAAATGGGTGGAATTGATGCGCGCCGACGAATACCTGAAAAACCAAAAAGGCTTTCTGGGGCAGACGCCGCTGGTAGCGGTGACCGGCTGGAAATTGCAGTATGAGCAGAGCGCGGAAAAAGGGCTGACTCTTTATTTCACGCCGGTGAAGGCGGGAAGCAACGAGCGGACGCTGCCCATCGCGGTGGCGTGGAACCCCGCGACGAAGCGGTACCAATCGATGGATCTTTCCTACCAGCATTTCCTGGGCGAAGCACCTTCACTCGAAAACTCGAGGTCAACTCTGCGATGAGCACATCGGCGGCAGTGCTGCGCGCGGGCGGGCCAAGGAAGCCGGGGGTGTCCACCTGGGAGAATCTGCGCGGCCTGTGGCCATATCTGGGCCGGTATACGGGGCCGATTGCGCTGGGGATGGTGGCGCTGGCGATCATGTGCTTGATCGGAGTGATCGTGCCGTTGGCGACAGGCATTATTACCGACACTGTTGCCGGCAGCGCTCGTCCGTTTGAGCAGGTGGCGCCTGGGGTGACCGCGGACATTGGGGCCCTGCAATGGCTGAGCAATCACATTCCGTACTACCAACCAGGCAGCCGGGGTACGCTGGCCTTTTATTGCCTGGTGATTGTGGTGTGCATCGGACTGAAGGGGCTGATGTCGTTCCTGACGCGGTGGGTGTTGATCGGAGTTTCGCGGGACATTGAATTTGATATTCGAAGCGACCTGCTGGACCGGCTGCTGGTGATGGAGCCGGAGTTTTATGTGCGCAACCGGACGGGCGAATTAATGTCACGCGCGACGAATGACTTGAACGCCGTGCGCATGGTGCTGGGCCCGGGGATTATGTACACCGGAACCACGGTCATTACGATGGTTCTTTCCATCTTCATTCTGACGATCATTTCGCCATCTTTGACGCTATGGGTGTTGCTGCCGGTGCCCGTGGTGGCGTTTGCTGTGCGGCATTTCGGAAAGGTGATTCACGAGTTATACGAAAAGATCCAGGCCTCGCTGGCGACTTTATCGGCCAAGGTGCAGGAGAATTTGTCCGGCGTGCGCGTGGTTCGGGCCTATGCGCAGGAAGAGGCGGAAGTTCGTGGATTCGACGAGCCAAATCGCGAGTACGTGGCGAAGAACATGGAATTGATCAAAACGTGGAGCATGTTCATGCCATCCCTGACGGCGCTGATCGGAACGACGTTCCTGATTGTGCTCTGGCAGGGCAGTTACCGCTTTTTGAACGGACAGATGTCGTTGGGAGCGTTGATCACGTTCAATACATATCTTGGGCTGCTGGTTTGGCCGATGATTGCTCTCGGCTGGGTGACAAATATCTTTCAACGAGGCGCGGCGTCGACGGGACGCTTGAACTACATTCTGACGGCGAAGCCGCAGATTGATAACCGGGCGGCGAAGGTCAGTCCGGAAACTCGCGTTGAAGGCACAATCGAATTTCGCAATCTGAATTTCACCTACCCGACCGTTGACTTAACCGCCGGGAAGAACGGCGCGAATGGCCACGGGCGAGAGTCGAAGGCCGTGCTGAAGAATATCGACTTGACGATTCCGGCGGGATCGACGTTGGCGATTATCGGGCCGACCGGCAGCGGGAAAACGACCCTGGCCGCCCTGATTGCGCGGTTGTGGGACGCGGCGGACGGAACGATCCTGATCGATGGACGCCCGATACGCGAATGGCCGGTGGAAACGTTGCGGCGGGCGATTGGCTATGTGCCCCAGGATACATACCTCTTCAGCGATAGCGTCGGCGAAAATATTGCTTTCGGATTGGAGAAATTCGAACCGCAGCAGGTGCGCCAGGCGGCCGCAATCGCCAGCCTGGACAGCGAAGTGCTGGATTTTGCCGGGCAGTATCAGACGATGGTGGGCGAGCGCGGAGTCACTCTCTCCGGCGGGCAAAAACAGCGGACCGCGATCGCGCGGGCGGTGATTCGCGATCCGCGGATCCTGATTCTGGACGATTCCCTTTCGGCCGTGGACACGCAGACTGAAGAGAAAATTCTGGGACAACTGCGCGGGGTGATGCGCGGGCGAACAACCATCCTGATCGCTCACCGGACTTCAACCGTGCGGGACGCGGACCAGATTGTGGTGATCAAGGATGGCGGAATCGTCGAGCGCGGCACACACGAAGAATTGTTGGCGCGCGGCGGCTACTACGCGGATCTTTACCAGAAACAGTTGCTGGAAGAAGAGCTCGAACGGGCATGAGCAACATTCACGAAGAAGAGGCGCTAGGCAAGGCGTACGATTCGCGCCTCATGAAGCGCTTGCTGGACTACATGCGGCCGTACCGGTGGCGTGTGATCATCGCGCTGGCGTTGGTTGCGATTGTGACGCCGCTGGAACTGGCCCCCCCGCTGCTCTTCAAGAAAACGATCGACGCTTACCTGGTTCCATACTCGAAAGGAATGGTGACCAAGGCCTCCGCCTGGCACGGCATCCTTCTGATCAGCCTGGCGTATCTTGGCGTACTGATCTTCGACTTCCTGGCACAGTACATCCAGATCCGGATTATGCAGCGCGTGGGGCAGCAGACGATGTACGACATGCGGACGGAGATATTTGGCCGGCTGCAGCGGCTGCCGATGTCGTATTTTGACCGGAATCCGGTGGGCCGGTTGATGACGCGCGTGACCACGGACGTGGATGCGCTGAATGATCTGTTCGCCGCCGGCGTCGTGACGATGATCAACGACTTTTTCCTGCTGGCGGTGATGGCGGGGTTGCTTTTCAAGATCGACGTACGGCTGGCCCTCGCTACGCTGGCGGTGCTGCCGGGAATCCTGGTGGTGACCCTGATTTTCCGGAAGCACGTGCGGGACGCGAACCGGAAGATTCGCACGGCCATTGCGCGGATCAATTCGTTTCTGCAGGAATATATTTCCGGCATGGCGGTGGTGCAGCTCTTCAACCGTGAAAAGAAAGCGCGGGAAGAGTTCGCCAAGCGGAATAAGGACAACATGCTGGCCTGGCGGGACGCCATTCTGGCTTATGCGGTGTTCTATCCGGCAGTCGAATTTTTGAGTTTTTCGACGATTGCGCTGATTTATTGGGCGGGCGGCGGACGCGTGCTGGGCGGATCGCTGAAGATTGGCGTGCTGATCGCCTTCACGATGTTTGCGCAGCGGTTTTTCCGGCCGATTCAGGATTTGAGCGAAAAATTCAACATTCTGCAGTCGGCGATGGCTGCTTCGGAGCGCATTTTCAAACTGCTCGATGAGCCGATCACCATCGAATCGCGATCCGACGCGAAACACATTACGTCCCCGCGCGGTGAAATTGAATTCCGGAACGTTTGGTTCAGCTATAGAAACGCGGAAGCGCCGGCGGACGAGGATTGGGTGCTGCGCGATGTTTCGTTCCGTATGCAATCGGGGCAGACGTTCGCGATTGTGGGACACACGGGTGCCGGGAAGACCACGCTGATTTCGCTTCTGCTGCGCTTTTATGACATCCAGCGCGGGCAGATTCTGCTGGACGGCGTGGACATCCGGTTGCTTGATTTGCAGGAATTGCGGAAGCAGTTCGGCATCGTGCTGCAGGATCCATTCTTGTTCACGGGAACGATTGAATCGAATGTCCGGCTGGGAACGGCCGGGATCTCGCGGCAGGATGTGGAGAACTCGCTGGACGAGATCGGCCTCGGCGACTTTATCCGTTCGCTGCCGCAGGGCGTGGAGACGGAAGTGAACGAGCGCGGTTCGACGCTCTCCGTTGGGCAACGGCAACTGATCAGTTTTGCGCGGGCGCTTGCTCACAATCCGCGGTTTTTGATTCTGGATGAAGCGACTTCGAGCGTGGACACGAAGACGGAGCTGTTGATCCGCGAGGCGCTGGACCGGCTGCTGAGCGGGCGGACGGCGCTGGTGATTGCCCACCGGCTGAGCACGATTCAGCACGCGGACAGGATTCTTGTGTTTCATAAGGGCCGCTTGCGCGAAGAGGGCGCGCATCAGGAATTGCTGGCGTTGCGGGGAATTTATTACCGGCTGTATCAGTTGCAGTATAAAGAGCAGGAATTGCCGGAAACGAATGGTATTGCGGGAGCGACGGTGTTGCCCGCTCCTTCGCCGGCTAGCGATTGAAGGAAGAATTCAATTCAAAAGCAAGACGGGCCACCTGAAGGTGGCCGCTACGAGTAGCTCCTTACTTGTGAGATAGTCAGGCTGATGCCATCCATTCCATTGCTGATTTCGGCCGGAGAGGCTTCCGGGGATATGTATGCCGCGCGCCTGGCCGCGGCGCTGAAAGAGCGGCTGGACGTGCAGTTGTTTGGCATGGGCGGGCCGCAAATGCGGGCGGCGGGCGTGGAAATTGTTACGGATTATTCGGAAGTGGCGGTGGTCGGGATTACCGAGATTGTGAAGCACCTGCCTTCCCTGCTGCGCGCGATGGAGCGGCTGGTTGCTGAGGCGGAGAAGCGGCGGCCGGCACTGGCGATCCTGACGGACTTTCCCGGCTTTCACCTGCGCCTGGCGCGCAAGCTGAAACCCAAGGGCATTCGAAACGTGTACTACATCTGCCCGCAGTTCTGGGCATGGCGGCCGTGGCGCGCGAACCTGGTGCGGCGGAGGTTTGCGAAGGCACTTTGCATTTTCCCTTTTGAAGAGAAGTTTTTTTCGGACGCGGGCGTACCGGCGAAATTCATTGGGCATCCTCTGGTGGGTGCGGTGCAGGCGACGAAGGACCGGAAGCAATTTTGCGAGGAGCAGAATCTGGACGCCAGCAGGTCGATTGTGACGCTGCTGCCGGGCAGCCGGACTGGCGAGCTGGCCCACCATTTGCCTGTGCTGCGGGAGGCTTGCGCGCAGATCAATGGAAGAGTGCCCGCACAGTTTGTGATCGCCGCGGCACACGCGCAGGATGTGGAGGGATTGAAGGCGGGCTGGCCGGCCGGGATCGTGGCCCGCGTGGTCGAAGGAGAAACCTACAACGCGCTGGCGGCGGCGAACGCGGCCATCGTGTCGAGCGGTACGGCGACGGTGGAGACGGCGCTGCTCAACGTGCCGATGGTGGTGATTTATAGAGTGTCGCCCCTGACGGCGGCGCTGGCCAAACCCCTGGTGCGGACGCCGTATTTTGCGATGGTCAACCTGATTGCGGAGAAAAAAGTGGTGCCGGAGTTGGTGCAGGATGAGTTTACGCCGGAACGCGTGGCGCTGGAGACGCTTCAGCTGTTGCAGGAGCCGAACGCGCGGGAGGCGCAGCGCCGGGGTCTGGACGAAGTACGGAAGCGTCTCGGCCCGCCGGGGGCAGTGGAACGCGCGGCGGATGAAATTGCAAGTTTGTTACAAGGGAAGGCTGGCAACGCTTTCTGAGGGATTGTTATCCTATATACATCAATGGTCCATCGTCTCAAGGTGCAAGCGCAGAAAGGAACTCGATGACGCGGCGGGAAAATGTCAGGGGTGCGTTCTGGCTGGGTTTGGCATTTCTGCTTGCGATCCTGGGTTCTCCGTCGGCAGCGCAGGAATCGCGCGGGCCGAACTTCCTCGCTGAAAATTACGAACTTTCCGCTTATCTGGACACCGCGGGTCAAACGATCAATTCGATCGTGAAGGTGGAGTTTCGCGCGCAGGACGTTTCGCAGATTGTGCGCGTGGAATTGCACGAAAACCTGGAAGTACGGGAAGTGAAGGGGCCGGATGGAAAGCCGCTTTCGTTCCAGCGGGAGCCGGAAAATCCGATGTATCTTTCGGTAACTCTGCCAACTCCGGTGGCGACGGGAAAAACGATTGCGTTGACGTTTGCCTATGGCGGGTTGCTGGCGAATGAAGAAAACAGCCCGGTGCCGAACATCAGGGTTGCTTCGATCGGAAAAGAATGGGCATACCTTCTTCTGCCGTCGCGGTGGTTTCCCCTGACGAATTTTCCGGCCAACCGGTACACGGGAACGTTCAAGTTGAACGTGCCGGACACGATGGCAGTGGCCGGCACGGGAAAAGCCGAGTCGCCCCAGCCTTTGACTCCGCGCTCGGCGGCCGAGGGCAAGCGGCTGATGTACACGTTTCACTGCGAGCGGCGCGAGCCAAACGGATCGTTCGTTGCGGGGCCGCTGCAACTGAGCCCGAAACAAGCGGAAGGAATCAATGTGGCGGTGTACGCGCCGCGGGCGGATTCGGCAAAGGTGCAGGAATTTGCCAACATCGTGGCGCACCAGGTGGTTCTTTTCTCAGATATGTTCGGCTCGTTGCCGGAACCGGATATGACAGTGATCGAACTGCCGGACGGAACGCTGCGCGATTTTTCCGGACCGGGCGTGGTGATGCTGAGCCACCGGCTGTGGGACCCGAAGTACAGCGACCGCACGCTGAGCCGGTTGGTGGCAACGCAGTGGTGGGGCAACCAGGTTTTGCCGGCGAGCACCAGCGATGTCTGGATCAGCGACGGTTTGGCGCGATATTCGGAAGAACTCTACGCCGAACAGAATTTCGGAAAAGAGGCGGGGTTGCGGGCGCTGGACGAATTTGCGGTGGGCGCGCTGATGTATGACAACTCGGCGCCGGTGGCACAGTCGGCGCGGCTGGCGCCATATTCGAGCGAATACCGCTCGGTGGTGATGAACAAGGGCGCGATGCTATTTCACATGCTGCGCGGGCAAATGGGAGATCTGGCATTCAAGTCCGTGCTGCACGGTTTTTATGCCAAGTACCAGGGCAAAACAGCAAAGATGCTCGATTTTGAAAACCTGGCGATTGCCACAGCGAATGCCGGCGTGAAGCCGGGACAGGAACCGCCGAACCTGCAGGGGTATTTTGCGCAGTGGCTGAACTCGACGGGCGTGCCGGAGTTTTCCCTGGAGGATGTGGTCTACCGGACGCGCAAAGGTTTCCGGATCGTTGGAAAGATCAAGCAGCCGCTGGATACGTTCAGCATGCCGGTGCAATTGCGCGTGGATACCGAAGGAAACCCGGAGATGAAGGTGATATATGTTACCGGGACGGAAACGCAGTTTACGGAAGAGACCTTCGGGCGTCCGAAGGCGGGCGGAATCCGGATTGATCCGAATAACCTGATTTTGAAGAGCACGCCGAATTTGCGGGCTCGAGCGGCGATTGCACGCGGTGAAGAGTTGGCCGAGGTTGGAAAATACTATGACGCGGTTCAACAGTACCAGCGCGCGCTGAGCATTCAGCCGAGCCGTTCGCTGGCAAATTTCCGCATGGGCGAGGCGTTTTTCTATCAGAAGAATTACCAGGCATCGGCGAACGCGTTTCGCGAGGCCCTGGCGACGGTGCCGGAGCCTTCGGAAAAGTGGACGGAAGTCTGGAGCCACCTGTACCTGGGGAAGATTTTCGATATTTTGGGACAGCGGGAACGCGCGCTGAACGAGTACAACAAGGCGCGGCAGACGAATGACAATACCGGCGGGGCGCAGGACGTGGTCGAAGCACTCGTCAAGAAACCGTATTCGGAGACTGGGATGCCGACGCCTTCGCCCACCGATGCGGCGACGCCAGCGGCGGCGCCACCAAAGGGGAAACAGGCGGAGGTACCTGCACCGGCCTCCGGTGAGAAGCCGACGTTGAAGCGGCCGAGCCCTTAGAGTGGCTTGAGGCCGGTGAGTTGCGAATTCGGGACGTTCTTGTGTTGCAGAAGTACCTGGAAGCGTTCACCGAGGCCTTGGGGGTAGATGAGAGTCTTCAGTTTGAGGCGCGCGCGTAGTCGGGCGGATTCATCCATGCCAGTGTCGTAGAGATCTTCGAAGTTATTTCCCTTTCCTGAAGCGAGCAGAAACGCGGTTTGCGTGAGGAGGCCCAGCGTTTCGAGGCCTTGACGCGCGCCCCATTGGCGGAGCGCTGTGAAGTTGACGTGCGCGGTAAGGTCCTGTTCGCCCGGGGCGGCATAAAGATTATTGGACGCCTGGTGTTTAGAGTAGCTGAGGACCGTGCCCGACTGATGGTGGGCGTCGAAGAGATCGGCGGCTTCGTGGCCGTAATCAATGGTGAGAACAAAGCCGCGGTCGATCCGGCGAGCGATTTCAGCAATCCAGTCGCAGGCTTCGAGCCCGGCTTCGGCGAGTTGCCCTTCCGTGAGCGCGACCTGCTGTTGCGCGAAATATTCGTCAAGCGCAGAGGTGGAAAGCGGGTGCAGGATTTCGGAGAACACTTTTCCGTCGGTGGTGACGAAAATCTCTCTTAAGGCGCCGCGCTGCTGCAGGACGCGGTGGACCGGGAGCGCGTCGAGCAGTTCGTTGGAGAAGACGCAGCCAACCGGGATTCGCGTGGGGACATCGATGGACGGGCGGCACTTCCCTTTTTGGACGAAATGCGCGAGATGTTGGGCGAGTTGATCGCATCGGGCGGGGGAACGTTCGACGGCTACGTACGTCAAGGCGCCGAAAAAATCGGGGAGTTGGAGTTGCGCGAATTCGAGGATGTGGCCGGCGAGGCGGCCAGTGCCGGCGGCGCCTTCGACGAGAAGGAATTCACGCGGGCGATCGAGTTGCTGCCACATTTCGGCGAACTGGCGGGCGAGCAGACGTCCAAAGACGGGATGGACGTCCACGCTGGTGTAGTAATCGTTGAAGCGGCTGGCTTCGGGCTGCGAGTAGTAACCGTGGACCGGATGGTACAGGCACTCGCGCATATATTCGGCAAAGGTGATGGGGCCGAAGCGCCGGATGCGTTCGGCAAGGAGAGCGGCAAGCGGGGTCACGCGGAGGCGGCTCCGGTGGGACTTTCTTTTCGCAGCGTTTCGAGAGCGGATTGAAAGACATCGCGGGAACGGGCGTCGAAGAGGACAAAGTGGATGGCTTCGAGCGAGGTTTCGGCTTTCAGGTGCTGGAGGGCTTCGGCGAGCATGATTTGCGCGCACTCGTCCATCGGGAAGCCAGAGACGCCGGTGCCGACGGCGGGAAAAGCGACGGATTTGAGGTTGCGTTCGGCGGCGAGGCGCAGGGAGTGGGCCGTGGAAGTGCGAAGCGTTTTCGCAGTGGTGCGCATGCCGCCGAGGCTCATGCTGGCCGCGTGAATGACGTGCCGGGCCTTGAGCTTGCCGCCGCCGGTGATGGCCGCATAACCGACGGGGATGCTGCCAATGTCGTCGCACTCGCGCTGGATGGATTCGCCGCCCTTGCGGGCGATGGCGCCGGCTACGCCCGCGCCGAGGATCAGGTCGTTGTTGGCGGCGTTGACGATGGCGTCGACGTCCATTTCGGTCAGGTCGCCTTGCTGGATGAAGATGCGGTCGATGGGGGCGGTCATGTTGGTAGTTTAAAACATTTGGACGAGGTGCGCGTGGAGAGAAGATGGATAACAGCGAGCACGCAGAAGAGGGCGGCATAAAGCCTGCCTGCGGTAGGCAGGCCGCCCCTACGTTTTGGCCTGCTCGTCCTTTGGCGGCGTGTAGTCGTGGACGCCGCGGCCGGATTTGCGGCCGAGGCGGCCTTGCTGGACGTACTGGCGCAGGAGCGGGCTGGGTTTGTATTTTTCGCCCAGCGTGGAGTGAAGGTATTCGAGAATCTTGAGGCGGACGTCGAGGCCGACAAGGTCGACCATTTCGAACGGGCCCATTGGGTGATTCAGGCCCAGCTTCACGGCTTTGTCGATGTCCGCCGCGGAAGCAACGCCGGCCTCGAGCATCGCGAAGGCTTCGTTGCCGATAAGTGCGTTGATGCGGGAGGTGATGAAGCCCGGGGCTTCGTTGACGATAACGGTCTCCTTGCCCATGCGGGTGGCGACGGCGGCGCAAGCGGCAACGGTTTCGTCGGAGGTGTGCGGGGTGCGGACAATTTCGACCAGCTTCATTTTGGGGACGGGATTGAAGAAGTGCATGCCGATACAACGCTCGCGGTGGAGGACGATGTCGCTGAAATCGCTGATCGAAAGAGAGGAAGTGTTGCTGGCGAAGATGGCATTGGGCTTGGCGAACTTGTCGAAGATGGTGAAGAGTTCGAGCTTCATTTCGAGCTCTTCGGGGACGGCTTCGATGATGAGCTCTGCGTTGCGGATGGCTTCGTCGACAACTCGGGAGGTGGAGATGCGGGCGAGGGCGGCGTCACGCGCAGATGGATCGACTTTGCCCCGGCGGACGCCTTCGTCGAGAGATTCGCGGATCCAGACGACGGCTTTGGCGAGCATCGAATCGGACACGTCTTCGAGGACCGTGGCGTAGCCGCCGAGGGCGGAGGCATAGGCGATGCCGCGGCCCATGGTTCCGGCGCCGATGATGGCGATGGTTTTGACTGACATGCAGAACTCCTTGTTGTGGCATAGCCATTCCTGGCTGTGCGCTCTGATTCGCTTCTGGCTAAGGCTTGGACCGGAGTGCCAGGATGCGGTAGGCGGCCTCGTCGAAGCCGATGATAATTTGCGAGCCGCTGACGAGCAATGGGCGGCGGATGAGATTGGGGGTTTTGGACATGAGCTTGATGGCTTCGGGACGGCTCGGCGGTTTCGTTGCCATGTTGCGTTCGCGATAGAGCCCATTGCGAGTGCTGAGGAACTGCTTGTAATCGCGCGCGCCGATCAGTTTCTCGAGTTCGGATTCTGACAGTGGCTGTTTGTCGAGATCGCGGGTGTCAAAGTCGAGTTTGAGTTCGAGCAAGAGACCTCTTGCTCTGCGGCAGGTGGTTCAAGTTGGCTTCTGATAAAAGATGAGTTTTGCCGGCATGAGGCTTAGTAGCGCGGGACGCGAGGGTCGATTTCGAGGGACCAGCGGTCGATGCCGCCAGCGAGGGATTTGGCGCTGGCGATGCCCTGCTTACGCAGCCAGTTGACCACGTCCAGGCTGCGCATGCCGTGGTGGCAATAGCAGATCACAGGCTCGTCAGTATCGAGCTTCTGGAGCATTGACGGAATCGACCCCATCGGGATGAGGACGGCGCCTTCGATGCGGCATTGCGCGTTTTCCCAAGGCTCGCGCACGTCTACGAGGACGAGCTTCTCTCCATTGTCCAGGCGTTGTTTTAGTTCGACTGCCGAAATTTCCAGATCGTTCATTGGACTCCGTTTTGAATGGGGATCTATTGCTCGCCCATAAAGAGATTGCCCAGTACCACGAACATCATGAAGAGCATGACCGCGACTACCAGGCCCCCAAAAAGAAGGCCTGCGAGTTTGGCTGGAGCAAGTCGTGACACCAATGTTCCCCTCTGCAGTTGTAGCGGCCGCCTTCTGAGGCGGGCGCCTTGGAATGCGGTAGCTGTGCTACCGTTTTTGAGCATGAGGCCCTGAGACCAAACTCTCAAAAAAAATTAGCCACGGGCACATTATTGTACCTGATTACTGGATGGAGCCCTTTGGGGAGATCCACTGCTTTTCGACGGACTGGATCTCGCTGACGAGTTGCAGGTCTTCGGGCTGCGGGAGCATTTCTTTCAGGTGCTCCGCATATTTTTCTTCGGATAGCAGTTCGCCGTGCACGCTGTACGGCTTGCGGGCATGTTCGCCGATAAAGCGGTTGAACTTGAAATCGGGAACGTACAGAAGCGCCTGGCCGGCAGGAACGTTTTTGTTGATCATTTCGACCAGCTTGATGCATTCCTGGTAGTAGAGTTCCCGGCTGTGCTCGTTCATACGCTCGAGATTGGCCGCGGCCTGGGCTGTGGGCTCGTCGTAGCGGGCTTTGAGGCCCCAGACGTAGAACCAGTGCGCCGAGCTGGAGCGATCGACGCCGAAAAGGTCGAGACTCACGGGAATCCATTTGTTGATGTATTTCTGAATGACCTGCGTGGGAACGACGCCGGCCTTGACGATGCGCTTGATGCCGTCCTGGCCGGTGCCGAGGTGGAAGGACTCTTCCTTGAGCATCGGAATCATGGATTGCGCGAGCGGGGCAAACCCGGAATAGCTGAGCATGGTGAGCTGGTATTTGCCGTCGCGGTCCACAAAATCTGTGTAGACGAAAAAGTCGAGCCAGTTGTTGACGTCCTGATTAAAGGCACCGAGGAGGCGCTTCTGATCAAACGCGCGGCGTTCCAACATTTTCTGCGCTTCGACGCGGCCGCTGTAGCCGAAGTGATTCATCAGCAGGTAGCACATCTGCCAGCCGTGACGCATTTCCTCGGTGACGACCCGGCATAGCGATTGGCGGTCGTGCTCGCTGGGCGAAGTTTCAAAGAGGCGGCGCTGTTGTTCGACGGAGGCAAATTCCGTGTCGCCCTGGTAGACGATGAGGTTCAGCAGCGCGTCGCGCATGCGCTGGTCGGGGATGCTGACCACCTTTTCCCACTTGGGGCGGCCTTTGTAAGCGCCGAATTCGATTTCGTTGGAGCGGGTGGGTCCGAACTTGGCTTCAAACTTGTACTCGGTGATTTCCGGGTAGTCTACCCCGATGTCTTTTTGCCAGACACGGAAAAGGTCAACCCAGTCATCGAAAGTGGAAAGACGCGTTGCCGGCATGAGCGAAGTCTCCTTTAATCAGAATGCTGGGCGCAGCGAAAAAACTAACTGCCTTGAAATTTGGGTGCGCGCTTTTCCATGAAGGCGCGAATGCCTTCGAGGCAGTCGTGCGAATGGAAACATTTCAGCTGGGCCTGCACTTCCCGCTCGAGCGCTTCCATTAGCGCGTCCTTTTCGCGCGCGAAGATCGATTGCTTGACCGCGCGGATGGCAACCTGCGGGCCCTCGGCGATTTGTTTGGCAAACGCGGCCACCGCAGTTTCGAACTGGCCGGCGGGAAACAGGTGGTTGAGGATGCCGAGCCGATGCGCTGTTTGCGCGTCGATCATTTCGCCGAGGTAGAACATTTCGGCGGCGGCGGATGGGCCGACAAGCTGGGGCAGAAAATAGGTTCCGCCGTAATCGGGGAAGAGGCCGACTTTAGCAAAATTCTGGCCGAAGACGGCGCCGTCCACCGCAAGGCGAATGTCGCAGGCGAGCGCCAAGTTCATGCCTGCGCCGGCGGCGGGACCGTTCACGGCGGCGATAACGGGCTGCGGCATGGTGCGGATATTCAGCACGGCCTGCATACCTGTGCGAAGGATGGGAGCGAGCTCAGCGGCATCGCCGCGCTCGCGACCCTTGCCGATGGCTCCAAGGTCGCCGCCCGCGCAGAAAGCTCGGCCAGCACCTGTGAGGACAACAACGTGAACGGAGGAATCGCTGGCGACACGGATCAGGGCTTCGTTGAGGGCGCTGGTGAGCTCGTTGTTGAGAGCGTTCAGGCGGTCCGGACGATTCATTACCAGGGTGAGGACGGAACCCTGGCGCGACTCCTGAAGGACGGGAGAGCTGGAAGCGGTTTGTGGAGCTTGACTCATCATTCCTCCGTATCGCGCAGGCCCCTTCAGTGGGTCTGCCCCTCGCGCGATTTCTCGGTGCGCTTCACAAGATCGGCGAGCTTCCGAAAATGTTTCAGGCGGTCGCTCTTGCCGCGCGAAGTCGCGCCGATGGTTGTGGGCAGCACGTAGACATGCGCGCCGTACAAAAGTTCTTTCTGCACGCCGTAATTGCATTTGCGCTGCGCGAATTGCTCGTAGGGCAGCTTGCCGTTGAAAGCGATCACCCGCGGCACAAATTCCTCCAGCTTGCGGGAAAGGACGAAGCGGCCCTCGGCGAAATCCTCGCGCTTCAGTTCTTCGATGGTTTTCGTGGGGCGTTTCACCAGATCGGTCAGGCCGATGCCGAACTCAATGATCCGGCGATCGTCCGGGTAATCGAAGGGTTCGGGAACGACGCCGCTGTCATAGAGCAGGGGCCAAAAAGGATTGCCGCGGCCAGCGTAATAATGGCCGGCGCGAACCGAAGACTCCGTGGGATTGCAACCTACAATCACGAGCTTCATTCCTTTGCGCAAATAGTCTGGGAGGGTTTTCATTGGTGTGGCACTTTCCTGGATGCCCCATCAGTTTACTGCGAGTTTACTTTCCTTTGAAATGGGCGGCACGCTTTTCGACGTAAGCGGCAAGGCCCTCCTTGGCGTCTTCGCTGGTGAAAAGGAGTTGCTGGAGTTCGCGTTCGAGGCCCAGGGCTTCGGCAAAGGGGATTTCCGCGCCCGTGACGACAGAACGCTTGATGCGGCCGACGGCTCGGGAAGCTTTATTGGGCGGGCAGAATTGCCGGGCGTAGGCGAGGACGTCGTCCCAAAAAGAATCCTTCTCATAAAGGTAGTTGATGAGCCCCATTTCAAGGGCCTCTTCGAAGCTGAAGGTGCGGCCGGTGGCCATCAGTTCGAGGGAGCGCGACCTGCCGATGGCGCGGGCAAAACGCTGGGTGCCGCCGGTTCCGGGAAGGACGCCCAGATTTACTTCGGGCAGGCCGATTTTTCCGCCTTCTTTTTTGGCGATCCGGATGTCGCAGGCGAGTGCGATTTCCAAGCCGCCGCCGACGGTGTGGCCGTTAAGCGCGGCGATAACGAGCTTTGGCGTTTGTTCCAGGCGGCTGAGCGTTTCGTTGGCATGCAGGCAAAAATAGTATTTGAACTGGGGGTCAGCCTTGGTGAGCATCGGGATGCTGGCGCCGGCGGAAAAAAATTTCTCCCCCGCGCCGCGAATCACGATGACGTGGACGGATTCGTCCATGCGGGCTTTCAGGATGGCCGCGTCGAGCTGCAGCATCATGTCATAGGTGTAAGTGTTGGCCGGAGCATCGTCGAGTTCGAAAATCGCGACTCCGTCTTCGACGCGGTATTTTACGAGTTCCTTGCTTGCGACGCTTGTTGTGGTAGCCATGATTTTCTATTCGTCCCTTCGTCTGGATTCTGAAAATATTCGAAATTCTCTAGCTTGGATCTCCTACTGCGATCCCGTCGGCTAACACCGGCTTAGGGTGCTTACTGACCGGCAGAACACCGTGGAGGAACAGGCCAACAATGGCGGCGGTGAGTTCCGCGGCGTCCGGGTCCACGCCGGGCTTATGCCATTTGTAGGTCCAGTTCATCATCCCAAACAGGCTGAGAACCGCAATACGGGGGTGAATGCCAGGGGCGAGACCCTCAACGGCGAGGGAGTCGAAGATCTCCCGCGCCAGGGCGTAATAGCGGCGTTTGATGGCCTGAACCTTCTCGCTGTAGGGCTCCCCCAGGGCTTCTTCTTCGTGGGAAAG
>DASYXF010000016.1:0-2397 GCA_035935335.1 Candidatus Acidiferrum sp.
CAGTGCCACGATGAGCATATCTCCGAAGTCCCGGGCAGCTTCCAGGAGGCGAATGTGGCCGGGATGGAGGATGTCGAAGCAGCCGTTTGTGAACACAATACGCCGTCCATCGCGCTTCGTCTGGGCGATGATTGGCAGCAAATCAGCTTGCGAAACAACCTTTCCCAAAGGACCTCCAACCGACCGACTGCAATGACAGCCGATTCCAAATCTTATCACGCGGAAGCAGGCGCTTGGAGAAACAGGAAGGAATCTGGACAGATTCCCAGGCTAACTGTTTTTCTTTATAGCACGATGCCGAATCAAAAGCAAGCCCTTTCTTATGTACGCGAAAGTCGTCCAAGGTAACTCCGATCTAGTAGCCTGAGTTCTGGGAGAAACTTGAACCCCCCGACGAGACCTAGGAAGACAAAGGCCGTTTAGAAGCGGAAGACGAACCCGGCGTTGGCTTCGCCCTGTTTGGCGTGGGCGCTGGTCGTGATGATGAAGCCGTTCTGGATACTCTGCTGCGGGATCGTGCGCGTCGCCAAATAGCGAATGTCGAGGCGAAAACCAAAATGCCGTGTGGGGAAATACTTCACGCCGCCACCCAGGTTGTAGGAATAGCGATTGCTGAATTGTAGGAGTGCATCGCCGTTGCCGAAGTGGGTCCAGCCCAGGCCGGCGGCTGCGAAAGGCTTGATTTTGGCCTCCGGGCTGCGGAATTCGTAGAGAATTCCGAAGTGATACATGTCCATGTTCGTGTTGCCGACCGTTGTGAACGTATTGTTGGACGGGTCATGCCGGCTGATAGTCGTCGGCTGGCGGTTCCACATGAACTCTGTTTGGAAGTTGTCCCACAAGCTGTAATCGAATAGCACGCCAAAATCCTCACTGCTCTTGATCTTGTCATAATCGAAGAATTGGCTATTCAAGAGTATCCTGCCGCCGGCCTTGCCGCCGAAAAATGGCGCAATTTCGTACTTGCTCTGTGCTGAGGCAATCGAGCCGCTGCACACAATCAGGAACAGGATGACAGTGAATTTTCGCCCAAGCATATGCCTCTCCTGCAAGGATTCTTACGTCAAGTGAGATGCCGCCCGGTTGGGCTAAGTTTCCTTAAACCCAGCCCGTTGCCGAATGATCTATGCTACATACAGAACAGAGGGATGCGTTAACCCGTGTTGACTTGGTGGCTCTCAAAAGTAAACCCACCAGGCGTTTCAGGTGTCGTGATGCTATACTCCGCGGACTGGGCCAGGTTGCGAGTGGCAGCTAGTGATCCGCCGCCGAGGCGGGATAGGGTGGTCACGAGATTATGAGACGGATTGCCGTCGTCGGGGGCGGACCCGCGGGCGCGCTCTGCGGCGAGAAACTGGCTTCGGCGGGCTACGAGGTAACGCTTTACGACGAGCATCTGGCCTGGGAAAAGCCCTGTGGCGGCGGGTTGACGCACAAAGCGATCGAGAAGTATCCATTTCTTCTTCATGGACCGCAAGCCAAGAAGGAAATCCGCACTGCGGAACTGATTTCGAGCCGCGGGCATCGCGCGCGTTTCGAAATGTCTCGCCCTCTCGTGATCTATTCCCGAGCGGTGCTGAATGGATTGCTACTCGACCGCGCAAAAGCTGCCGGCTGCTCGATGGTGCATGCACGCGTCACGCGTGTCGAAACGAATGACGCGAAAGTGAGATTGTCCGCCGGGGGCAAGGAGGACGCCGCCGATTTTGTGGTCCTTGCCGCAGGCGCAAGAAACCAATTGCTCCCGGGAACGACGCCACTCCAGCCCAAGGATCTCGAAGTCACGATGGGCTATTTTGTCCCCGCGCAGGAAAACATCGTCAAAATCAAGTTTCTGGAGCGACTTGCCGGCTACATTTGGTCCTTTCCCCGAACCGATCACCTGTCTGTGGGAATTTGCGCAAAGATGGCTGAGTATTCGACTTCCGCACTGCGCAAGCACCTTGAAGATTTCATTTGCGAAGAGAAGATTCCGACGCAAGACGCGCAGTTTTACAGCCATGTGCTGCCGTCGCCACAGCTTGGCACGTTGCGAAACCGCAAGATCGTTGGACGAAATTGGGCGCTGGCGGGCGACGCAGCGGCATGCGTGGACCCGATTACTGGCGAAGGCCTCTTCTATGCATTGCGTTCAGGCGATTTGCTTGCACAAGCCATCGCTGAAGGCAAGCCAGGCAGTTATCCGGGCCGCCTGCGCGCAGAGTTTGTGGCTGACCTGGAATTCGCCACTCGCCTGGTGCGGACAGTCTTTCGTGGAAGATTCCTCGGCGGCGCCGTAACGACGAGGATGGTGCAGTTTGCCCGGCGAAGCGCAACCTTTCGCGAGCTGCTGCGCGACCTCTTCAGCGGCGCACAGGACTACCGAAGCCTGCGAAAGCGCCTGTGGAGGCAGATCGG
>DASYXF010000017.1:0-17013 GCA_035935335.1 Candidatus Acidiferrum sp.
CCTGGTTCCGGCGGGCACAAATGTTTTCCTGCTGCAGTGGGTGACGCACCGCGACGCGCGATTTTTTCCGGAGCCGGAGCGGTTTGACCCGGAGCGGTGGCGCGACGACCCCATTCGCAAAGGGAGGATTCCGCGGTTCGCCTACTTCCCTTTCGGCGGAGGGCCGCGTGTATGCATCGGCGCGGGATTCGCGATGATGGAGGCGACGCTGCTGCTGGCGACGATTGCGCAGCGCTATCGGTTTACGCTGGCGCCAGAAGCGGTGGTTGCGCCGTTTTTCAGCATTACGCTGCGCCCGAAATATGGATTGCCAATGCAATTACACAGGCGCGGCGGCGCTCCCAAGCATCCCGCGATGCAAGCCTACCAGGGATAGAAATCTAGCCGTCAATCCATATATACTTTCCGCGCCACGTAACAGAAATGGTAGCGGCCCCCATTTTTCTTGGAGGGGGCTGCCTTCGTGGCGGAGTCAAATTCCCTTTGCGGGGTCCAGCACCGTGACGAACTGCCGATTCATTCTTTGCGCGATGCTGGTCAGTGTTTTCGCTTGTGGGTCAAGTGCAAAAGAAAAACCGTGGGTGGAGGTGGACAGTCCGCACTTCCGCGTTCTTACCGACGCGGGTGCGGGGGATGCGCGCCGCGTGGCGGGCGAGTTTGAACAACTGAGGGAGGTCTTTGCCAGTCAGTACCCCGGCTTCCGACTGGAATCGGGAGCACCGCTGCTGATTTTCGCGGCCCGCGACGAAGAGACGGCCAAGTCGCTGGCGCCTTATCTCTGGAAGACCAAGGGAGCCAAGCCAGCGGGATACTTTCAGCAGAGTTGGGAAAGAAAATTCGCACTGATTCAACTGGACGCCTGGAATTCGAGAGCAGGCGGCGGGGCGCATCAGGTGGTGTTTCACGAGTACACGCACTCGCTGCTGCATATCAATGCGCACTGGCTGCCACTCTGGATGGACGAGGGAATCGCCGAGTTTTACGCCTACACGATGTTCCGGGAACACGACACACTCGTCGGCACTCCTACCGAACGCTACCGCACGCTGCAGTGGAAGTCTTTCATTCCCGTGGAAACGTTGATCTCGGTCAATCACGGCTCGCCGTACTATCACGATGAAGACAAGGTGCAGATGTTTTACGCCGAATCGTGGGCGCTGATCCATTACCTGCTGTTCGCCCCAAACGTCGACGGAAGCAAGAAGCTGAATGACTTTTACCAGAAGTTGCAGCAGGGGGAGGAGCAGAAGAAAGCCTTTGTGGAAGTGTTCGGCAGCTTTAAGGACGTGGACAAAGCGCTGGACGCCTACATCCGCCGATTCCAATTTCAGGCGGGGGTGCTTAAGAGCACAATCCGGGTGAACGACAAGGATTACCCAGCGAAGGAGCTGACGATGGCGGAGACGCAGGCGGAGATTGGCGGATTTCACCTGTGGACCCATGATCTGGAGAATGCGCGCCCCTACGTGAACGATGCGATGCAAAATGACCCGAAGCTGGGCCTGGCGCATGAAGAGATGGGATTTCTGAATTTCGTGGACGGCAAAGACCCGGACAGCTTGAAGGAATTTACCCGGGCGTTCGATCTCGATCACACGCGCTATTTATCGTTGTTTGCGAAAGCGATGCTTTCGCCGAGCGCGAACTCAAACGTGCCGGCGGAAGAGGAGGAGTTTGCAAAAACTCTCAAGGCGGTGCTTGCGATCAATCCGCGATACGCGCCGGCTTATGTGCAACTTTCGCGGCTCGCGGTCCGGCAGGGAGACTTGACGGCAGCGTATGCGTATTCACGAAAGGCCGAGGATCTGGAACCCTTTCGCGCCGGGTATCACTTGCAGACCGGCCAGATTTTGCTGAGGATGGGGAAAGGTCCGGCGGCCGGGAATTTTGCGAAATATGTTGCGGACCGCTGGTATGGTTCCGACCACAACGAAGCCTGGGAGCTTTGGACCAGCATACCGGAATCGGAACGGCCGGCGGTGGAGCCAGTCACAGAGTCAACACCGAAAGATACACAGGAAGTATCGGGGAAAATAAAGTCGGTGGCGTGCGGAAAGGAAGACGAATGGTCTTTCAATCTGGACCGCGACGGGCAGACGCTAGCGTTCCACCGCAAAGGCGGATTTAATTTCGGATTTTCGGATTCCATCTGGTATGGGGAAGATCACATCACGCTTTGCCACCATCTGGAGGGACTTCGCTCAATCGTGCACTACCGGCCGGCGGCCAACAACGCGTATGCTGGCGACGTAGTCGAGATCGAGATTCGAGACGATCTTCCAGCTGCTCCCGCTGCGGCCAAATCCCCTCCTGCGACAGTCAGCTCAAATTAAAAGGCGGGTTGGACTGCCTGGATGAGTTGTTAGAAGCCAGGTGGATGCTCGGCGACGACGTTGAAGGCGCGTTCTAGGGCGAGGCCCGCGCGGCCGAGGGTGCCTTCTTCGAAGAGGCGGCCGATCAGGGTGATGCCGTGGGGGACGCGGCGTGCTGGCGAAAATTTTGGAATGGGGCGGCTGGGGTCGGGGGCCCAGTCGGTGCGGGCTTCGGAGACTTCGACGAAACCGGCGCGCATGGTGAGCGACGGCTGGCCGGTGAAATTGGTAATGGTGAGCATTTCGTCGCGGAGCGAAGGGACGAGAAGCAGGTCGACTTCGGAGAAGACACGGGCCATCTCTTCGGCTACTCGGCGGCGCAGGCGATCAGTCTGGACGAAATCAACGGCGGAGAGGAAGCGCGATTGACGGAAGAGGTTGGGCCAGGCGTCATAGGTCTGGACTTTAAGTTGGTCGGCTTCGCCGCTCAGGGTGAGTTCTTCGAACGCGGCAGCGCCTTCGGCGAAGAGGATGAGATTCAGGGATTGGTAGGGCCAGTCGGGAATGGAAACTTCGACGGGAACCATGCCGAGTTTTTTCACGGTTTCGAGGGCGGCGCGGTCGACGTCGGTGGCGGGAGCTTCTTTCATCCACTTGGGGAAATAGCCTACGCGGAGACCTTTCACGCTGGCGTCGGCGTCGTAGTCGAGTTTGCTGGGGACGCTTTGCAGGTCGCCGGGATCGGGGCCGGAAATCGCATTCAGGACGAGCAATGCGTCTTCGACACTGCGGGTCATGGGGCCAAGTTTGTCGAGCGACCAGCAGAGAGTCATCGCACCGGTGCGCGGGACACGGCCATAGGTGGGACGCAGACCGGTGATGCCGCAGCGCATACTGGGCGAAACGATGCTGCCACCGGTTTCACTGCCAATGGAAAAGCCAACGAGGCCCGCGGCTGTAGCGGCACCAGGGCCGGCGCTGGAGCCGGAAGCGCCTTCTTCGAGAAGCCAGGGATTGACCGTTTGGCCGCCGAACCAGATGTCGTTGAGAGCGAGAGCGCCGAGGCTGAGTTTCGCGACGAGGACAGCTCCCGCGGCATGCAGGCGTTTTACGACGGCGGCGTCTGTTTTTGGAATGCGATTGCGGAAAGGCTCGGCGCCGTAAGTGGTGGGGATGCCCGCGGTGTCGAGAAGATCTTTCCCGCCCCAGGGAATGCCGTGCAGCGGGCCGCGGTATTTTCCGGCGGAGATTTCGGCGTCTGCCTGTTTCGCTTGCGCGAGGGCAAGATCTTTGGTGAGGGTGATGACACAGCGAAGCTTGGGATCATACTCCTCGATGCGCTTTAAATAAATTTGCGTGAGGCGCTCGGAAGTGATTTGGCGCGTCTCAACCCAGCGGGAGAGGCGGGTGACAGGAGAGAAGGCGATTTCGTCTTCGTTTTTTGGGAGCGGGCCGGGATCGGCTTTGCTGCGGACAAACTGGTTGCGCTCAGGACCGGCTTTGCGGCCGGGAAGGACGGGATTCCAACTGGAGTACGGGGCCACAGAAGAAGGCAGGTCCACTTTGTGAGGACCGGTGCGGCGTTCGTAAACAGAAGCGAGATTGCCGCGCCAACTGGAAGCAGCCATTTCAAGCTGCGGCTTGGTGAGTTCGATCTGAACGAGTTTTTCGGCTTCGGTGAAGGTGTTGACGGAGACTTGCGGCCCGACTCCGGGGCCGGTGCCGAACGCGGGTGGCGCGCCCGCGGGTTGTTGTTGACCGGGATCCTGCGCTTCCGCCGGCGCGACACCCACAGCGCCTGCGGCCGCTGCCGCCAAACCAACTGCCGTTTCCGCCAAAAATTCCCGCCGTGTTTTCGCCATGTGGCCTCCGCCGGGTATTTTACCCGGAGTCGCTCCGAGCGCACTTATATTCATTTCCATGCGTGTGGAATTCTTCGTGGTGAATTCGTAAGGTGGATGAGTTTCCTCAGGGGCTAAAGCCCGGTTTTGGGGCCCCAACGTCGGAACTAAAGCTCCGACCCCCTGAAAACGGTTTATGAGATGACTTCGAGTCTGGATGTGCCCTGCTATACTGGAATTTTCCGGGGCTTATTCCATTCGAACTGAGGGAACGTGTATCTAACTCTTCTGAAGCGGCTGCGGGAAACGCTGGCCGGGCATATCCGCGAGAAATACGGAGTGGAACTTTCGGTGGTGCTGGAGCGGCCGCCGAAACTGGAGATGGGGGAGGCTGCGTCTCCGGTGTGTTTTGAGCTGGCGAAGCGGCTGAAGAAAGCGCCGCGGCAGATTGCGCAAGAGATTGCCGCGTCCCTGCCGAAGATTGAGGGCGTCGCGCGGGTGGAGGTTGCGGGGGCGGGTTATCTCAACGCGTATGTGGATCGCGCTTGGTTTTGGGACAGTGTGCGTCGGGAAGTAAGTGGCGAGTGGCGAGTGGCGAGTGGCGAGAGAAAGAGAATCATCGTCGAGCATACCAGCATTAATCCGAACAAGGCGGCGCACATCGGGCACCTGCGGAACGCGGTGCTGGGCGACACGATGGTGCGGCTGCTGCGGCATACCGGGCACGATGTGGCGGTGCAGAACTACATTGATAACACCGGGGTGCAGGTGGCGGACGTGGTGATTGCGTTCGAGCAAATGGAGAAAAAATCGCTGGCTGAGGTGAAATCGCTGGCGGCTCAGAAGAATTTCGATTACCTGTGCTGGGACTTGTACGCTAAGGCGACGCAATTTTTTGAAGAGGACAAGGTTCGCGCGGGGAAATTGCGCGGGGAGACGCTGAGAGCGATTGAAGCGGGCGAGGGCGAGACCGCGGAGATGGCCACGGTGATTGCGGACGCAGTGGTGGGATTCCACTTGCGGACGATGGCGCGGCTGGACATTTTTTATGAGCTGCTGGCGCGGGAGAGCGAGATTCTGCATCTCCATTTCTGGGATGCGGCGTTTGAGAAATTGAAGGCCAGCGGAGCGATTCAACTGGCGACTAGTGGGAAGAATGCTGGTTGCTGGGTGATGCCTTGGGGGAATGAGGTAAAGGAAGTAAAGGAGGTAAAGGAAAAGAGCGACTTGGGCGAGGCATCTAATGCTGATGAGGAGGATCAGGCGAAAATTATTGTGCGGTCGAATGGGACGGTTACTTACGTTGGTAAGGATATTGCTTACCAGCTGTGGAAATTTGGATTGCTGGGGAAAGATTTTCATTACCGCAAGTGGCCCAATCCTCCAGACACGAAAGAGTTGTGGGCGACTACGACCGGACCGAATGAAGCGGGTGCACCGCATTTTGGGGGAGCCGAGGCGGTTTATAACGTGATTGACGCGCGGCAAGCTTATTTGCAGGAAGTGGTGGCGGAAGGATTGCGTGCGCTGGGGCATACGAAAGAAGCAGAGAATTCAATTCATTTTGATTATGAGATTGTGGCGCTGACGCCGCGGTGCGCGGCGGAAATGGGTTATGAACTCTCAGCGGAGGATGCAAAAAGGCCCTACGTTGAAGTGAGCGGGAGAAAGGGATTCGGCGTGAAGGCGGATGACCTGATCACGCGGATGCTGGCAGCGGCGGAAACGCGGGTTTTGCAGAAGCACGCGGAGATGGCAGGGGTCGAACTGAAGCAGACAGCCAACGCACTGGCGGTGGGAGCGCTGCGCTTCTTTCTGTTGAAGGTTACACGGAATACGATTATTGCGTTTGATTTTGAGGAGGCGTTGAGCGCGGAAGGCGAGACCGGGCCGTATTGCCAGTATGCGATCGTGCGGATTCGGGGGATTCGGAGGAAGGGCGCGGAAGTCGCCGGAACGCGGCACGAAATCAGTTCAGAAGCTCTGAAGAAAATTATGGAAGGGCCGGAGAGCAATACGATTTGGGAGGTGTTGCTCGCATCGGGGTCGCTGGATTATGCGGTGGATGCGGCGATTGGAGCGCAGGAGCCGGCGTTTGTTTCGAAGTACGCATTTCAATTGGCGCAGGCGTTTAATAATTTTTATCACAAGCACCATATTTTGTCGGAAGCGGATGAGGAGAAGCGGGCGTTTCTGCTGGGATTGACGGAATTGGTGGAACGGCAGTTGGTGGCGGCGTTGCGGCTTTTGGGGATTGAGGCGCCGGAGAAGATGTAGGGAATACGAGCAAAGAAAAATCGCCCGCCTCGGAAGGCGGCCGCTACAAAAGCAAGAGAAGCCCAAGAAGGCGGCCTAAAGCCGCCCCTACATGAGATTAGAGGACGGGGCGGGGTTCGGCTACGTCGGCGTAGAGCTTGTCGATGAGGTCGGCGTATTGCTGTTCGACGACGCGGCGTTTGAGCTTCATGGTGAAGGTGAGGCTGCCGCCGTCGAAGGTGAAATCGTCGGGGAGAAGGGCGAAGCGCTTGATGGTTTCGTACTGGGCGAGGTGGGTGGTGAGCCGGACTACTTCTTTTTCGATCAAGGCGTAGGTGGCTGGATGCGCGGCCAGCTCGCCGTCGGAGGAAAATTTCACGCCGTCTTCCGCGAGTTTGGCGGAAACGGTCACGGGATTCGGAACGATCAGGGCCACTACGAATTTGCGCTGATCGCCGACCACCATGGCGTTAAGAATATAGGGACTGGTTTTCAGGGTGTTTTCGATGGGCTGCGGAGCGACGAATTTTCCAGCGGCCGTCTTGAGGAGATCTTTTTTTCGGTCGGTGATGAAGAGGTAATTGTCTTTGTCGAGGTAGCCGATGTCTCCGGTCTTGAACCAGCCATCGTCGGAAAGAACTTCGCGGGTGGATTCGGGGGACTTGAAGTAGCCCTGCATGACGCAGGGGCCTTTGGCGAGGATTTCGCCATCGTCGGCGATGCGGATCTGGACATTGCGGATCGGGCGGCCGGAACTGCCGGCGCGATTTTGTGGATGATTGCTGGTCAGGACGGGAGAAGTCTCTGTCAGACCGTAGCCCTGGTAGATGGGAATTCCGATGGCCCAGAAAAATTCGCAGAGATCTTTGGAGAGCGGCGCGCCGCCGGAAAGAATGGTGCGCAACTGGCCGCCGGTGCCGGCGCGAATTTTGGAGTAAACGAGCTTGTCGGCGATGGCCCACTTCAGGCGGACGGCGAGACTGGCGGATTTTACGCCGCAGCGCCAGGCGGCGGATTCGCGGGCGGTCTGCATGGCGAAATCGAAAATTTTGCGCTTGGCGCCGGTGGATTTGCTGCCCTGCTCCATGAGGCGGGCGTAGATTTTTTCGAAAAAGCGGGGCACGGCGGCGAGGACGGTGGGATGCACTTCGAGAAGCGCTTGAGCGACGTTTTCGACGGCTTCGACGTAAGCTACGGGGCAGCCGTGAAAAATGTAGACATAGTCGAGCATGCGGCCGTAGACATGGGCGAGCGGCAGAAACGAGACCGCGAGGTCTTCCCCGGGGCGAAGATCGAGTTCGTGGCAGGAGTCGGAGACGTTGGAGCAGAAATTGGTGTGGGTGAGCATGACACCCTTGGGCTCACCAGTGGTGCCGGAGGTGTAGATGAGAGAGGCGAGTTGGCTGGGAAGCACTTTGGCGGCGCGGAGGCGATAGGAGGCGATTTCGACGGGCCCGGTGGCGGCGATCAGCGTTTCGTAGCGGAGGAAGTCGGTAGGGAGATTATTGCCGGCTCCTGCGACGATAACCTGCTGCACTTCCTTCAGCGAGTCGCGGACGGCAAGGAATTTCTGGAGCTGCATTTGGCCGGCGATGAAGACGACTTGCGCGCCGCAGTGATTGAGGATGTAGGACATGCGGTCGGGGGACTCGTTGAAGTAGACGGGAACGGTGACGCCACCAGAGCCGGAGATGGCGAAATCGGCGGTGTGCCATTCGGGGCAGTTGGGGGCGAAGAGGCCGACACGGTCGCCGGATTTTACGCCGAGCTCGACGAAGGCGTTGGCTAGGCCGGCTACCCGGCGGAGGAACTCCTGGGAGGAGATGGCTTCCCAGCGGTCGGGGCCGCGGAACATCTGGGCGCGAGGAGAGGGGTGCTCTTCAACGGCGTTGAGGAAGCGGGTGGGAAGGGTGCCGTAGTTCATGGGAAAGCTGAATTTACATGATGGGGAATTTTCGTGCAATGGGAGGGGGAGACCTTAACGCAGAGACGCCCTTCGCGAGAAACGCTCAGGGCAAGCAGAGGGTCGCGGAGGGTTCGCAGAGAAGAGAACCCAAGAGCACGGCCAGGAATGGCTGTGCCACCAGAGAGGAGAACGCTGGCCGGCCCTTCGCAGATCAGGGTAAACAGGAAGCCGGCGCTACCGGGCATTTTTCATGCGGGTTTGGGTGGGATAAGATGGCGGGAGAGGGTTAGAGAGATGAGTGCATTGACACCGGTGGTGAATGATCCGGCGACGGGCCGGGGGCCGTTTCGGGCGCCGCGGGGCAGCGAGATTTCGTGCAAGGGTTGGCAGCAGGAAGCGGCGCTGCGGATGCTGCTGAATAATCTGGATCCGGAGGTGGCGGAAAAGCCCGAAGACCTGGTGGTCTATGGGGGCACAGGAAAAGCCGCGCGGAATTGGGATTGCTTTCACGCGATTGTGAAATCGTTGCGGGCGCTGGAGGGCGATGAAACGCTGCTGGTGCAGTCGGGGAAACCGGTGGCAGTGTTCCGGACACACGACTACGCGCCGCGGGTGCTGCTGTGCAACTCGAACCTGGTGGGACAGTGGAACAACTGGGAGAAGTTCAACGAGCTGGACCGCGCGGGACTGATGATGTACGGCCAGATGACGGCGGGCAGCTGGATTTACATCGGCACGCAGGGAATTTTGCAGGGGACGTACGAAACATTTGCGGCCGCGGCGCAGCAGCATTTCGGCGGCAGCCTGAGCGGGAAGCTGGTGGTGACCGGCGGCATGGGAGGAATGGGCGGCGCGCAGCCTCTGGCGGCGACGATGAACGGCGCGGCGTTCCTGGGCATCGATGTGGACCCGGAGCGGATCAAGCGGCGCGTAAAGACCGGCTATTGCGACGTGATGGTGACTTCGCTGGATGAGGCGCTGCGGATTTTGAAGAATGCGGTGCGCAAGGGCGAGGCGACGTCGGTGGGCCTGGTGGGAAATTGCGCGGACTTGATTCCGGAGATGGCAAAGCGCGGCGTGGTGCCAGACATCTTGACGGACCAGACGAGCGCGCACGATCCGATCGGCGGGTACGTGCCGAATGGAATGACGTTGGCAGAGGCGCTGGAGTTGAGGAAGAACAATCCGGCGGAGTACCGGAAGCGGTCGGTTGCAGCGATGGGCGAGCATGTTCAGGGGATGCTCGATCTGCAGAAGCTGGGAGCGGTGACGTTTGATTACGGAAACAATATTCGAACGTTCGCATTTGAAGCGGGAGTGAAGAACGCTTACGACTTCCCCGGATTCGTGCCCGCGTACATTCGTCCGCTGTTTTGCGAGGGGAAAGGTCCGTTCCGTTGGGCGGCGCTTTCGGGCGAGGCTTCGGACATTGCGCGGACGGATCAACTGGTGCTGGAGATGTTCCCGGAGAACGAGCACCTGAAGCGGTGGATCACGATGGCGCAGAAGAAAGTGAAGTTCCAGGGATTGCCTTCGCGGATTTGCTGGCTGGGCTATGGGGAGCGGGACAAGTTTGGACTGGCGCTGAACGGCCTGGTGGCCAAGGGTGAATTGAAAGCGCCGATTGTGATCGGGCGGGACCACCTGGATTGCGGATCGGTGGCTTCGCCGTATCGCGAGACGGAATCGATGAAGGACGGATCGGACGCGATCGCGGACTGGGCGCTGTTGAACGCGCTGATCAATACGGCGAGCGGGGCTTCGTGGGTTTCCATACACAATGGGGGCGGAGTGGGGATTGGCTATTCGCAACACGCGGGCCAGGTGACCTGCGCCGACGGTACCAAAGAAATGGCCAAACGCATCGAACGAGTGTTGACGAATGATCCTGGCATGGGCGTCGCCAGGCACGTGGACGCGGGTTACCCGGAGGCCATTGCGTTCGCAAAGAAGACTGGCGTGAAAGTGCCAATGCTGTAAGGATAGCGGCACACAAACTAAACCGAATGCCTCGGTGCAGAGGCAAACGGTCGAGGAGCGGCTATCGATGTATACGGTCCTGGGAGCAACGGGAAATATCGGCTCGGTCATCACGAAAAAACTGCTGGAGAAGGGCGAGAAGGTAAGGGTTGTCGCGCGCAATGCCGGCAAGCTGGAGCAGTACGTCCGCAAGGGCGCGGAGGCGTTCGCCGCGGATGTGAAGGATGTGGAGGCACTGACGAAAGCCCTGACGGGAGCGCGGGCGGCGTTTCTGATGATTCCTCCGGGGCTGACTTCGCCGGATTATCGCGCGGAACAAGAGGCGGAGTCGTTTGCCATCTCCACGGCGGTGAGAAATTCGGGGCTGCAGTACGCGGTGAATTTGAGCAGCATTGGCGCGCACGCTCCCGCGGGGACGGGACCGATCCTGGGACTACACGAAGGCGAGCGGAAATTAAACGCGGTGGAGCGTTTGAATGTGCTGCATTTGCGGCCGGCTTATTTTATGGAGAACCACCTTTCAGCAATCCAGATGATCCAGATGATGGGGATTTTCGCGGGAGCGTTGAGGCCGGATCTGAAAATCCCAATGATCGCGACAAGGGACATCGGAGCGTATGCCGCGGAACGCCTGCTGAATCTGGATTTCAGCGGGAAGCAGACGCAGGAATTATACGGCGAGCGGGATTTGAGCATGGCCGAAGTTGCGGCGGTTATCAGCCGCGCGATCGGGAAGCCGGATCTGCGTTATTTGCAGTTTACTTATGAGCAGGTGGAGCAGACGCTGGTGCAGATGGGAGTTCCGGCAAAGACGGCGGCGTATTTTATCGAAATGTTTCAGGGGATGAACAACGGGATTGTGACGGGATTGGAGCCACGGAGCACGGCGAATACGACGCCGACATCGGTGGAAACGTTTGTGAAGGAAGTGTTTGGGCCGGCATATCAGGGGATCGCGGTTGGAGCGTAGGTGCAACGAAGGCGCCCGCCTCGGAAGGCGGCCGCTACATGGGCAAGAGTTACCCAGGAGCACAGGCTAAAGCCTATGCCACGTTTTTGAGCGGAAGTGTCCTCATTACAGGCGCGTCAGAGGTGGTTACGCTGCGGGGCGGTCCGCGGCGGGGTAATTCCCTTTCCAAAATCGGGTTAGTGAAACATGGCGCGGTGCTGGTGCGCGACGGGAAAATTGTTGCGGCGGGGCCGCGCGCGGACGTAGAGCGGCGCGCTGAGGCAAAGCCAGCGGAGAAACTGGATGTGGGCGGGCGCGTGGTTCTGCCGGGATTTGTGGATTCACATACGCACCTGATTCATGCGGCGAGCCGCGCGGAAGAGTATGAGCTGAAGATTCAAGGGGCGAGTTACGAGGAGATTGCGCGCAAGGGCGGCGGGATCCTGAATTCGGTGAAGAAACTGCGCGCGGCTACGCACGACGCGTTGAAGAGCAGGGCGATGGCGGCGCTTGCCGAGTTTGCGGCACATGGAACGACGATGGTGGAGGCGAAGAGCGGGTACGGCCTGGATGTGGCGAGCGAATTGAAGATTTTGCGGCTGCACCGGGAGTTGAACGGTGAACAGCCGTTGGAGATCGTTTCGACGTTTCTGGGCGCGCATGTGGCGCCTGCGGAATTTCGTGCGAAGCAGGACGGAGCCGAACAGTATCTTGCGCTCTTGATGGAGAAATTGTTGCCGGAAGTGGTGGTGGGCGACCTGGCGGAATACTGTGATGTGTTTTGCGATCGCGGGGCGTTTACCGTGGGGCAATCGAAGAAATTGCTGACGAAGGCGAAGGAGCACGGACTGCGGCCCCGGTTGCATGCGGAGCAATTGTCGCGGAGCGGGGCGACGCAGTTGGCTGTGGAATTGGGGGCGGCGAGTTGCGACCACCTGGAGCAGGTGAATGACGCGGATATTCGGGCGTTGGCAAAATCAGAGACGGTGGCCACTCTTTTGCCGGGGTGCGATTTTCACCTGGGACTCGAGAAATATGCGCCGGCGCGGAAATTGATTGAGGCCGGAGCGATTGTGGGATTGGCGACGGATTACAATCCAGGGACCAGTCCGACGGTAAGCATGCCGATGATTCTGTCACTGGCTTGCTCTCAATTAAGGATGACGCCGGCCGAAGCGATTGCGGCGGCGACGATCAATGGGGCTTACGCGTTGGGGCGAGAGAAGACGGTTGGGTCGCTGGAAGCGGGAAAGCAGGCGGATGTGGCGGTGTACGAAGTGGAGGATTACCGGGAAATTCCCTATTATTTTGGGATGAATGTTTGCTGGATGGCGATGAAGCGGGGAGACGTTGTTTGGATGCGGGATTGAGGGCACAGTCAGAAGTCGGAAGTCGGAAGTTTGAGAGTTCAGAGTGGAAAGATGGGAAAAACCACAGAGTTCACGGAGTAAGAGCACCCTTCGGCTTGGCTCAGGGCAGGCAGAGGGCACAGAGAAGAGAGGCGGCGTAAAGCCGCCCCTACATGGAGAGCGGAAACGAGCGATGAAGAGACTGATTGAGTGCGTGCCGAATTTTTCAGAGGGGCGGGATCCAGCGAAGGTTGAGGCGCTGGTGCAGGTGATGAGCGGCGTGCCGGGCGTGTACGTGCTGGACCGTGAGATGGACGCGGACCACAACCGTTGCGTGATTACGCTGGCGGGCGAGCCGGAAGCGGTGGGCGAGGCGGCGATTCTAGGCGCGGGCAAGGCGCTGGAACTGATTGACATGAACGTGCACAAAGGCGCGCACCCGCGGGTTGGGGCGACGGACGTCGTGCCGTTCATTCCGGTGGAAGGAGTATCGCTGGAAGATTGCGTGGCGCTGGCGAAGCGCGTGGGGCAAGAGATCTGGAAGCGGCACCGGATTCCGATTTTCTTTTACGAAGCGGCGGCGACCCGGCCGGACCGAGTGAACTTGGAGAATGTGCGGCGCGGACAGTTTGAAGGACTGCGCGAAGAGTTGAAGAAGAACCACGACCGCCAACCGGACATCGGCGAGCCAAAGCTGCATCCGACGGCGGGCGTCACGGTGGTGGGAGCACGCAAGTTTCTGGTGGCGTACAACGTCAACCTGAATACTTCGGATATCGGGATTGCGAACAAGATTGCGCGGGCGATTCGCTTTTCGAACGGCGGGTTCCGTTATGTGAAGTCGATGGGCGTGGAATTGAAGGCGCGAAACCTGGCGCAGGTGTCCATCAATTTGACGGACTACGAACAGACGCCGATGCATCGTGTGTATGCGGCGGTGAAGCGCGAAGCGGAACGCTATGGCGTGATGCCGGTGGGCAGCGAGATTGTTGGACTGGTGCCGAAAAAGGCGATTGAGATGGCGGCGGATTACTTTCTGCAGCTGGAGACCTTCTCGCCTTCGCAGGTATTTGAGAACAAGCTGGCGGATGCGTTGAGCGGGGCGCCGCTGGAATCGAAGGACGGCAAGCTGGCGCACCTCGCGCGGCCGTTCCTGGATGCGTTGGCCGAGGCGACACCCACGCCGGGTGGGGGAAGCGCGTCGGCGTTTGCGGCGGCGATGGCGGCGGCGATGGGACAGATGGTCGCCGGCCTTTCACGGAAGAAGAAATTGCAAGCGCCGTTTGTGGACAAGCTTTCAGAGAATGTGGACGCACTGCGGAAGATTGCGGACGAGTTGACGGCGGCGATCGACCGCGATGCGAGTTCCTACGATGCGGTGATGGCCGCGTTCAAACTGCCGCAGGGGAATGACGAGGAAAAGGCCGCGCGCGAAGCGGCAATTCAGGCAGCGACGAAGGGCGCGTCAGAGGTCCCATTGGAAGTGGCGGAGAAGGCGGCGAAACTGGTGGAGCGGCTGGTGCAACTGGAAGCAATCTCGGCGGCATCCATGAAGTCAGACCTTCTTGTGGCGCGTCTAATGGCCGTAGCGGGAGCGAAAGGCGCGCTGGCCAACGTGGAGATCAACCTGGAAGGGTTGAAGGATGCGGCGTACGTGGCGCAGATGCGCGGGAAAGTTGACGAACTGCGCAAGCGGCTCGGCTGAGAACGAGGTAGTAGCGTAAACTGGAGTTTGCCCGCCGGAACGGTGGGCTGGACAACAAAAAGAGAAACCCAAGAAGGCGGCGTAAAGCCGCCCCTACAAAAGCAATGTCGCGAGATGAATTTTACCTACCGGCCCTTTGAAAGGAGCAATTCATGCGGAAGTGGCAAGCGACTATGAAGAGATTTGCGGCGGCGTGCGCGCTACTGGCGCTGGCGGCAGCGATGGCAAGGCCCGCGAAGGCCAGCGGCCTCGGTGCGGACACGATTGGGCTGTTCCCCAAGGACGTGGGCGAATTTGCCTATGCGGATTTGAAGAAGGCGCTGACGATGAAGTGGTATCCCGCGCTGGAGCAGCAGATGCTGCCCGAACGCTTCAAGCAATTTGAAAAATTCCTGGCCGCGGCGGGGATCGATACGAATTCACAGGTGGATGAGCTGACGTGGGGATTGGTGCCGGAAGCGGCGTTGAGCAAGGATCCAGCGGCGGCAAGCACCGCGGGGACGGAAGCGCCGGACAGTGAAGAGATCGTGGGGATCGCGCTCGGAGGCTACAACCCGGATTCGACCGAGGCGTATTTCAAGGCGCAAAAGCTTCCGACGGCGAAATCACACGGGTACACGCTGTTTGCCTTTGGTTCGGGCGTAGGGCCCAATGACCTGTTTTTCTTTTTCGTGGATTCGAACAAGGCGGCGTTTGGCCACCGGCGACTGCTGGAAAAACTGATTGCGGTGCGTTACGGCGAAGAGGACAGCCTGCTGCGCAACGACAAGATGTACAACCTGATCAACGAGATAAACGGAACCGGCGTGGTGTGGGCAGTGTTAGACCCGGCATACACAAAACTGGCGATGGGACAACTGGCGCCGGAAGTGCAACAGTTCCCAGAAGCGGCGAAGCTGGTGGCGCGGATGCAGTCGATGATCATTTCGGCGACAGCAAGCAGCGGGATGGACGCGAAGTTTCAGGCGGTTTGCGGCTCGACGGAAGATGCGAATACCTTGAGCCAGTTGATGGCGGCGGGGTTGCTCTATAAGAAATATCAGACGGCGAAGGACAATCCGGATCTGGGAGCTTTGCTGGACCAGACGAGCGTGGTGCCTTCAGGGGACCGCGTGGTGATCCGGCTGTCGGTCAGCGACGATCAGATGACGACGTTGATTCGGAAAAATACGTTTGCGTTTAAGATGTAGGGGGAAGAGAGTTCAAGAGTTCAAGAGTTCAAGAGTTCAAGAGTTCATAGGCTAGGGCTGGTGCTGCTGGATCGGTGGCACGGGCTTTAGCCTGTGCTGTTTTTGGGGCCACTTTTCGGGGCGAGTTCTTGATGGAGTTGCAAGGGCAAAAGCGGTAGCAGGGCTACCGCAGTCCAAAGTAGGAGTTGGCCACCTGAAGGTGGCCGCTACGCAAATCGTGGGGGAAGCCCGCCTCCCTTCCTTCGTCGGGGCAAGCAGAAGGCGACTGCTACAAAGGCTAACCCAGGAACACAGGCTGAAGCCTATGCTACCTAGGAGGCGGCGTGGAGGAATTTGGTCAGGCGGAGGACGCCAGAGTTGTTGCGGGATTCGCATTGGATGTCGTCTACGCCGGCCCAGTGGGGATGGGGTTTTTCGGCTGGGGGCGGGACGCCGGGGACGGTGACTTCGACTTCGATGCGGTCGTCGAGGCGACGGAAGCTGACCTGGCAGGGCGTGTCGCAATGGTCGTGAAAGTTGAAGCAGAGTTTGCAGGCGGAGACAACGGCGGTTTTGAGCTGTTCGATGTTGTCGTTGGGGAGGCCGGCGGCGTCGGCAAAGACACGCATGGCGCCACCCGCCGCGGCGGCGAGGCGTTCGTCGTGGTCGAGGGAGAGGCGGAGGTGGAGCGGATTTTTCGGCACGGCTATTGGCTGCTGGCCCAGGCGACGTCGCAGGCTTCGCGACAGTCGGGGCAATAGTACAACCCGTCGACGGCGAGGCGCACGCTCTCCAGGCTTTTGCAGATGGTGCAGTATTTTTCGCAGGTGCAGGAATCCTCGGGTTTGTCGCACTGCGCGCAGAGAACTTGTTGGCGGGCGGCCATCGGTGCCTCCGGAAAAAACTGTACCTGAGGGAGCGGCGGGCAGCAAGGGGCGGGTGGGACGGATGCGCTCAAGAGAAACGTCTGGCCGCCGAGAACTCGAGTGACTACAGGTGTATCAATTTTGGGAAACTGCGCCCGCCACAGTCGGCGGCCACTACAAAGGCAGAGCAAGAAGGCGGCCTAAAGCCGCCCCTACACCTCGGTCGCCAGAAATACGGTGGGGACATCTGGTTGTTTTGACGGCGTGTTTGGTGCGTGGTAGCATCGGTTTTTGCCTGAGCAAACGGAATGGACTCCGGAAACTTTCCTGCCAATTCAAGTCTTCGCAAAACGGCACTGAACGCGCTGCATAAGCGCCTGGGCGCCAAAATGGTCAATTTTGGCGGCTGGGACATGCCCGTGGAGTATCCGTGCAGCGGCAACCTGATGTGCGAGCACCGGGCGGTGCGCGGCGGCGTTGGCGTGTTTGACGTAAGCCACATGGGCGACATACGGATTCGGGGAGAGTCGACAGTTGAAAGTTCACAGTTATTAGTTTCGGAGGGGAATAACCCAAGAGCACAGGCAGGAGTGCCTGTGCCACAGATGAAGGATGTCAAGCACGGGGGGTTAGCGGCGGTACAGCATTTGTGCATGAATGACGCGTCGAAGCTGGCGATC
>DASYXF010000018.1:0-36381 GCA_035935335.1 Candidatus Acidiferrum sp.
TGGGGTGGGAGACGGGGATTGAACCCGCGACATTCGGTGCCACAGACCGACGCTCTACCAGCTGAGCTACTCCCACCACTGGGTTTAGTTTAACACGGGAATTCGTGAGCGAGAATGGGTGGGCTAGCGGCGTTCGGCGAGGGGCGGAAAGTGATCAGTAATCAGTTATCAGTAATCAGTCGGAATCGGAGCTGGCCCCTTTCCTTCGTCAGGGCAAGCTTTAGAGGTGCCCGCCACGCGGGTCGGATTCTTCTTCCCCTCTGACCGATTACTGATTACCGCCTGCCCGACCGAGTTGGGCAGGCACCGAAATGCCCGATTAGGTCTTAGCTAGGTGGAAACTGTTGGTCACGTCGCGGCTGCCGGATTCGCGCACATTGTTAGACTGGGGTGAAGAGCCAGCCTAAAGGCTGGCCACTACAATGGGTCGCGGACGCGAGTCCAACGCCCATATTGGTGTGTCCCCGCGCATGAATCCGCAGCCGGCAGACCGGTTACATTTTGACTTGCAGCTCGCCTACGCGCGGCCGGTGATCGCGACGCTGGCGATCCTTGGGCTGCTGGAGCTGCGCCCTGCGCGGGAAGTGCAGAGGCCGCTCGCGTTTCTGATCGCTTATGTCCTGGCGGCGATCCTGATCCTGGTGTTGGAGCGGGCACTGCGGCGGTATCACTGGCGGCTGCCGCTGGTGTGCGACATTCTGGCGGCCGGAATTTTTCTGTACCTTTCGCCGGAACAAATTCCCACCTGGTTTCTGATGTTTTTTGTAGCGTTTGCGGCGGGCTACCGCTGGAATCTCAGCTTCTCGGTATCGCTCTGCTTCGGTTTGCTGCTGCTGGGGTTCGCGCTGCAGATGCACTGGAAGCTGCCGGAGCCGGGCTCGCGCGATTTGGCGTATTCGGTTTCGCTGTTTACAGCGGCGTTTCTGGGCACGGTGGGGCTGGCGTTTTTGGGGGACCGCAACCGGCTATTCGCGGGGCAGCAGGATTTTCTCTCGCGCATTTCGAACTCCATGCACGTGGACCTGGGCCTGGCGGAATCGCTGCGGCTACTGCTGGAAGAGCTTTGCGCGGAGTATCAGACGGAGGGCGCGCTGCTGGCCTATCGCGACACTGACCTGGAGCGCATTTTTGTTTGGCGAATGCGCGCCGGCGAGGGCGAGCGGCTGGTTCCGGAAAATCTACCGATGACGCGCGCCGACGGCCTCCTGCTGGACGACATGGAAGCGTCGCTGGCGTGGAATTCGCTGGAAGGGAGCGGCGACGGATTCGGCTGGGACCGGCGGAACAAACAGGTGCTGAAAATCCTGCCGCGCATTCCGGGACCGACGCAGCAGGAGTTCGGCATCAAGAACTTTATTTCCGTGGCGTTCGACCAGGAGGGGCGTGCCGCGGGGCGCATCTTTTTGGTGAACCGGCGGCCGGGGCAGGAACCGTTTATCGCGGATCACCTGGAGTGGTTTGAGCGGATCGCGGCGCACATCAGCGCTTCGCTGGAGAATATTTTCATGCTGCGGCACCTGCGGGCGAGGGCAATCGAGGCGGAGCGCTCGCGGATCTCGCGTGATTTGCACGACGGCATTCTGCAGACGCTGCTCAGCATCGAAATCCAGATTGACGTGCTGCGGCGCAAGGTTTCAACGCACCTGGAGCAGGTGGAGCCGGGGCTGGCGTCTCTGCAACAGACGGTGCGGAACGAAAGCGCGGAACTGCGGCACCTGGTGACGGACTTGCGGCCGCTGCGCGTGCAGTCGGCGGACATGGTAGACCTGATGCGGGGGTTTGCGGAGCGCTTCCGCAACGAATCCACGCTGGCGCTGGATTTGCTGGTGGATTCGGCGGAATTACACGCTCCGGACCGGGTTTGCCGCGAGATTTTCCAGATTTACCGTGAAGCACTCAACAACATAAAAAAGCATGCGAAGGCTTCCCATGTCGTGGTAAAACTGTCGCAGGATGACAGCCGGCTCACCCTGGTGGTGGACGATAACGGCGAGGGGTTCAGCTTTGCCGGTCGATTCACAGGGGATGAGCTTGACCGCCTCCGGCTGGGTCCGATTTCCATCAAGGAAAGAACGCGCACGGTCGGGGGAGTGCTGACCGTAGAATCGAACCCGGGGCATGGTGCGCGCTTAATAATCGAGGTTCCGCTCGGCTGATATGGCGAAGACCAAACAGCAAATTCGGATACTGATGGCGGACGACCACGCGATCTTTCGCGACGGGCTCCGCAAACTGATTGACGGCGATGAAGATATCACCATCGTCGGAGAGGCGCAGAACGGCGCGGAGTGCATCAAGCTTCTTGCCAAACTAAAGCCTGATATTTTGTTGCTGGATTTGCGCATGCCCGATAAAGACGGGCTGGCAGTGCTGGAAGAGGTGAATTTTGACCAGACGCCGACCCGGGTGATCGTGCTGACGGCGGCGGAAGACGACCGTGACGTGGTGCGGGCCATGCGGCTGGGAGCGCGCGGCGTGGTGCTGAAGCAGTCCGCGACGGATTTGCTGGTGAAGAGCATTCACCGCGTGCATGCCGGCGAAATCTGGCTGGATAACCGGATGACCGCCGAAGTAATGAAAGCGTTTGCCAAGTCCTCGGATTCCGGGCCGCGGCGGGAAAAGCCGCTGCTTTCCGACCGCGAAAAAGAGATCGTGCAACTGGTGGCGCAGGGCTTTCGGAACAAGGAGATTGGGGAGAAGCTGTTTATCTCCGAGCAGACGGTGAAGAACCACCTGCACAATATCTTTGACAAGCTGGGCGTTTCCGACCGGCTTGAGTTGGCGCTTTACGCGATTCACCACCGGTTGATTGATCAGACGTAGGGGAAAGTTCGGGAGTTCATAAGTTCAAGAGTTCAGAAAGCGCCGCCCGGGGCGGCGTTTTTTGTTGGTGCCGATGTGGACTCGGATCGGAGTCGAGGCCTGTGGTGAATGTAGTGTTTCAACGATGACAAGGTTGCGAAAAATCACGGTGCAAGTGCCCGCGGAGTTGCTCGAGAAAGCTCAGGAAGCAAGCGGCCGGGACATCACGCAAAATGTCCGGACCGGCCTGCCACTGGTGGCGGCCTCGCGGACATATGCTCGTCTGCGTCAATTCCGCGGAAAAGTGCGGTTTTCGCAGAGCCTGGGGGAGTTGAAATCTGACCGAGGTGACTGAGGGGATCCGCCATGTCGGGAGCTGGAATCGCTGGTCGAAGCAGGCATGGATGGAAGTTGTGGACTGCCATAGCTGGTCTTGTCCTACTGGTTGCGTTTCTTGTAGTTCCAGCTTTTGCTGTGGCCAACTTGGTACGCGTGGGGCAGGGTCCTAGTACATTCGTACTTTTAAAAGGCGGCTTTATTTTGAGCCTTGAGTCCTATTGTTGATTTGGCACAGGCCGGATAGACTTTGTCCTTCGATGAGGGAGGTCCGCCTTGACCGGCTCAGAACGCCGCACAACTCAACGTTTTTCCATGCGGCTGCCGCTTACCGTGAGATGGACCACGGGCGCAGCTGTTGGGGAAACCAGCACGGAATCCCGCGATGTAAGCTCCCGCGGAGTCTATTTCTTCCTGTCCAAGGACGTCAAAGAGGGGTCTCCGGTGGAGATCCTGCTGACGCTTCCAAACGAAATCACCCTGGCCGGACCGGTGCGCGTGCGCTGCCTGGGGCGCGTGCAGAGGACCGAAGCCCGCGATGAGGGAAGCGTTGGTGTCGTGGCTGCCATCGAGCGCTACGAATTCCTTCGCAACAGCGACGACAATTAACAGGCTCGCGCCGACAATTTGAGTTTACGTACAAGTTCCTGGCTCGCTCACTGCGGAGGCGGGCGGGAATAGCCGGAGTGCCTCGGCCCCTCAGCGGAGCGCTCCGGCTGCTTTTTTGTGGTGGTGGATCGTTAGGAGATGTGGTTTCGGGCTCAGCGGCGATTTGTAATTCCCGAGTGGCGGAAGGTAATCAGTAATCAGCGACCAGTAATCAGTCAGAAAGCAAGAGAAGTTGTAGCGGCCGCCTTCTGAGGCGGGCTCCTTCCGAGCAGCAGTTGTTGCAGTCAGATTTCCCGCCCTAGATTTTCATAACAAATAGTAGAGCATCGGTTTCGAGCGAAAGCCTTCCCGCCTCGCTTGATTCGTCACGGGAGCGAGCTGCGTGAATTCCTATAGCGGACCGCACTTCTTACTGATTACCGATTACTGATTACTGATTACTGACTCTCGGCTACCAACTACCGACTGCTCAATCCCGACGCCAATTGCAACTCAAGCACGCCTGTCCTTCCGGACAGGGGATATCCACAGGGGCGCGAGGGCATCATGGAGGAACCTCACCCAGGAGTGGAACTCGTGTGCCTCCGGCATTGGAGGCAGGCGGGAAGAAAGAAGAAAGAAAGACTAATGATTCAACGGTTGCCAAAACTGAGCGCGGATTTGCCGGAAGTTCCCAAACCAAAAGGAACGGAACGACTGGCGACCGCGGAGGAACTTGCCGTGATCGGCGGAGCGCCTCCGGATCCCGCGGAGGAAGCGCAGATCCTTGCGTTGCTGGAAGTTCAAATGAAGGCGGATTTGCAGAAGGCGGCGGTGGAGAGCGCGGTACAGGCTCGGCAAGCGGCGCTGCAGGAATTGGTGGCCGCGCTGGAACCGGAACTCCTCGAAGCAGCTGAGAAATTGACGGGAGCGGAAAAGATCAAAACGCCGGTTGAGGCGCATCCGGCGCCGAAACTCCCTCCGAATACGACGGGAATTCTGAGTGAGCCGGAACGCGTTGCGGCTGCATTCTTCGGCGCGGAAGAAGAAACGCCCGTGCCAGCGCCGATTGCCGCGCAACCCCCATCGGTAGTGCAAGCACCAGTTGCAGCGCAAGCTCTTGCTGAAGCGCAGGCCTTGTTCGACGCGCCAGCGCCGGTTGAACCACAAATGCCGGCGCCGCTGCAAGCAGAGCTTGTGAGAGAGTCTGCGCTTGAGTTTGCGCCGCAGGTCACACACGAGGTCACGCCCGAGTTTGCGGCTGAATTTACGGTGCCAAGCGGGACGGACATCATCGCCTTGCCGCGCGAAGAAGCGCGCGACCTGAAAACCGAATTGCTGCAAGTAGCCGAGGCGCTGGACCAGCATCGCCTGTGGGTGGAATCGAATGGCGAGCAGGGAATCCGCGGGGATTTTGCGGGAGCGAATCTTTCCGACGCCGATTTGACGGGAGTGAACCTGCAAGGCGCCGACCTGACCAAGGTGAATCTGCGCGGAGCGGATTTGTCCATGGCCAACCTGCGCGGGGCGAATCTGGTGGAAGCGGACCTGCGCGAAACGAACCTGCTGGGAGCGGAGTTTTCCGGTGCCAATCTGATGGGCGCGAATCTATATGGCGCGCAGGGATTATGGGCCGGGCGGCTGGGCGGCACGAATCTATTCGACGCAACGTTGCCGGAGGCAGTGGGCGCATACGACGGCGGAAAAACCATCGGGCAATTCACGCAGGCGGCGCGGCGCTTTTACCTGCTGGTGATTACGATCTGCGCCGGAGCTTGCGCCATGGTGGCGCTGACCAAAGATGTGCGGCTGCTGCTGGATGAATCGGCAATGGTGTCGGCACGAATCCCCAATCTTCTGCCGCTGCAGGGATTTTATATGGGTGCGCCGCTGCTGCTGACCGCGCTGTATTTGCGGTTGCAGTTTTTGCTGCTGCGCTTGTGGGGCAGCATGGGCGCGTTGCCCGCGGTTTTTCCCGACGGCCAGACGCCGGAAAAAGACGGCTCGTGGTATCTGATGGGTCCGATCCGGCAACATCTGCGCTGGACGCGCGATCCGCGTTCACCGCTGGCGATGGTGGAGAGCCGGCTGGCGAAATTGCTGGCGTACTGGGCGGTGCCGACGGCGGTGTTTTTGTTCTGGCTGCGGTATCTCGTAATGCAGGATTATCGCGGGACTTTGCTCCAGGTGTTTCTGCTGACGCTGGTGGCCTCGGCTGGATTTGCGATGCCGAAGATCGTGGCGCGGGTATTGCGTCCGGGCGATTGGACGGACGAGAGCACGCCGCAATTCGTGCGCGACGTGGCAGGCGCATTCCGAGTTCCCGTGCTTGTCGGCATGGTTGTGTTTCTGATGTCGATGGGCGTCATTCGGGGCCTGCCCGCCGATGTGAACGCACGGCCCGACGTGGGACGCGGCGACCCGCGGCGATGGGCCGCGACTGCGTTTCAGGCGCTGGGCTACCGGCCGTATGCCGACGTGACGGAAGAGAGCATTTCGACGAGCGCCGCGAAGCCGGTGACCGACGGCGAAACCGGCACGGGCAGCGGGCCGCGGCTCAATGAAATCAATCTGCGTTATTCGCGCGGTTACCGCTCACAGTTTGCGGGAGCGCGGATGTGGCGGGCAAACCTGGAAGGGTCGAGTTTGTCCGAGGCTGATTTTCGATCTGCGAATTTGCGGGAAGCCGTGTTGCGCAGCGCGAACCTGGACCGGTTGCAGGCGGCGAAGGCAAACCTGGTGTCGGCGGACGCGGAGGGAGCGCAACTGGCGGGCGCGGATTTCCGGAATGCGGATTTGTCGTATGCCAACCTGGACGGTGCAAAGCTGACTACGGCGAACTTCGGGCGCGCGACTTTGTACGCGGTGAAATTGCGGCACGCGGATCTGCTGCGGGCAGAGTTGTCGCACGCCGATTTGCGCGACGTGAAACTCGACGACGCGGTACTTTCGATGGCCTCGATGGAGCAGACCGATTTTTCCGCGGCGAAAATGACGGGCGTAAACCTGACTGGGGCGCAGGCGAAGGGAACGATATTCCTGGAAGCCGACATGAGCCGGGCGGATTTGCGCGGCGCGTCGTTTCCCGCAGCGATTCTGCGCGATACGAAGCTGGACGGCGCTCGGGTGGAAGGCGCGGATTTTCGCGGCGCGCTGGGACTGGAAGCGTGGCAGGTCTGCTCGACGACAGGCTGGCAAGGCGCGCAGTTTGACGCGGATGTGAAAGCGGCCGTGCTGCAGAGTTGCGGCGGCGCGCAAGGCAAGAACCCACTGTAAGCTTCGGGGGGCCCTCCCCGGGTTTCCCGGTTATAGGTCATTGACAATTCCCAAATCTCGGGAGGATGATTGCGCATCCTTTCGAGCCCTCTTCCATGCCGACAGCGCATAACAGGGGGAAGCTATGCCATCACAAGTCAAACCATCCGAAGAAGCCATCAGCCAGTTGCTGCACGCGGATAACGAGCTCCATCCACCGGAGAGCGTCAAGCGGCAAACGCGCCTCAAGGATTTCAACGCGGAGTGCAAGCGCGCCGCCGAAGATCCCGACGCCTTCTGGGGCGACATCGCCAAAGAGCTGCACTGGCACGCGCCGTGGACCAAGGTGTTTGACTGGAAATACCCCACGTTCGAATGGTTCGTCGGCGGCCGTTGCAACATCACCTACAACTGCCTGGACCACCAGGTGAAGTCAGGCCGTCGCAATAAAGTCGCCTACATCTTCACGAATGAAGATGGCAGCGAACAGCAGATCACTTACGGCCAACTTCTCGACCTCGTCGGAAAAATCGGCAATGGCTTGAAGTCGCTCGGTATCAAGAAGGGCGACCGCGTGGTGATTTATATGCCGCTGTGCATCGAGGGCGTAGCCTCCATGCTGGCCTGCGCCAGAATCGGCGCTGTGCATTCGGTCGTTTACGCGGGTTTCAGCGTCCAGGCGCTCCGCAGCCGCATCGAAGACGCCCAGGCCAAGGTGGTGATGACTGCCGACATCGGTTTCCGCCGCGGCAAGCGCGTCAGCCTGCGCTCCATCGTGGAAGAGGCGATTTCCGGGTTGGAAGTTGTTCAACGTGTAGTCGTTTACCGCCGCATTCAGCCGGTCATCGAACTCAGCTCGTCTCACTCCATTGATTTTTACGACCTGATCTCGAAGCAATCGCCAAATTGTCCCGTCGAGGTGATGGATTCTGAGGACCCGCTCTTTATCCTCTACACCAGCGGAACGACGGGAAAGCCCAAGGGCGTCGTTCACGTCCACGGCGGCTACATGGTCGGCACCTACTACCACATGACCCGGTTCTGGGACATTCGCGACGACGACGTCTTTTTCTGCACCTCCGACATCGGCTGGGTCGTCGGCCACTCCTACATCGTTTACGCGCCGCTCATTGCCGGCGCGACCACGCTCTTCCGCGAAGGCGCGATCGATTGGCCGCACCCCGGAATTATGTGGGAGACCGTGGAGCGATACCGCGCTTCTGTAATCTTCACCGCTCCCACCGCCGTCCGCATGTTCATGCGCCACGGCGACGAGCTTCCCAAGAAGTACGACTTGAAAAGCATCCGCCTCTTTTCCGTCGCCGGCGAGCCGCTGAACCCGGAGGCACTCGAGTGGGCCTACCGTGTGGTTTGCGGAAATGGCGATTGGGGCTTTGTTGCCGACAACTGGTGGCAAACCGAAACAGGAGGGCCTTGCCTCGGCACCACGGCGCATTTTCCCGCCCGGCCTACAAAAGCCGGCAAAGCGCTACCCGGCGTCATTGCCGCGGTCGTGGACTCGGAGGGCAAAGAGATGCCGCCGAACAAGGGCGGCTTGCTGGTGCTCAAGCGGCCGTTCCCGCACATGTACCGGACCGTTTACCGCGATCCGGAGCGCTACGCCAAGAACTGGGGCCAAGTCCCGAACGTTTACACAACCGGCGATGTTGCTCTCTGCGATGAGGACGGCTACTTCACGGTTGTCGGCCGTGCGGATGACGTCTTAAACGTTGCCGGGCACCGCATCGGCACCGCGGACGTGGAGGGCGCGCTGGTCAGCCATCCTGCCGTCGCCGAAGCCGCGGTCATCGGGCGCCCCGACGAGATTAAGGGAGAGAACATCAAGGCATTCGTGATGTTGCGTGTCGGGCATGCCGCGTCTCCTGAACTCGAAGCGAAGTTGAAGGACCACGTCCGCCACGTGCTCGGTGGAATCGCCGTACCGTCGGATATCGCCTTCCCGGACAAACTGCCGAAAACGCGCAGCGGGAAAATCATGCGGCGCCTGTTGAAGGCGCAGGAGCTCGGCAAGGACGTCGGAGATATTTCCACGCTCGAAGAATAACGGCAGGGAAGTGGGTCAGTTCCGACTACCGTCTCTCAGTTACCGGCCCGGTCACATCGTCCGATGGATCCCTGGAAATTGCCTCTTAACTGACCGGCGGCCGAAGGTCTGGCGGATGTTGACAAGGGTGGATATAGCACGTAGACTCGTGCTGCACGTATTTACGTGCTGACGCCATGGACAAAAAGACGAACATTACCCTAAAGCTAGATACCCGACTGGTGCGATCCGTGAAAATCGAAGCCGCGAAAAGGGGCTCCTCCGTTAGTGCCTTGCTGGCTGAAAAGTTGGAACAGATCGCGAACGAAGGGGACGAGTACGAGAGGGCCAGGAAGCGTGCCGTCGCAAGACTAAAGACCGGCTGGGCTCTTGGCTGGCAAAAGCCCAAGTCCAGAGACGAGCTCCATGAAAGGTAAAGCCTTCGTAGACACCAACGTGCTTGTCTACGCTCATGACAGCTTTGGCGGGGATAAGTTCAACCGGGCGCGGGAATTGCTAGCAAAACTTTGGGATGAGAAACGTGGGGTGTTGAGCACTCAGGTTCTCCAGGAGTTTTGCGTAAATGCCCGCCGAAAGGCGAAACACCCCATCGGGTGGGATGAGGTGCGGGAAGCGATTCGTGATTATAAGAATTGGGAGACTGTAGCAAACTCCGCGGATGCTGTTTTGCGTGCCATGGAGGTAGAGCAGAGGTATCAGATTTCCTTTTGGGATGCGCTGATCGTGCAGGCGGCGGAGAGCGCCGGGTGCGAAGTGTTGTACTCGGAAGATTTGTCCCACGGGCAGGAATATGGCGGGGTGCTGGTGGTCAACCCGTTTTTGAGTTGAGCTGCGCATGGCAGTGGAGGTCGCACCGAAGCGAGAATGTCAACAGTTGCTGGGGTGTAGGACAGAACCAGAATGCGCCCACCTCAGAAGGCGGCCGCTACATAATCATGAGTGACCCAAGAGGGCGGGCAGAGCGGCCAGATTCGGAAGTGTCGCTGCTGGTGTGACGCCCAATTCGTCGGCGATGAGCGCACTGCGATTGAGCCAGAAGGTGCGAAAGCCGAACGAAGTTGCTCCCGCGATATCCCAATAGTTGGACGAAACAAAACCGATCGTTTCCTTCGGAACACCCAGGCTGGTCACGGCGTGCTGATAGACTTCTAGGCGCGGCTTATACATTTTCAGAGTATCCACGCTGAAAATATTCTTGAAAACGTGAGTCATATTGTTGGCGGCTACGACTGACGCGAGCATTTCCCGCGTGCCATTGGACAAAATGGATGGCGGCAGGTGGACGAGTTTTTCGAGGGCGGGCTTCACTTCGGGGAATGCGGGTAGAGTGAGGTAGACCTGCATGAGCTGCTGCCGCTGCTGATTGTCACAAGACAGCTTCAAAGAGCGGCAAGCAAAAATCAGAGCGTCTTCGGTAATTTTCCAGAAATTTTCGTAGCGCCCCATCATGGTGCGCAGCCAGGAATATTCGAGCTGCTTGGCGCGCCAGAGTTGGCTGAGGGCCGCTCCATTGCCTGGGAATAACTCTTCCGCGCGCGTTTTCACGGCAAACGGATCGAAGAGCGTCCCGTAGGCGTCGAAAACCAGCGCGCGAACCGGCGAAGCCATGGGCGGCAGCGTTAGCGTTCTTCGCCGAACAGCTTGATGTCCTCCGGGCCTTCGGCAAGGGGGCCGCGCTCACGGCCCTGCACAACCTGGCGGACTTGTTCAACGATGTCCGGATTGGCGAGCGTGGTGATGTCCCCCGTATCCATGCGATTGGAAATGGCAGCCAGCACGCGGCGCATGATTTTGCCGGAGCGCGTCTTGGGCATGTCGGGCACGATGTGGACCCGCTTGGGGCGCGCGATTTTGCCGATCATGGTCTCGATGGTAGCGATGAGCTTTTCCGTGACGGCGCGATTGGAGCGGATGCCGGGCTTCAGGGAAACATAAATTTCCGGGACGCGGCCCTTGATTTCATCCACGACGGGAACGACCGCGGCTTCGGCAATTTCCGCCACGGTGAGGCATGCGGACTCTAGTTCCTTGGTGCCGAGGCGGTGGCCGGCAACGTTGATGACGTCGTCGACGCGGCCGAGGATACGGTAGTAGCCGTCGGGAGCAAGCACGGCGCCGTCGGCAGCATAGTAGGGCCAGTCGCGCCAATCCTTGCTGTGCGGATTGGTGTTGTATTTCTTGTAGTAGTTGTTCACGAAGCGCTGCGGGTCGCCCCAGATGGTCTGCATGATGCCGGGCCACGGGTTGCGGATGCAGATATTTCCAGCGGCGTGCGCGGCTGCGGAAACTTCCTTGCCGTTTTCGTCCCAGATAACAGGATAGATGCCGAGGCACGCGGGTCCCGCGCTGCCGGGCTTCATCGCATCGAGAGCAGGCTTCGTGGTGCAGAGGAAGCCGCCGGTTTCCGTTTGCCACCAGGTGTCTACGATAACTGCTTCGCCTTTGCCGACAACTTCGTGATACCAGCGCCAGACTTCCGGTTCGATGGGTTCACCAACCGTGGTCATGTGCTTGAAGCGGTAGGAGTGTTTCTTGGGCTCGTCCATCCCGGCTTTGCGCAACATGCGGATAGCCGTCGGCGAAGTGTGGAAGATATTGACGTCGAGGCGTTCGGCGATGCGCCAGGGGCGCCCGGCGTCGGGGAATTGCGGGACGCCTTCGTAGAGAACGCTGGTGGCGCCAAGACACAGCGGGCCATAGACGATGTAGGAGTGGCCGGTGATCCAGCCGATGTCAGCCATGCACCAGTAAACGTCTTCAGGATGAATGTCCTGGTAATACTTGGAGGTTCCGGCAACGTAGGCGAGGTACCCGCCTGTGCGGTGCTGGCAGCCCTTGGGTTTGCCCGTGGTGCCGCTGGTGTACATCAGAAAGAGCGGATCTTCGGATTCCATCTGGACCGGCTCGACGACGGCGTTCCGGTAATCTTTCAGCAGATCATTTACGAAGAAATCGCGCTCCAGGATCATCGGGACGTCGGATGAATACTTGTGCGGGTAGCGGCGCCAGACGAGGACTTTGTCGATGTGCTGGCCCTCTTTTTCCGCGGTTTTCACGGCGATGTCGGCGCTGGCCTTGTGGTCCACCCAACGGCCGTTGCGGTGATAGCCGTCAGCGTAAATCAGGATGCGGCTGCCGGAATCGGCGGCGCGCAGGCCGCAGGCTTCGCCGGAGAATCCCCCGAAGACGACGGAGTGAATCACACCGAGGCGGGCGCAGGCCAGCATGGTGATCGGCAGCTCCGGAATCATGGGCATGTGGATGGTGACGCGGTCGCCCTTTTGCAGGCCGGCAAAATCGCGGAGCATGGCGGCGGTTTCGTTCACCCGGCGATACAGCTCCTGGAAGGTGATGACGGTGTGGTGTTCATCCTCCGGCTCGGGAACAAAGATGAAGGCGGCTTTATTTTTGTATTTGGCCAGGTGGCGGTCGACGCAGTTATAGCTGGCGTTGAGCTTGCCGCCGACGAACCACTTCCAAAAGGGAGGGTGATTAGTGTCGAGCGTGGTGTGCCAATACTGATCCCAGTGGAGAAGTTCGGCATACTCGCGATAGCACTCGGGAAAATTCTTTTCGCTGAAGCGTTCGACCATGCGAGGGTCGTGCAGGTTGGCCTGGGCGATGAAGCGCGCCGGCGGGCGGATGTTGTCCTCTTCTTTCCAGTGGACGGCGATCTGTGCTTCCGTAAGCCCGTGCTTTTTGGGCTGAGATTTTTTGGAAACGGACTTTTTTGCGAGGGTTTTTGTCGGCACGGCAGCAACTCCCTTGGAAAGTAAGGACTGCACACCACGAACGAATTGGACCACGCGTGCGGAGCGGCACGTAACGGAAGAGCGGCAGGGCCACGTTACCCGATGGCGCAAATGCCGCCCGAGAGAAAGATAATGCTACTTTGGCGGTTCGCTCGTCAATGTAGCCGGATATCGAACCGGCGAGCGTACCGAGCGATGCCGGAAACTCAGCCTTTCCTGGCTTGATCGTACTCGGCCCAGATGAGTGTGCCGTGAGTTTCCTTCAGGAAAAGGGAACCCAACACCAGCGTAATGGCAGCAACGCCCATCGGATAGTAAAGCCCCGCATAGATATTGCCGGTGCGCGCGCACAGCGATAATCCAATGAGCGGCAATAATCCTCCGAAGACGCCGTTGCCTATGTGATAAGGCAGAGAGAGAGCCGTGTACCTTATCTTCGCCGGGAAAGCCTCAACGAGATACGCGGCGATCGGGCCGTATATCATGCAGACGAAGATGACCTGGACGAAAACCAGCAGGACCAGCTTGGTAATGTTCGGATTCGCCGCTTCCTTGGCGGGCACCTGCTGGCCCGTTGCGGAATCGGAGGTGAGGGCTGTAAGGCTGATTGCGCCGGTTACCTTGTTCCTGGCGGATTTCAAACCGTTGATGTTATTGCCCGCAGCGGCTTCCATCGATTTATAGATAGGAATGTAAGTAAGGATGGCGAGCAGGCAGGCGGCCATCATCAGCCATTTGCGCCCGATGCGATCGGAGAGCGCGCCAAAAAGTGTGAAGAAAGGCATCGCCAGAAGAAGGGCAATGGCGACGATAATGTTCGACGTCTTCGCATTCACCCTGAGCACTGTCTGCAGGTAGAACAGTGCATAAAACTGACCGGTGTACCAGACTACTCCCTGGCCCGCGGTTGCTCCAAAAAGGGAAATGAGAACGCGCTTGAGGTTGCTCCAAACGGTGAATGCTTCGGTCAGCGGCTTGGCGGAGGTCATTCCCGAGGTCTTGATCTGAGAGAAGATGGGGGATTCCTTCATCTTCAGACGGATATACAGGGAGATCGTGACCAGAATGATCGAGAGAAGGAAAGGAATGCGCCAACCCCAATCCGCGAACTGGTCCTTGCTCAAGGCGTTTTGCGTGCCGAGGATCACCAGCAGGGAAACGAACAGACCCAGGGTGGCAGTGATTTGGATGAAGCTGGTGTAGAAGCCGCGCTTCCCATCGGGAGCGTGCTCCGCAACGTAGACTGCCGCACCGCCATATTCGCCGCCAAGAGCGAGTCCCTGCAGAACGCGAATCGCCAACAAAGTGATGGGAGAAAACCATCCGGCCGTCTGATAGGTGGGGAGAAGTCCAATGAGAGCGGTGGCGCCGCCCATAATACTCAGCGTGACGATGAATGCGTATTTGCGGCCAACCATGTCGCCGATGCGGCCAAAAAAGAGCGCGCCGAAAGGGCGGACCAGAAATCCGACCGCAAACGTCGCAAGGTACGCGATATAAGCAAAAGTTTCATTGCCGGGTGGATAAAATTTCGGCGATAAAATCGCGGCCAGACTCCCGAAGATGTAGAAGTCGTACCATTCAATCATCGTGCCCACGGATGAAGCCATGATGACGCGCCAAATGCCATATTCCGCCGGTGCCCCTTCGAGAGCTATAGTGCCGCTGGCCATATTTCCCCCCCCTGAAATTGCGTCCTGAAGTCGGCGATCCTGCCGTTTGGAGAACTGGCAGACACAATCCGCCGAGGAGAGGTCCCTCGGAAGAATAGCCGCAGGCCACGATTTTCAGAAAAATGGGAGAAAACCGGGCCGGGTCCCAGCAAACAGGTCAGGAATCCCCCCGTTCATATATGGAGCGAAGGGCAAAGTCAAGTAAGGTTTTGCCACAGGCAGAGCGGTCTTCGGCCCGCGAGCCAACGTTAGTCCGCACTTCAGCGGGCATCTGAGCGTCTGGCGGCCAGAAAGGAGATTGAGGCCGAATGGTGCATCAATGCCAAGACGGCCCCTGGCACTTGTTGGGGTTCGGCGAGAACGAGCTGAAACGGCCCCTCTTTGTCGTAAGGCCGGCAAGCCAACTACCAGGAGCTTTGCGGCTAGAAACTAAACCGCGTGGAGAACTGAAAGCTCCTGGCGCCGAAGCGTGGCACCATCGCCAGAGGGTGGCCGAAGTCCGGATTGGGAGCGGCGCTCCAGTTGCTGTTGTTGACGCCGCTATCGTCAAGCTGGGTAAGCGTGTACTGCACGTTGTCCAGATTGGTCTGCTGGAAATTGGCGTGGTTGAAAATGTCGAACGCTTCAGCTAAAAACTTCAGGCTGTACCGCTCGCCAATCCTGAATGTCCGCGACAGATTCAGGTCCACGTTGTTTACCCCTGGGCCTCGGAAACCGTTGAATTTCTCGCCGGGGACCACGGAGAAATTGACTTCCGGGTTGTCGAACACCGCGGTGTAAGGCCGGCCGCTGGCAAAGTTCAGGACGGCGCCAAATTCGAAGCCCTTTACGTAGCGTTGCGTCGGAGTCCAAATTGCAGTAGCGACGAACCTTTGCGGCTGGTCGAGCTGCGAAGGCCCCCTCTGTGCTTGCTGGTCGAACTGATTGAAGTAACCGGTCCCCTGATCGTTGACGTGGGAGTAAGTGTAGGCCACCGAGCCCGAAAATTGCTTTTCATGGTGACGCAGCGAAATGAGCAACCCGTTGTAAACGGAATGGCCGGAATTATCCACGGCGTTGATGGGCCCAAAATTCGGGTTCACAAAACCATCGATCGCGCTGAAGTCGGGAGTGACGAAGGTCTTCCCGTTTGGCAAAGTAACCGTTGCCGTGGCGTAGGAGCCTCCGAAGGCTGGCTGCTGAGCGGATGGCACCAGGTTCAGGTCCAAGCCAAAATTTCCGTTCGCCTGCCGTGTGACGCCGTTAGAGTTTCCGAGGAGAGCCAGGCCATGGCTGTAGACGTAGCCGACGCTCAAAGCGGTGTTGGTGCCGAACTGGTGTTCCACCGCGATGTTCCCCTGCTCGACGTACGGGTTGCGATAGTTTGGTGTGAACACAACGATTGACGGGGACCCTCCTGCGCCCGAAGGGAACGAACTCAAGCTATTTGGATACGTTACAAGCGGGGTCGAGTTACCGAAAGCGGGGCCAACGACCACCAGAAATTGCCGGCTGATTCCATTGGAAATCGACGCTTGAGAGACGTCCAGCAAATCCGTCTGGATGTAGAAGAGGCCGAACGCTCCGCGGACGACGGTGGAGTTCCGTGAATCAAGGGAATAGGCAAATCCCACTCGCGGAGAAAGCATATTCTTACTGTAAGGAATGTGGCAGGTGGCGACGTAGTCCGGATTGCACGGCTTTGGTTGCGGCAAGACTTGCAGGTCGTAGCGCAGGCCATAGTTCAGGGTCAGGCGCCGGGTCGCGCGGAACTGATCTTGCGCGAAGAAAGAATAAGTGGGGGAGGTAAAGAGCGCCGTGGATTGGCCAAAAGACTGGAGGTAGAGTTCAAAGTTTCCGGTCACGACGTCATTTAGACCGCCGAAGCGGTATTCGCCCTTTGGCCCATAAACGAAGTAGTCAGAATCGCGATTGATGTTGATGTCCACGCCGAATTTTGCGGTGTGACGGCCCATCACATGGGTGAATGTGTCTACGAACTGGTAGCGCTTGTCAGTTGTGGCCAGTTGGAAGCGCGCGCCACCAAAAACGAAGCCGCTATCGGGATTCTGGATGGTTACCGCAGGAGAGGAAACAGGCGATGGCGGAAGGTCGAAGTGATGGTCGCTGCCGAAATGGAAGCGGAAATCGTTAACGCTGGAAGTGCTGAAGGTGGTCTGCACGGAAAACTGGAAGAACTGACTGGTGGCGCCGTCGGTGAGCGCCAGCCCGTCACCGGTTGATGTTGGCGTATTGAAGTAACCATGCGGGCTGCGATAGCGCTGGTAGTTATAAGATGCCGCAAAGGAGTTCTTGTCGTTGAAGTTCCCGGTTATTTTTCCGAAGGCCGTATTCTGGTTGAAGCTCCGTGGAAACGAGCCCGAAGCGGCGTCAACCTGCGCGGCTATTCCCGGGTTGTCCTGGAAAAAAGTAGGAGGTATACCCACCAGGGCAGGTGCGTTATTGACGGTCAGCGGCTCGTTGCGGACTTGACCTTCATAGTTTGCGAGGTAAAACAGCCGGTCTTTCTTGATCGGGCCGCCAATCGTGCCACCGAATTGCTGCCGCCGGTCGTGTGGCTTTGCAATTCCGCTGCTGTTATTGATGGATTGGTTTGCGCCGAAGGCCGAGTCCTGAATGTAATAATAACCGTCTCCGTGCACAACATTGCCCCCGCTTTTCGTTACGGTGTTGACCAACCCTCCACCGGCCTGGCCGAACTCGGCTTCGTAGCCTGTGCTGGTTACCTGAAATTCCTGGATGACATCCTCGCTGAACTGAAACGGAATGCTGGTGCGCCCGATCTGCTGCGCAAAGAACGCATTGTTGTTGTTGCCGCCGTCCACGGTGTAGTTGTTGAAGTTGCCTGCGATTCCGTTGAAGCTGATCATGCCAAAGTCGCCGTCCGTGGTGGCACCGGGTGTGAGCAGGGCGAAGTCCGTAAAGTTGCGCCCGTTCAGAGGCAAGGACTGGATGTTCTGATTGTCGACCACAGTTCCGAGCGAGGATTGCGTCGCATCCATGGCGATGGCGGATGCGCTGACGATGATGGAGGTTTCCACTTTGCCGACCGTCAGCCGAGGATGCAGCACCGTCGTCGTACCGACCGTTACGGTGACATCTTGCAGCACCTGTTTCTGAAAGCCATCCTTCTCCATGGAAACCTCGTAGATTCCGGGGGCCAGATAGAGCGCCACGAAATGCCCGTCGTCTTCGGTTTTCAGAGTTGTGGAAACTGCGGTCTTCTTGTTGGTGATGACCACTGTTGCGCCGGGCACGGCAGCGCCGGAAGAATCAAGCACCGATCCTTCGAGGCGCCCGTTTGCCGAGTCTGCTTGAGCATGAAGGCGCGCAGGGCAAATGAGCGAAAAAAAGAGCGCCAGGAAGCAAAAGGGCAACGCCGAACGCAGAATCAAAGCACACGAATTCCTAGTTGTAACCATCGAAAACCTCTCCGTCCGAACCAGCCGGAATGATTCAAATCACTTCCTTGATTGCACTTGCAGGCAAACAAGTGAAGCGACCCCTGAAGTTGGGCTCCGCCGCGGAAACCGCACCTCGGGCCTGACAGGTTTCTACACGCTTTCGTTATTACTGGTTCACGAGTCCCGTGAAACGGAACTTAGACTCATGCCGTCGTGCTGGAATTGCCTGTCGGAGCCTGATTCGTGTGGCCTAAACGCCCTGAGCTAAGGAAGCGAGCCAACTTTGCCATCGACGGTGACAGATGGTAGATAAACCTGAGGTTAATTTGCACAGCTTTGGCCAACCCACGCGACCGGAGCGCCGCAAGGAGCGTCCGGTCATTACATGGAATAGCGATTGCCCTGCTCGCAACGAAAAATTGGCCGGTGGGATCATGCGACCGGATTCCAGAAAACCATGACTCATGGATTGACCAGGGACGCGGATGCTAGTTGTGCGAGGGATGTTGCGTGCGCACCTGGGATAAATATTGCGGCGGGCGGAATTCAATGGTGATGTCCTGCTCAACGGGGATGGGCCTTTTATTCAAAAAAGTGGGCCTGTAACGCCACAGACGGATAGCGTTCCTCGTAGCGGGAAAAAGAGCGGCCGAGCCGCTCAAAAGCTTGACGTCCAGAACCTCGCCAAATTGTCCGACGATGGCGCGGACCCGAACGGTTTCCGCCGCTCCATAGCGATCCCCCTGCCGCGCGTATCGAGGCCAGACGAAGGAGACAAGCTCGCCGGCTTGCAATCGCGACGATTGATGGGCCGCGTCCGGCCCGGGAGCGGGGGGGACCAGAACGGATAGTTCCGATGTCATGGCAACCGAGGAAGTGGCGGCGATCGGCTTTTCCGGGAAGCTGACTCGGAACGGTTTGCCGCCATGAGCTGGGGCGGAAACCAAAATTCCGGAAGGCCCGGAAGGCGTCGATCTGCGCGGTGCTGTGCCCCTCGAACCTGCGGCGCGGAGAGGGGCGGGCCTTTTCCACGTTTCGATCGCCGAGTCTACAGCCTTGCGCGAAGGTGCTGGTTTGGAAGTTGCGGAGCGAGGGGCAGTTCGCGCAATTAGCCCGGTCAAGCCATCGCGCACGGGAACGGAGTCGGAGTGGAGGAAAGGCTTCGATTCTGTTGCAGGAGGTGAATTTGAAATTGTGGACGGTGCGTTCCCAGGAGACTCCGAGTCCTGGGTGCTTTCCCCCGGCGTTTCTTCGGGAGGGGTGACAGCATCCGGCGTAACGGTTCGCGACGAGTTATCGGAATCAGTTAAAAGAATTGGCGACGATGGAGCGGGATCTTTCGAAGCTGTCTCGACTGGATGATCAGGCAGTGCGGGTGGCGTGACGCGTGCACCAAACAGCGATTGTAGACCATCCTGGAACCACTGCCCGAGCGGACCGCGTCCCACTGTGAGCCCGATGGGGAGGCTGATCACCGCGAACAAGAACACCACGGCGAATGCCGCGACATGTACGCCGGAGATTTCAAGCACATGTCGGCGTGAGGCCGAATTCTCAAAACGATTCGTTGACGGCCCAACTTTGCGCGTTCGAACTTGCGGCCGAACGTCGGCGATTGAGATACGCTCATTCACTTTTTCCCGGTGTTCTTCGACAAACGATGGCGGGTTGGCCTCGAGAATCTGGGGCCGAGCGATCTCCGGTGCCTGAGACGCAAAATCCTCCGTCACCTTCGGCGAGGAGGATTGGTCCTGTTCGGGGAAGACACTCGTCATCTGTTCTTCAGGTGAATCTTCAACGGTTTCGGCAATGAAATTTGAAACGAGCGGCTGGAGTATGGCACTGGGTGCGGTGAGTTCCACTCCTGCCGTCGGGTCCGTCGCTTCCTGGGTCTTGTTCCTCCGTGCGATTTCCAAAAGTGTTGCAAGTTTGCCGCCCGCTTTCGAAAGCGCGTCAAAGACAGAGGCGACATTCTTCGGGCTGAACTGAAGCTGCCGGGCAGTCAGCGTCAGCCGGAGGATCTCCTCAATCTCCTGTTGCTGACTTTCGGAAAGATAGTGTTGCAGGTCCGAATAGAGTGCGCCGTTCTCGAAGTTCACCTTCCACTCAAGAATGGTTTGAAGACGACGGCTGGCCTCTCGATCAAGTTCCTGCTTTTTCTGTTGCGTTCGGGGAGGTTCAGCAAACGCCTCCGCTGGGATGTCTGGTAAGGACCTGGCCACTTCCTCCAACCCACCGCGCACTTCCTGAACATTGTTGGACGGCAAAAAGGTTTTGCGGCAGACCCATTCTCCGCGGACCTTGTCGAACTCGATGGAGGCGCGATAAGCGGCTGATTCATATTTGAACACTGGCAACGGCTTCAAGGGAGGCCAACCACCCGCCAGGAGTAATTTCATCTCAGCCTGTTGCCCGGAAGACACAAGTCCAGCAAGGTTGGGCCTGGCTCGTTCGTGTTCGTTCACGTTCATGATTCGGCCATCAGCATTACGATCCACGCGGTTTTGCCAGCCTCAACCCCGCCCGGAGAAATTAGTTGCTCGCCCACTCTCGAAAAAGCAGCGGTTCCGGGGATTTTCTGAGCGAGGTGAAAGAGCAGATTGTGGCCCGTCCCAGAATTTTGGCGAACAAAAAGCGCAAAGCACTTAATTAGCGCTGGTCCGGAGAGTTCCGGTACAAACGCTAAGCTGCCATCCTAACGGCGTCCGCCACGACGGACCGGGTACAAAGCCGATGCCCTAGGGCATCGAGGGCCCTGGGCCACATGAGCGCGGGCGGCAAGAAATACAATTGAACGCGGCCGAAAAAGGCCCCTACACGGAGGTGGACATGTGTTCTGCATGCAAGTATGCTGATCGCATGCCCGTCATGGTTCAGATCCGGAATGTACCTTCCGAGTTGCATCGCGAACTCAAGGCGCGAGCGGCGCTTGAAGGGATGTCTCTCTCGGACTATTTGCTTCGTGAACTGCGCCAGGCCCTCGACCGCCCTACGCTCAATGAAATTCGGAAGCGGCTTTCGAGCCGCCAGCCCGTGCGGCCTCGCGTGGCGCCGGCAGCAGCGGTGCGCGCCGAGAGGAACAGCCGCTGATCGTTGTCGACGCTTCCGCGCTGCTTGAAGTTCTCCTGCAAACGCCCGCCGCCCGGCAGGTGAGCAACTTTCTCTTCGCAAAGAACCAGACGCTGCATGCTCCTCATCTGATCGATCTGGAAGTCGCGCAGGTGTTGCGCCGATATGAGCGCTCGGGCGTCATCTCCGCCCAGCGCGGTGCGGAAGCTCTCACGGATCTCCTCGATTTTCCACTTACCCGCTATCCGCATTTCGTCTTGCTCGATCGCATTGGGCAAATGCGGCACGGCCTGACCGCTTATGACGCCGCTTACTTGGCCTTGGCGGAAGCGCTGGATGCGCCGCTCGTCACACGAGACGCTGCGCTTGCAAAAACGGGCAGCCACGTGCGGGTCGAGGTGATATGAAGTAATCCGCGCCCGGTCCCGGGCATGGGCCTAGGGGACGCCAAGAACCGTCATTGCGCCAGGAAGTGTTGCTGCAATTGGGCGAGATCGGCGGGAGAGACGTCTGATACGGCGCAGAAGGAGAATCCATTCTGCTGCCAGACGAGCCAGTGGTAGCCCTGGGATTCGCCGGCGCCATTCCAGTAGTTTTCGGACTGAGACTTTTCCACGAACACATTAATGATGTGTTTGCGGCGCGCGTAGACAAGCGCGGCGACGGTGCGGCCTCCGGCAACGTCCAGGCGCCCGCCGAGCAAGGGGAATCCGTCATTGGCGAAATCGCGGACGGGCGGAGCGAAATCGATGCGGCCATCAAACCACGGTTTCACGGTGTGCTGGTCGGTGGATTCGACGTCGGTGAGATGGCCGGGCTGCAGCGAACGGAGGTGTGCATCCAAGAGCGCCGCCGCCATAACTTGCGATTCGGAAAGCCCCTGGGGCTTTTGCAATTGTTGCCAGCCGGCCAGAGCGGCGAGCAGAAAAACGGCGGCGGCAGCCAACCATTGCCACGCAAAAGCACGCGGCGCGGGGAACGGTTTTACCTCCGATCGGGCCTCCGACTTGCCCATGAGACTCTTGCGCAGAGACTCCGGAGCGCGCTCATAGAGGTTAGCTTTCTGAATGGATTGGTGCAGGGCCTCCTCCGCGGCAAGGGTTTGTTTGCAGTCGGGGCAGGTTTCCAGGTGTTTCTCGAAACTTGCGGCGCTGACGGGGTCGAGTTCGCCGTCGAGATAGCCGTGCAACTGGTTTTGGGTTTGTTCACACGGCACGGCGGGCCTCCTTTGGCGCAGGATTCGAAAGAGCGGTGCGCAACTGGCCGCGCGCTCTGGCGAGCGCGGACATTACGGTGCCGATTGGCCGCGAAGTGATTTCCGCGATCTCCTTGTAGGAACACCCTTCGAGTTCCCGCAGAACCAGGATTTCCCGGAACGATTCCGGGAGTCCCTCCAAGGCGCGGGTAAGCTGTTCCCGGTTGCTGCCCTCTAAAGCCAGGGTTTCCGGATTTTCACTTTCTTGCGGCATCGTGGTTTCGTCGAACTCCATAAATTCCGCTGCCATGCGATTCTGGCGAAGCCAGGTGAAGCAGGTGTTGCGGACAATCTGCAGCAGCCACGCCCGGGCGTTCCCCGAACGATAGGTGCCGAACGCCCGGAAAGCGCGGACGACCGCATCCTGGGTGACGTCCTCGGCATCGGTGCGATTGCGCAGCAACCAGCGCGCCAGGTTAAAGGCGGCGTCCAGATGCGGCAACACGATGGCCTCAAATCGGGCTCTGTCCTCTCCCTCTAACACGTTCACCTTTCACTTGCCCCTTGTCATAGATAACCTGACCGGCCTCGATTTTATTCCCGCCGGGCCGATTAAAGGTAAAAAGAATTTCTGGGCAGAAATCGGCCTGCCAGGGAATAAAAGCCGGCCCTACGGGGTCTACCACCATGAACACGTTCACACACACGGCGCGGGCTTGCCCCCCTTTCTCTGAAGGCCCGCGCCGTCCTCCCTAAAACGGGCAGAACGTGACGGAGCCTCGGCCAGCGAAAAAGAATCGAGAGGAGAGAAGCGATGAGCAACAAAAAGAAGGATGAAATTTTATTCGATCAGAACAACGACGGAATTGACCGGCGCGGATTCTTGAAGTGCATGGCGTGGGCCGGGACGGGAACGCTCTGCGTGATCAAAGGCGGCGTGCTGAACTCTTATGCGTTCAGCGGGATCGGCGATCTCGACCCCGCGGATATGAAGGGAGAGTTGAGCTTCGCGCAGATCAGCGACAGCCACATGGGCTTCAACAAGCCGGCGAACACCGACGTCGTGGGAACTCTGAAGGCGGCGGTGGACAAGATCAACGCGCTGAAGGTGCAGCCGGAATTCCTGCTGCACACGGGCGACATCAGCCATCTTTCGAAGCCGGAGGAGTTTGATACGGTGGACCAGATCCTGAAGGGTGCGAATCCGAAGGATGTCTTTTATGTGCCAGGCGAACACGATGTCCTGAATGACGACGGGAAGCAGTTCCTGGAACGGTACGGAAAGGGAAGCAAGGGAGCAGGCTGGTACAGCTTCGAGAAGAAGGGCGTCCATTTCGTGGGCTTGGTGAACGTGATGAATCTGAAGGCGGGCGGGCTGGGCACTCTCGGCCACGACCAGTTGGAGTGGCTGGAAGACGATGTGAAGCATCTGTCGAAGAGCACGCCGATCGTGGTGTTCGCGCACATTCCGCTGTGGTCCATTTACCCGGAATGGGGATGGGGCACGGAAGACAGCGCACAGGCGTTGGGCTATCTGAAAAAGTTTGGTTCGGTCACTGTGCTGAACGGCCATATCCACCAGACCATGCAGAAGGTGGAAGGGAACGTGACGTTTCACACCGCGACGTCGACCGCGTTTCCCCAACCGGCGCCGGGAAAGGCGGATTCGCCGGGGCCGATGAAAGTGCCGGCCGAGGAGTTGCGCGGGCTGCTGGGAATTACGGACGTGAATTTCGTGCGCGGACAACAGACGCTGGCGATTGTGGATTCCAAACTAGGCTGATTCACTGAAAAGTCATCTGTCCGAACAGTTGTTGAAGATAGCAGACGATCCATTTGGAGTGCGGAAGGTCTGCTTCCGCTTTTGCGGAGCCAACACGATCTCTCCAGTCGAATTGGGGAGAACGTTTTACTCCTCAAAAGCGGCGGCAGAGCCGCCGCACTCCAAAAGGGAACTCAGCGTCCGCCGTGGCCGCCAGGGTGTCCGCCGTTTTCGTGCTCCTTCGGCGCCTGTTGGCGATTTTGCTGCGGAGGCCGCGAAGCGTTCGGGTGACCGGCGCTTCCGTTTGTGTGGTTCGCCCGATTTGCATTCGTATTCTTCGCGAACTGGTGCGGCCCGTTCGGTGAATTCTGCTGGACGTGCTGGGAGGAATTTCGCGCTGTCGCGTTCGGGCGGTTGGAATTGTCCCGATTGAACGAGCCGTTCGAACGAGCATTGGGCGGCCGGTCATTATGCCCCGCGGCGTTGCGATTGTTGCCGGCAACGGAATTTGGCCGGTTTCCCGTGGAGCCGGCTGCGCGCGCCGCTACCACACCCTGGCCGTGGAATTGTCCCGGGTGCGCTGTGGCGGCAACCGCCGGGCGCCCGTGATTTTCAGAGGCCAGCATGCTGCGGTCGCTGCGAGCAGTCTGCTCGTGCCGGGTCTGAAGAGAAGTCGGCGCAACGTGGTGTTCGTGCTCTGCGGCCAGTTCCGCGGACGTGGGCCGCGCGGTGACGCCGCCCGCCCCGCCGTTATAGCTGACATTGTTTACGGTTGTGCGGTTGATGACCGTGTTGTTGACGTAGGTGTTGTGAATCACCGTGGTGTTCACGTTGGTGACGGCCGTGTTGTAGTGAAAGACGCCCCCGCGCCATTCGCCGCCGACAAAGCCGACGCCTCCGTAGCCGAACCCATAGTTAATTCCACCGTAGAAGCCCACGTGCGGGCCCCAATACCCGGCATGCCAAACATAGACGCCGCCACCCCAGCCCCAATAGCCGGGAGTCCAGAGATAACCCGGCGTGGGCGCGAGCACCCAGGTGCCGGGGACCCAGAAGTAGCCGTCGGGTCCGTAAGCCCAGTATCCCGGCGTCCAGATATAGCCCGGCGCAGGGCAGGCGGGCTGAACATACACAGGCAGAGCCGGCGGCCCAATGTGTACGGAGATGCCGACAGCGACCTGAGCGGGAGCTGCAGCGGGAACTGAGAGCGACAGTAGGGCAAGCAAAAACAGTCCAGCAATTTTCCTGATGGGCATGTTCGAATCCTCGCAAAATTTACGGGCGCCGACTGGGTACGGCGCGGACGATGGTGCACTTCGAGATTCTGAGGGTAAAACACGCGGTGCGCGGATAAGTTGCGGGAATCGAATTAAGCCGTATAGGGATCAATCATTTAAGGGGGCTGCCTACAATCGATTCGCTGACCCGCTTGTGTGCCGGACCGCCACCCTCGCCGGCGGCGCGACCGTCAATGGTTCTGCTGCGCCAGAAAAGCCAGCTGAAAAATTTGGCGCAATTCCTCGTACGTGAAATAGATTTGCTCTTCATTTCCGGCTCGTTCCAGGTGGCCAAATCCCGCTTCATCCGAAATGCGGCGCAACTCGGATTCCGGTATGCCCAGAAGGAAAGAGGCTTTGGCTTGCGTCACAAATTTGGGAACATCGTTGCTCAAGTTGTTCATGGCCTCCCTCTCTGCGTGTTTGCTCTGCTGCCGCTTCATGCGGCCGGCACCATGGCTTCCAAATCCTCGCGCTTTGCGAGTCTTTGCCTTCGCCGCCTTGCAACGATGAGGTGGTCCGCCTCCGTGTCTGGGCAGTTTGTTCTCGGGGTGAAGAGGTAGGAGCCCAGCGCGCGGAGGCGGCCCGCTCTCGTACCCCCAAGATAGCGGTTCGGCGGATTCGAACAATTCGGAGAATCCTTTAATTCAGAACCGGGTAATCACCCGAGTCCGGTATGGTAAGAATCTGAGCTGCCAGCCAGTTTGGTTTGCGGAAAGCGCAGTACGGATGGCCCGCTGCCGCTTGTTGCGTCCTGCTTCGACCGGTTTCGACGGTGCGGCAACCTTGCGATTTCTGGGGTAAACTGCGAAACATCGTGCTCGCTCTTCTCCTTTTCGTCGCGCTGACGCCGCTTCCCGCCTTCACCTCGCAGGAAAATCCGTCCACGAAGCCTCCCGTCAAAGCCTGCCCTGATTGGGACGATGCCGCCTCCGGCGGAACGAAGAAACAGGCTTCCGGCAAAAAGAAAGTCGCCCCCAAACAGAAAGGCGTTTGTATCGAACTGGCATTTTCACCCTTGGACATCCAGGAATATTTGCAGTCCTATGGAAGAGAAGCGCATTGGATTATTTCCTCCGACCAGTTGAACGAGGACTCCTGGACATTTTCGCTCGAACTCAACAGGGAGGAACTTCTGCGCGATACTTTGCCCGAGTCGGGTCCCAAAGGAGTGGACTGGAAGCACGGGTCCGCCCGCGTTCATATCGACTCCGTGCTGCTCCCGGATGGGTATGCCCGGACGATCATCCATGCCAGTTTCCGGGGATTCGGCCGGAACTCCGATCAATTCGCCGTGCAGAAGGAGTATTGGGATTTGGAATCCAGCAAGGCATTTGAAAACTCCCTGGCGGAAGCCTTGCGCAACCATTTTTCGCGGGTTGCTACGAAAACTACGCCTTCCGCGCCATCTGCTCCCTAGAAACCGCAGCCCATTCTTTCCTGCCGGCGCGTTTCCACTCTCTCTGTTCTCAACTAGACACACAAGATCGTTCCACCGGCCGAGCGCCGCTCAATCATGATATTTTCTGTTCACCGAGCCTGCAGTTGCTGCCGCAATCCTAATCCGGAGAACGCTTTGGACTTTTTCGAGACCCCTGTCGGAAATGGGATCGGGTGTCCCCTTCGATCGGCGTGGCTGCGCCACTGCTTTTATCTCGCGCTGACCCTGCTGATGCCGGCTCTCGTTCACGCCCAAATCTCTCCCGGTCCACTCTCCAAGGCCCATCAATTCCTAAGCGGAACCACGCAATGCGCGAGTTGCCACCAGTTCGGCGCCAGCACGCCTACGTTCAAGTGTCTCGACTGCCACAAAGAAGTAGCGCAGCGCCTGACGGCAAAACACGGGTATCACGCGCGGCTCCAGATGGCCAACCCGAATGGCAAGGATTGCGTGCGCTGCCACCTGGAGCATAACGGGGAAGAGTTCCACCTGATTCACTGGGAGCCGCCGGAGAAAAAGTTTGATCATCGCGACACCGGCTACAACTTGGAAGGGAAGCATTCCGCCGTTGCCTGCGAGAAGTGTCACCTGGCGTCGTACATGGTTCCCGAGGATCGCGCGCTCATCAAGATGAAGGATTTGTCCAAATCCTATTTTGGCTTATCGCAGAATTGCGTGGCCTGCCACAAGGATCCGCACAAAGGGCAGCTTGGCAATGACTGCCAGCGTTGCCACAATTTCGCCGACTGGAAAGCGGCCAAGCAGTTTGATCACTCGAAAACGCGATACCCCTTAACCGGCCTGCATATTCAGGTGGCTTGCGAGAAATGCCACAAGCCGGACGCGCCCGGGGGCGCGGCGCGATACAAAGAAATGAAATTTGATGCCTGCACCGCTTGCCACATCGATCCCCACAAAGGTTCCTTCAAACAGCGTTGCGAGACGTGCCACACGACTGCGGGCTGGAAGAAGCTCCTCCCTGCGTTCAGCTTCGATCATTCGAAAACGAAATATCCCCTGGCCGGCAAGCACGAAACGGTTGCGTGCACCGGCTGCCATTTGAGCGGCGATTTCAAAAGGCCGGTGGCGTTTGCCAACTGCGCCGATTGCCACAAACCGGATCCTCACAAGGGCCAGTTTGCGTCGCGGCCAAAGAAAGGCGAATGCGCGGAGTGCCACACGGTGAACGGCTGGAAGCCTTCGCAGTTTGGCGTGAAGGAACACGACACGTCCGGCTATCCCCTGCGCGGCAATCATGTGAGCGTCGAGTGCGCGAAGTGCCATCTCCCGGCCGGGAAAGACACCCTTTACAAGGTGAAATTTGCCGCGTGCCTCGATTGCCACAAGGATGCCCACGACAATCAATTCGCCGGCGCTCCTTTCCGGAATCGATGCGAGGACTGCCACACGGTTCTGGATTTTCACCGCTCGACGTACACGATCGCAAAACATCGCAACACCCATTTCCCGCTGAGCGGGGCTCACGCCGCGGTGGCTTGCGCCGACTGTCATAAGGCAGGGGCTGCCGGGCGAACCGACAAGATTCTTCCGTTCCGTTTCCAGAATGTGGCCTGCACCGCTTGCCACGCGGACCCGCATCACGGGGAATTCAAGGATCGCATGGCTCAACGGCGCGCCAGCGGCGCACCGCTCGGGTGTGAAGCCTGCCACAACACGCGTTCCTGGACGGACGTCGTTGGGTTTGACCATGCCAAGACAAAATTTCCCTTGCTGGGCGCTCACCGGGCAGTGAAATGCGGCGCGTGTCACAAGGTCCCGGTGGGAGCCAAAGAGGTGCAGTTCAAAGGCACCTCCCAGGTTTGCGAAGACTGCCACAAGGACATTCACGCCGGCCAATTTGCAAAGTCCGGAAAGACTCCATGCGCGGATTGCCATCAAACGCAGCGCTGGGTGCCTTCGACCTTTAATCACGATACGCGAACGCATTTTACGTTGCAGGGTGGCCATGCAAATGTGGCTTGCAATAAATGTCACACACAAACGCGCATGGTTGGGGAGAGCCTTGTGGTGATTTATAAGCAGGCCCCGTCGAAATGCTCGGACTGTCACGGCCCGGACGTGAAACCTCTCTGATCCAGGCACCCGGGGCGTTCTTCAGTTTGTGACGGCCGTCACATAGTGCTGCAAAATTCAACACAGGATTTGAATAGCCGGCCTGTTGGCAAGGTTTCCCATTTGGATATCCACGAATAAGGTTTAGAAAGAGAGCAATCAGGCAACCCGGTATTTCCGCGGTGCAACTAACTTCTCGAATCCCAGCCAGGTCGGTGCAGAACAAAAATTAATTCGCGGAACAGGCTCCGCAACTGTTCGAGAACTGGCCGTGCGTACAGTTGCAGGCGCCTTGAGTCCCGCACAAACTTGTTCAATACCAAGGGGTTCTGCTCCCCCGGCCGATGGAGAAGTGTCGAGGGACCGTTGCATTAGGGGGCAGTTAAAGTGATCCGCGCTCACTTGCTGTGTTGTTTTCTATTGCTCCTGGCGACACCCGCAAGCTCCTTTGCTGCGGAGCCACAGCGGGAGACGACCAAGAGCCCTCACGGGCCCCTGACGATCCCGTGCGAAAACTGCCACACCGCCGCGGGTTGGCGTCCCATCCGTGCGGTTCCGGAATTCGATCACACGAAAACCAGCTATCCCCTGCGTGGCATGCATGAAAAAGTGAAATGCACGCAATGCCACGTCAAACCGGTATTCACCGACGTGGGAAAAAACTGTCAGGACTGCCATCAAGACGTCCATCAGCGAAGGATGGGCTCCGATTGTTCCCAGTGTCACACGGTTCAAGGCTGGAACATTGCCGTACAACAGCTGAAAGACCACCAGAATCGTTTTCCCCTGCTGGGTGCACACGCCGCGGTGCAGTGCGATGATTGTCACAAGAGCGCGGCGGTTGGGCAGTATCTGGGGCTCTCGACGGCCTGCAATTCATGCCACCTGCAGGATTTTCAGAAAACTACCAACCCCAACCACATTTCCGCGCAGTTTCCCCAGACCTGTGATACCTGCCACACTTTTGATAGCTGGCTGGGAGCAAAATTCGATCACAGTTCGACGGGCTTCCTCCTTACAAACGGCCACGCCAACGTTCCTTGCACCTCTTGCCACATCAACGGCAACTACAATCTGACCATCGCGCCCACCGATTGTGGCAATTCGCAGTGCCATTTGACGACCTGGCAGCAGACAACGAATCCCAAGCATTCCGGGGCTCCGGCGGTATTTCCCGTGGCGACTTGCTCCAGTTGTCACAACACGGTTTCCTGGCAAACGGCCAATTTTGATCACAGCACCACCGGGTTCCCGCTGACGAGTTCTCACCAGTTGGCTCCGGCGGGCAAGGTGAATACTTGCGCGGACTGCCACATCAACAACAACTACAATCTGCAGATCGGGCCGACGGATTGCGGCAACTCGCAATGCCACCTGACGACCTGGCAGCAGACCAATAATCCGACGCACTCCGCCGCGGGCGCGCCGTTTGCGGCATCTAATTGTTCCAACTGTCATAGTCCGACGCTGTGGACAAACGTGGTGTTCAATCACGCCGCCACGGGCTGGCCGCTTCTTGGTTCGCATCAACTCTCTCCGGCGGGCAAAGTGAATGCCTGCACGGACTGCCACGTCAACAACAACTACAGCTTCACCTCAGCGAATACCGACTGCTACGGCTGTCACCAGACGGCCTGGAACAGCACACCCTCGTTTGGGGGTGCCGTGCCGAATCACATCACCGCAGGATTCCCGACTTCGCTCTGCTCGCAGTGCCACGACACGATTGTGTGGACCGATTCCACGTTCAATCACGCGAGCACGGGTTTTCCGCTGACCAATTCGCACCAGATTGCGCCGGCCGGAAAAGTTACCGGCTGCAATCAATGCCACAACGGGAACTATTCGTCGCTGGCGATTCAGCCGACGGATTGCGGCAACTCGCAGTGCCACCTGACGACCTGGCAGCAGACCAACAATCCGACGCACTCCACTGCAGGAGCGCCGTTTGCGGTGGGCAATTGCTCCACATGCCATAACACGATTACCTGGACGACGGCGGTCTTTGACCACAGCACGACGGGTTGGCCGTTGACGGGATCCCACCAGCTGGCACCGGCAGGCAAGGTGGTGGCCTGTACCGATTGCCACGTCGGGAACAATTACAACCTGACCTCTGCGAACACGGATTGCTATGGCTGTCACCTGGCGGCCTGGAATAGCACGCCGTCTTTTGGCGGAAATATTCCGAACCACATCACGGCAGGATTCCCAACTGCCCTTTGTTCAACGTGCCACGACACGCTTCTTTGGACGGACGGAAAATTTGACCACAGCACCACAGGCTTTCCCCTGCAGGGGCCGCACATGCTGCCTCCGCGCACGACTGTGACCGGCGCAATCGGGCCCATGGTCAATGCTTGCACCGACTGCCACCTCGGCGGCAACTACACCTCCGGCTATCCGACAACGGATTGTTACAGCTGCCATCAGACGTATTACACAAATGCGCAGACCTACGGGAGTAACGTTCCGAATCACGTGGCGGCTTCTTATCCGACGACGTGCACGGCCTGCCACACCACGTGGGTGACCCAGGCATGGCTTGGCGCGGTGTTCAATCACACCTATTTCCGGATTCCGCATAATGGTTCCAGTTGCTCGGATTGCCATATTAATCCCACGAACTACGCCGTGTTCTCCTGCATCAACGCCTGCCATACAGGAAACTCGCCGCACACGAACCAGCAGAATACGAATTCCAATCATCAAGGTGTAGGCGGGTACTCCTATAATGCAACGATTTGCGTGAATTGCCACAAGGGTTGAGGGAATACGGCTGATTCTCCGCTGAATTTGGAAGCGGAGTCAGCCGGGGGCCAACAAAACGCGCCGGCATCGCCGGCAGAGACAACTACTGGGGAGATGTTTCCGTGTCTGGCTGGACCATCATCACGGGGCTATCGGCACGAGGCCCGATTAGCCACGCCTGGGCGATGGCCGTCCTTGTTGGTCTGGCTTGCGTGTGTTTTCCCTTTCTTTTGCTGGCACAGATCCCCGCGGACGGTTCGCCGGTTCCTTCTCCCGCCGCCCCGCAAGAAACCAAAAAGCCAACGGTATTCCGCGTGAAGTACGTCGGAGACAACACGGTGTACCTGGAAGCCGGGCGCAACGCGGATCTCCAGGAAGGCATGAAGTTATCAGTGGTGGAAGCCCCTCCCGACGGCGTGATCGCCGAGGGGATTCAATACCGTGGATATGACCACATTGCAGAAGTGGTTGTGTCCTCTGTCTCGGATTCCTCCGCAGTGTGCGACGTGGTGAAGACCAACGGTGAATTGAAGATCGGTCAGGCTGCTTTTCTTGCGCCGGAGAGCGTTCTCGCCCGCCGCGAATCACAATTTGCCGCCCAGGAAGATCAATACCCGATTGTGATGACTTTTACGTATGGCGATCCGCTGGACGAGGAGGTCCGTGAAGTACGCGAGGCGCAGGTAACCCGGCTCAGCCCGATGCAGCGCCTCCGCGGACGCATCGGGTTTGATTATGGCTACACCAGCGAGTCCGGTGGATTCAGTTCGCGCCAGATCGGCCTGGTGATCGATGCCGATATGCAGAATATCGGGGGAACGTATTGGAATTTTATGGGCGCGTGGCGAGGGAATATCGCTTCAAGCAATTCCTCGATGACCGGCCAGCCGACCCAAACGCTGACGGATCTGGTGAACCGCACCTACCGCATTGGATTTACCTACCAGAGTCCGTATTCCCCAAACATCATGGGAGTCGGCCGCTTATACCTTCCGTGGGCGCCGAGCCTCAGCACCATTGACGGCGGCTATTTCGGCAGGAAGATTTCGCGCAAGGTAACGATTGGACTTTTCGCCGGCTCGACGCCGGACCCTTCTTCCTGGAGCTACAATCCCGATCAACGGATCGCCGGAACTTTCTTGAATTACGAGCAGGGAAGTTTCGACCATTTCCGCATCTACAGCACCATGGGCCTGGCGCTGACAACCATTCAATGGAAGGTGGCGCGGCAATTCGCGTTTTTTGAGAACACCTGGTCCTGGAAACAGTACGTTTCTTTCTACAATTCAACGCAGGCGGATGCCGCGCGGGTCTCTCCCCTGGTCAACGGTGGCAGCAATCCAAACTGCATCTCACAAAGCTATTCGACGCTGCATTTCCAGCCCGTCAAGCTTTTTGGATTTGGCGTTAACTACAACTATTTCCGTACCCTGCCCACTTTTGATCCCCGCCTCCTCGGCACCGGGTTGCTGGACCAATACCTTTTTCAGGGTCTCAGCGGCGACGTGAGATTGGCCCTGCCGAAAAAGATCGGCCTTTTTGCAAGCCTGGGTAAAAGTAACGCGACCACGGACAAGAAAACTTCGCTCAACCAGTCCTACGGAATCTCCATGGGCAATATCGGCAACACCGGGATCTTCGCCGACGCGCATTATTCGAAATTCGATAGTTCGTTCGGAAGCGGAAAATACACGGCATTGTCGCTCTCCAAAAGCCTCTCGGATAGTTTGCACCTTCAGATTTATGGCGGGCATCAGGTGTTCAACACCGTTTTGTCGAACAACACAAACTCCAACTTTGTGAACGGAGTGGTGGACTGGAACGTGGGTTCCCGTTATTTCCTGGAAGGAAATCTCGGCTGGTATCGCGGAACTACTTTGAATTACACCCAATGGACCGGGGTCTTTGGCTACCGCCTGGGAGGTTTCCGGTGAGAGAGAGAATCCGGCATTTTGCGCGAATCCGCGTTTCGCCTGCTCTCTCTTTTCGGCTCCGATTGGCTGGCAGGCTAATTCTTCTCACGCTTTTTTGGGGATGCCCCGCTGTGTTTGGCCAGACGCCTTCACCGGCGGCTCCACCCGCCGATGCGGGTGCCGCTGAGGTCTCGGCGGCCATGGAGCCACTTGTTCAGGCGCGCGCCTTTGTGGAGAAATTCTTCGAGCAATCCTCCAATGTCATCTGCACCGAGAGCGTCACGCAAGGAATGGTCGGGAAGAATGGGAAAGTCGGCTACCGGGAAGATTCCGTTTTCGACTACCAAATGCAGGCCAATTCAAAGAGCGGCTCGTTGAAGCTGGTCGAATCACGCGACACACGGAAGGCTTCCTTCCGCGATGCCGCGCGCACCCTGCTAATCACCAACGGCTTCACCGCCATGTTGCTGATCATTCATCCCAACTATGAAGCAAGCTACACCTTTCAGCCGGCGGGCGAAGAAACGGTGGACGGCGTCACTCTGGCGAAAATTGATTTCAAACCGGTGCCCGGCGCTTCCTCTCCCGCAGCCCTGCAGTTGCGCGGGCAGAATTATCCCATTCCCCTCTCCGGGACAATCTGGATCGATCCGCAAACCGGGGTCGTCACCAAGTTGCTTGCGGTGATGGACTCCAGCCTGAAAGACCTGGGGCTCCAGGGTATGCGCAGCGAAATTCACTACGCCACCATCCGCTTTCACGATCCCGAGGAGTCCTACTGGATGCCGGTTTCGGCTGTTATCGACGTGGAAACTCCCCGCCAACACTGGCGCAACATCCACCGCTTTACGGGGTACAAGAGATTCAAGTCCACCATTTTGGTGGAAGGACTGGAAGACAAACCATGAGTGCTTCCGCGAGTGTTCGGCCGGCCATAATTGCCCGCGACGATGGCGAGAGAGGTCATCGCCTCCGCGTGTTTCTGGCATGGATGCTGGCGCTTGCCGTGATTCTGGTTATTGCAGGCTACGGCTTCGATTACTACAAACTCGGCGCCGCCCAACGCCCGTTTTCTCCCAAGCATCAGGCGCTTCGGCCCAGCGGTTCTATCGGAATCAAGCTGGGGATGCTCGGCGTGCTCATGTTTTTCCTGATCTATTTGTATCCGCTGCGCAAAAAATGGGGATGGCTGGGCAGACAGGGAAATTCCCGCCACTGGCTTGATTTCCATATTGTCCTGGGGACCACGGCGCCCATCGTGATTGCATTCCATTCCTCGTTTAAATTCGGGAACATCGCCGGCATGGCCTTCTGGAGCATGCTGATGGTGACTTTGAGCGGTTTTGTGGGCCGCTATCTCTACTCGCAGATACCGCGGAGTCTGAATGCCGCGGAACTTTCCATGAAGGAAATTCAGGACAAGGAAGAGGCGCTGAAAAAGGAGCTTGAGGAACAGCGAGCGACTTTCGGCTTTGCCGTGGACGCCCTGTATCAACTGCCGTCGGCCGCCGAGGTTGCGCGGACTCCAGCCGTGGCCTCGATACTCTCGATGTTCCTGCTCGATTTCAAGCGGCCGTTCCGGACCTCGCTCGTTCGCTTGCAGCAGGCCGGCTTCGGCGCGTGGCTCTTCTCCCTGTTCGGCTTGCTTCCCACGCGCGACCAGAAGCTGGAGCGGGCGCTCCGCGTGGCGCAAAAACAGGCTTCTCTCTCCAAGAGCATCCTTTTCCTGAACCGTACGCAGCAGGTGTTTGAACTTTGGCACGTTGTGCACCGGCCCTTCAGCTATGCGTTCGCCATTCTCGCCATACTTCACATCGGAATAGCGCTGTTTATGGGCTACAGACTTTAATTCGCGCTTTTTCCGCCGCATGGCGGAGCAATGCATCTTTTTTTGGGAGGAAATCAGGGCCAAGTCATGGATACGCTCGTAGCTTTCGGCGTCACGGTTCTCATCATTGGCTTCTTCATGTGGAACTATCTGCGCGGGCAGAAGAAACGCGAAGAACAAGCTCGCCTGGCCGCGGAAAAGGGAAAATTGTTTTCCGACGGGCCGAAATCGCAGCACCCGCATATTGACGCCAATTACTGCATCGGATGCGCGGCCTGCACGATGGTCTGCCCGGAGGGAGACGTCCTGGCCATGCTTGGCGGCAAGGCCGTAATCGTGAACGGATACAAGTGTATTGGGCATAGCTTGTGCGCCGAGGTATGTCCGGTGGGCGCCATCACCATGGTCATGGCACATCCCAGCATGGGCGCGGACCTGCCGTATCTCACGCCGGAATTTGAGACCAGCATCAAGAATTTGTTTATCGTCGGGGAACTTGGCGGCCTGGCACTGATCAAAAACGCCGTGAATCAGGGCCGCAACGCCATCGACACCATCCACAAACGAATGGCCTCTTTCGGCGGCAACCGGCCGGCCGGCGGCATTTATGACGTGCTAATTGTGGGAGCCGGTCCGGCGGGCATCAGTGCTTCTCTGCGCGCTGCGGAGAGGAATCTCAATTATCTCACTCTCGATGAGGGCGAAATCGGCGGAACCGTAGCGAAATACCCGCGGCAAAAACTGGTGATGACCAGTCCGGTTGAATTTCCCACGCATGGGAAATTCAACAAAACGGAACTTTCCAAGGAAGAGCTGATCGCTTTCTGGAAAAAGGTATTGCAACGCGCCGATTTCAAGTGTCACCAGGGAGAAAAGGTCGAGGACGTTAAGAAAGGAGATGACGGCCTTTTTACCGTCACGACCACAAGGGCGTCCTATGGAGCGCGTAACGTGGTTCTGGCGCTCGGCAAGAGCGGCAGCCCGCGAAAGCTCGGCGTGAAGGGCGAAGAGTTGCCCAAGGTAATGTACCGCCTGATCGAAGCGGACCATTACGTCAACAAGCGTATTCTGGTGGTTGGCGGCGGTGACAGCGCGATTGAGGCGGCCATGGGCCTGGGCCACCAGGTCGGGAATCAAGTCACCCTCTCATACCGCAAAGAGGCCTTCTCCCGCATTAAAGAGCGCAACTCCCAGCGC